>DKFG01000194.1:1691-3139 GCA_002452325.1 Geobacter sp. UBA6802
CCCCCAGGGCCGCCACCGCCAGCACCGTGATCTCACCCAGGGTATCCAGAGCGCGAAAATCCACTAGGATTACGTTGACCACATTGCGGCCATGACCAGCAGGCAAGCTCTGTTCCATGAACCAGGTGCTCAACGAAGGGATCAGCGGCTGCGATACAGCCCGCCAGACCAGCATGGTCATCACACTGCCGATCCCCAGGGCCACCACCAGATCGCGCAGACGTGCACGGGTGGTGGAGAGCAGCGTAAAATGGGGCAGCTTGTGCAGCACCAGCANNAGAACTGGGTCATGGCCAGGTCCGGCGCACCGAAGATGATGTAAATCAGGGCCACACCGTACCCCACCACCCCCAGGGCCGCCACGGCTGCCAGGCGTGAACTGGTAATAGTGGCAAACAGGGCACCGGCCAGGATCACCAGGGCGGTCAGCCACTCATGCAGGCTGCCATCCGGCATAGGCAACCGCAGATCAGCAGTGCTGTTCACCGCCAGGGTACCGGCCATCAGGGCCACGGCCACACCGGTCACCGTCATCAGGTAGTAGCGCAGTTTACCACTCTGCAGATGCAGCGTTACGGACGAGGCAAAACCGGGCAGCCGCTCCAGCAGCAGGTCGTAGAGCTGCTCCGTATCCCAGCCGGGCAGCCGCTGCAACCAGCCCCAGCGTCGGCAAAGCAGATACAGGCAAAACCCGGCCCCCAGGGTGACCAGACTCAGCAGCAGCACCGGACTGAAGCCGTGCCAGAGGGCCAGCTCAACCGCTACCGGACTACCGACCACCTGGGCAACCGCCGGTGCTGTCAGCAGTGTGCCGAAACCGGCAGGAAACAGCCCCACCAGTAACCCAAGCAGGGCCGGTAGCAACGGCGGCAGCCAGAGCCGCAGATCAACCCGATGGGGATGAATGTCACGGTCCCGCAGGACACCGTAAAAGGGAAGATACCCGGCCAGCAGGGCAGCAGCCACGGTCAGGCTGTTGCCAGCCAGGGCCACACCACTCAACAGCCAGGGTCTGATCGGAGCATGCAGAGTTGCCTCATAGAACAGCTCTTTGGCGATAAAGCCGGCCAGCGGCAGCAGGCCAGCCATGGACAGGGCTGCCAGACCGGCGGCCAGTGCCACCTGAGGCATGGAGGGGGCCAGCCCTCCCAGCCGGTTGACCTCACGGCTGCCGGTGCCGTGATCCACCGCACCGGCAGCCAGAAACAGGGCGCTCTTGTACAGGGCGTGCACGGTCAGCAGCAGCATGGCTGCGGTTACGGCCAGCTGCGTACCGATCCCCAGAAGGAAGGTCAGCATCCCCAGGGCACTGACCGTGGTCCAGGCCAGGATCTGCTTCAGATCGGTGCGCAGCACCGCCTTGGCAGCACCCAGCAGCAGGGTGATCCCCCCCACCACCGTCAGCCAGACAAACCAGCTGTCAGTCCCCCCCAGCACCGGTGAAAAAC
>DKFG01000194.1:3229-12566 GCA_002452325.1 Geobacter sp. UBA6802
TCAACAGCAGGATCGGCAGGTAGAGGCCATGGCTGCGGATCTGGTCGCCACTGGCCAGGATCACGGACAAGTCACTGCTGTCGGCAGCCTTGGCCAGCAGGATGATACCGGCCAAAAGAGCCAGTCCACCGGCGCCGGTTACCAACAGAGCCTGCAGGGCAGCCCGGCGGGAGGCTGCCTGCTGGTAATCAAAACCGATCAGCAGAAAAGAACAGACCCCGGTCAGCTCCCAGAAGATAAACAGGGTGATCAGGTCACCGGCCAGCACCGTACCCAGCATGGCAGCCATGAAGGTCAGCAGATAGCCGTAAAAACGGCCCAGGTGGGGATGATCATGCAGATAGGAAGAGGCGTACAACAGCACCAGCGCCCCGATGCCGCTGATCAACAGGGCAAACAGCAGCCCCAGACCGTCAACACGGAACGAGAGCGTAACCCCCAGACTGGGTATCCAGGGGATTGCAACCTGCAGCACCTGTCCGGCGGCAACCGGTCCGATCTGCAGGACAAACCAGGCAAACAGGCCCAGTGGTATGGCAAGAAGCGTGGTTAATAGCATGGCTACTGTTCTCTGACCGGCAAGACTAGTCAGACCGCTCAGACAAGTCAATGGAAATGCACTACAATCTACAAAAACCCGCCCCTGTTTTGCAAGCCGGGTCACAACCGGCAATCAGATAAAACTGTGTTCCAGCAAAACAAAAATAGATCATGCAACAGCTGATCAAGAGCCGCAAGCAGATTTTTACCACCAGGGGGACCGAAACCGCTTGACCCGAAATATCGAGACATGCTAAAGGGGTTTCAACACTCTTCACAACGCTGCGCAGCCAAATCTTCAGTCTACTCCTTTATATAATGGGGTTTTATTGTGCTCACCCGGATTGCCACTTTTTTGGTTATGCTTGCCTTCTGGATTATCATGTCCGGCATGTTTGATGGCTTTCACCTCACCCTGGGGGTCATCTCCTGCCTGCTGGTGGTGCTGATGAGCGACAAGCTGCTGTTCCATGGGGTTGATGACAAGCTGCTGCTGCGCCGTACCTTCGGCATGGCTGGTTACCTGCCCTGGCTGTTCTGGCAGATCGTCCTGGCCTGTCTTGATATTGCCCGGATTGTCCTGAGCCCTCGCATGCTTGATCTAATCAATCCACAGATCATCCATTTCACCACCCGTCTTCAAACCACCTTCGCCAGGGTCACCTTTGCTCAATCCATCACCCTGACACCGGGCACCGTCACCGTCTTCAAACACGGCAATGAGCTGACGGTCTACGCGTTGACCCAGGAAACCGCCGATTCCCTTCCAGGAGAGATGGAAGAGCGGATCGTACGGGCACTGGAATCGGAGGCATGATGCAGACGGTTTTTCTCTATTCAGCTATTGCCTTGCTGCTGCTGATCGGTTTTTGTCTGATCAGGGTCATCAAAGGCCCATCGGTGCTTGATCGGATACTGGGGGGCAACGTCATCGGCACCCATGCCACGGTACTGCTGCTGCTGATCGGCCTGCTCTACAACAACCTGTCCATGTTCATCGATATTGCCCTGGCCTACGCCATGCTTAACTTCATTGCCACGCTGGCTGCATCCAAGTATTTCCTGCGCCGCAAGGCAGTTCATCTGGAACACGAAAAGTAACGGGAAAGGACTGATCAACGTGTCTGCCTTGATTACATTACTGCTGCTCGCCGGCATCTTCTTTTTTGCTGTTGCGGTTATTGGTATCCTGCGGCTGCCTGATTTCTATACCAGACTCCATGCCGCCAGCAAATGCGACACCCTGGGACTGATGCTGATTCTGATGGCCATCATCCTGTATACCCTGCAGCAGGATCTGTCTTTTTCAAATCTCCTGGTCAGCCTGAAGCTGCTGGCTATACTGGGCTTTGTGTTTGTGGCCAGCCCCACCGCAGCAAACGCCATTACTGAAAGCGCCCTGATCAACGGGATTGAACCCTGGAAAAAGGGGGATAAACTTCCATGACCTGGCAGGTTGATCTTCTCATTCTGGCACTGGTACTTATCTGTGCCGTTGCCGCCATTAATGCACGTGATCTGCTGGGGGCTTCTGTTATTTTCGGGGTCTACAGCTTCCTGATGTGTCTGCTCTGGGCCGAGATGGGGGCCGTGGATGTGGCTTTTACCGAGGCAACCGTTGGCGCCGGTATCAGCACCGTGCTGTTTATCGCCGCAGTACTGCGTACCTCACGGAGGTGCAAGGATTGAAAGCGATCGCCTTGTTATGCTCACTCATCACCGGTGCGGTGCTGCTGTACGGTGTGCAGGATTTTGCCCCCTGGTCTGATCCGGCATCCCCGGCATCAACCCATGTCTCCTCCCATTACATCAGAAACAGTGTGCCCGAGACCCATGTACCCAACATCGTTACCGCAGTACTGGGGGACTACCGGGGCTACGACACCATGTTTGAGACCGTGGTTATCTTTTGTGCCGGTATGGCCGTAATCTGCGTCCTGCGGAGGTCCAAATCATGAAACGTATCCAGGAAAAGGCAGCGCAGCGTGCATTCGGCGACAATCAGATCATCCGGGTCTCGGCCCGCATGATGGTGCCGTTTATCCAGCTGTTTGGCCTGTATGTCATTGTCCATGGTCATTACAGCCCCGGCGGCGGCTTTCAGGGAGGGGTACTCCTGGGGGCCTCCTACATCCTGCTGGCCCTGGCCTTTGACCTCAAGACCTCACTCAAGACCTTTTCAGAATCCATGAACAGCATCCTGGGCACTACCGGGGCGCTGATCTTTGTCGGCACCGCTGTGCTGTGTGCCCTGGTGGGCGGCCTGTTCCTTGATTACAGTGCCCTTGAACCGCTGCTTCCGTTGGGGCCGATCGAATGGCGCTCCTTTGGCATCTTCATTGTTGAGGTAGGGGTGGGTCTGGCGGTCATGAGCATCATGCTGTCGCTGTACTGGGATTTAAGCTCCGGCGGCGAACTGGACGAGGGGCTGTGAGATGACCGGACTGACTGCTGAAATTGTGGCCAAATACAACTACTGGCTCTATGTGATCCTGATGATGGTGGGGCTGTACGCCATGATCGGCAAAAAGAACCTGGTCAAGAAACTGCTGGGGATGAACATCTTCCAGACCGCCATCATCCTGCTTTATGTCTCCAGCGGGGTGAAGCGTGGCGCCGGTATCCCGATCGTGGACAAGTACAAAGCCCTTGCGCAGGGGGTTGATCCAACACTGGTGGTCAACCCGTTGCCCCATGTACTGATGCTGACCGCCATCGTGGTTTCGGTCAGCGTCACCGGCGTGGCCCTGGCAGTCTTGCTACGTATCTACCGTGAATACGGCACCCTTGAAGAAGATGAAATCCTGGAGAAGATCGGCAAATGAGCTCCCCCACCAATCTCCATCTCTACATTCTGGCAGCGCCGCTGGTGGCAGCCTTTGTCCTGAACCTGCTGGGGCGGCTGTCACGCAGATGGGTCATGCCGCTCACCCTGGGGCCGCTGGTTTTCTCAACCGCCGGTTCGCTGATGCTGCTGGCGCGGGTACTCAAAGAAGGCGGCTTTTCTTACACCGTCGGCAACTGGACCCCACCCTACGGCATTGAACTGCTGGTTGATCCGCTCAGTGCCATGATGCTGGTGCTGATCTCCGGCATCGCCCTCACTGCCACCTTCTCGGCCCTGCCCTGGGTGGAGCGGGAGCACCCCGGCAGCGAGCATCTCTTCTTCACCCTCTATCTGATCCTGATTGCCGGTCTGATGGGACTGGTGCTGACTGCCGACGCCTTTAACCTCTACGTGCTGCTGGAGATCACCTCCATCACCACCTACGGTCTGATCGCCATGGGCAAAGGCAGGGCGCCGCTGGCCAGCTTCAACTATATCATCATGGGCTCCATCGGCGCCTGTTTCTATCTGCTGGGGATCGGTTACCTCTACATCCTGACCGGCAGTCTTAACATGGCCGACATGGCCGCCATCATCAAAACCCTGCCACAGGGCCCGGCCCTGGCCACCGCCTTTGCCTTTGCCATTGTGGGGCTGTGGGTCAAGATGGCCTTCTTCCCGCTGCACGGCTGGCTGCCCAACGCCTATTCCCTGGCCCCCACCGCTGCCGGGCTGCTGTTTGCGCCGCTGATGACCAAGGTCACCATCTATCTGATGATCCGGGTCATCCTGAATGTCTTTACCCCGGAGTACGTCTTTTACAGCCACCCGCTGGTGCAGTCCGGCGTGGTCTGGGCAGCAGCTATTGCCATTGTCTGCGCATCCTCACTGGCCCTGGGCCAGCGGGACCTGCGACGGATGCTGACCTACATCCTCATCGCCGAGGTGGGCTACATGGTGGGCGGTTTCTGGCTGGCCAACAGTCAGGGGATGACCGGCGCCATACTGCACATCTTCAACGATGCCGTTATGACGCTCTGCCTGTTCCTGGCTGCGGCTGCCATTGCCAGCCGTACCGGCAGTCTCTCCTTCGACAACCTGAAAGGGCTCTACCGCACCATGCCGGTCACCATGGCCGCCTTTACGGTGGGGGCCTTCTCAATTATCGGCGTCCCCCCCACCTGCGGTTTCTTCAGCAAATGGTACCTGCTGCAGGGGGCGGTGCAGGCCGGACAGTGGGGCTTTCTGGCTGCGCTGCTGTTCAGCAGCCTGGTCAATGCGATCATGTTTTTCAGGATCATAGAACTGGCCTATTTCACCGACGATGGGGAGGCTCATCATGGTGGCCACCACCACGGCGACGATCATCACGCCCCGGTTGCGGAGGCACCGTTGCCGATGCTGGCGCCGCTGGTGGTAACTGCAGCAGCCCTGCTGGTGATCGGACTTGGAACCGGACCGATTGTTTCAGCGATTCGCCTGACGCTGCCGAAGTTTCTCTGATGCGGCACACTGACTCCCGGCCCAGTGGCCGGACACTACGGAGCGTATGTTGACGTCATGACCTGTACACCTTCCATTCTACCTCTGGCAGCGGTGCTGATCTCCATGCTGGGCACGATTCCGATCATGCTGTCGGACCGTCGACCCAACCTGCGGGAAAGCTGGACCCTGCTGATCGCCGTGGGCAAATTTCTGCTGGTTGCCTCCATGCTGCCTGCGGTGCTGGCAGGTGGCGGCTTCACGTTCACCCTGTTTGAGGTTATCCCCGGTGTACCGATCGCGTTAAAGGTTGATCCGCTGGGGATGTTCTTTGCCCTGGTGGCCTCATTCCTCTGGATCTGCACCTCGGCCTACTCCATCGGCTACATGCGCACCCTCAAGGAGCACGCCCAGACCCGCTACTTTGCTTCATTTGCCCTGGCCATCTCGGCCACCATCGGCGTGGCCTTTTCCGCCAACCTGCTGACCATGTACCTGTTTTACGAGGTACTATCCCTCTCCACCTATCCGCTGGTCACCCATGAACAGAACGCCGAGGCCCGCCGGTCGGGCCGCAAGTATCTGACCTACATCCTGGGCACCTCCATCGGGTTTGCACTGCCAGCCGTCATTATCACCTACTCGGTAGCCGGAACCCTTGATTTCACCGCCGGCGGGATTCTGGCCGGCAAGGCTTCCCCGGCGCTTCTGGGGCTGATCCTCTGCCTGTTTGTGGCTGGCTTTGCCAAGTCGGGCATCATGCCGTTCCACGGCTGGCTGCCTGCCGCCATGGTGGCCCCCACGCCGGTCAGCTCGTTCCTGCACGGCGTGGCCGTAGTCAAGGTGGGGGTCTTTTCCATTGTCCGCGTAATACTGGACATCTTCGGGCCTGATCTGCTGCGCAGCCTTGATTACGGCACAATCCTTTCGTACTTCGTCTGCATCACCATACTGGTCGCCTCATTGGTGGCCCTGACCCAGGACAACCTGAAGCGGCGGCTGGCCTACTCCACCATCGGACAGCTCTCGTACATCGTACTGGGCGTTGCCCTGCTGACACCGTCTAGTATGACCGGCGGCGTTCTGCATATCGCCATGCACGCCTTTGGAAAGATCACCCTGTTCCTCTGCGCGGGAGCCATCTATGTGGCCAGCCACAAGAAATACATCAGCCAGATGGACGGCCTGGGCCGGCAGATGCCGATCACCTTCGGCGCTTTTTTTCTGGGTGCCTTGAGTATTATCGGCCTGCCGCCGCTGGGCGGTTTCATCAGCAAATGGAACCTGGTTATCGGTGCGGTAGAGGCTGATCAGATACCGATCCTGGTTATCCTGCTCTGCTCATCCCTGCTGAACGCCGCCTACTTCCTGCCGATCATCTACCGTGCCTTTTTTGCGCAACCGGCAGCAGGAGTCGAGCCTACCATCAAGGAAGCGCCGATCTTCTGCCTGGCGCCGCTCTGCATAACCGCCCTCGGATCAGTTGCGCTGTTTTTCTACCCGGATGTTTTCCTGCGGCTTGTCAAGCTGGCGATCCTGAATTAGGGGGGAGAGCGAATGTCCAAAAAATCAAAACCAGCCGCAGCCTCTGTACCGACAACTCCACGAGAGTTCAACTGGCTAGATGACCCGAAAAATATCAGGCTGGTGCGCAATGTCTTCTATGCGGTACTGGTGCTGCTGGTGTTGCCCGACTTTTTTATGCACAAGCATACGCTTTTTTACTCAGTTGAGGCATGGCCCGGATTTTATGCCGTGTTCGGTTTTATCTCCTGTGTCGGTATTATTCTGGTCTCAAAGCTGTTGGGCTATGCACTGAAGCGGAGCGAGAACTACTATGATTGACTGGCTGCATCCTTCATTCCTGTTTCTGCTGGGAGCGGTGCTGGTGGCGCTGCTGCCTGCGCGCATCCGGATGGCTGCGGCCGTTCTGGTGCCCCTGGCCGCTTTTTTTGTCATCGTCAATCTGCCGCTTGGCAATGGCCTGCAGTACCAGCTGTTCGGTTTTGATCTGACCCTGCTGCGGGTCGATAAGCTGAGCAAGGCATTCGGCTACGTCTTTACCATCAACGCCTTTGCCGCCGGTATCTTTGCCCTGCACCTGAAGACCAGGGTTGAGCCGGTTGCCGCCCTTACCTATATCGGGGCCAGCATTGGCGCGGTTTTTGCCGGTGATCTGATCTCACTCTATCTGTTCTGGGAAGTAATGGCCATTGCCTCAACCTTTCTGATCCTGGCCAGGGGTACCGAGCGCAGCTACCAGTCAGCCTTCCGCTATGTAATGATCCACCTGCTGGGCGGTCTGATGCTGCTGGCCGGTATCCTGCTCCAGATCAAGGCCACCGGATCAGTTGCCTTTGACCCGTTTGCAATCCGTGACCTGCCCACCTACCTGATCCTGATCGGTTTTCTGGTTAATGCCGCTGCTCCGCCGCTGTCGGCCTGGCTTTCCGATGCCTATCCCGAAGCAACCGTCACCGGCGGGGTGGTGCTGACCGCTTACACCACCAAAACCGCCGTATACACCTTGATCCGAGGTTTTGCCGGCTGGGAGATCCTGATGGTGGTGGGCTGTGTCATGGCCCTGTACGGCATCATCTACGCCATTCTGGAAAACGACATGCGGCGGATTCTGGCCTACAGCATTATCAACCAGGTCGGCTTCATGGTCACCGGCGTCGGCATCGGTACGGCCATGGCGCTGAACGGCGCCGTTGCCCATGCCTTCTGCCATATCATCTACAAGGCGCTGCTCTGGATGAGCGCCGGTGCAGTGCTGCAGCTGACCGGCAAGAGCAAATGTACCGATCTGGGAGGCCTCTACAAGACGATGCCGCTGACCCTGATCTTCGGCTGTATCGGTGCCCTGGCCATCTCCTCCTTTCCCGGTTTTTCCGGCTACACCAGCAAGCCGATGATCATAGAGGCCGGTGTACATGGCGGGTTCTACTGGGTCTGGCTGGTGCTTGAACTGGCCTCTGCCGGTGTCTTTCTCCATGCCGGCATCAAATTTCCGTACTTTGTCTTTTTTGCCAAAGACAGCGGCATGCGTCCCGGTGAGGCCCCGCCCCATATGTTGGTGGCCATGGCGTTTCTCTCCTTCATCTGCATCTTCCTGGGAGTCTATCCGCAGCCGCTGTATGCCATACTGCCGTTCGAGGTCAATTTCCATCCCTACACCTTTGAGCATACGCTCAACCAGCTGCAACTGCTGATGTTCTCGGCATTGGCCTTCTTCATGTTCCTGCCGATGCTGAAACGGACCGAAACCATCTCTATTGACAGTGACTGGTTCTACCGCAAGGGGGGACAGCTGTTTTTTACTGCTGCCGACAAACTGTTTAACAGCATAAACGCTCAGGCTGAAAAACTTGTGGCGGTCGAGCTGACAGCACAGGTAAGCCGCTTTTTCAAGCAGCCGGGCTTTCTGATCCAGCGTCAGGGTGTCCGCCTGCTGGCAGCCGTGTCCGGAAACCGCCAGCAGGCAGAGCAGATGGAGGCCTGGCTTGATGCACGTAACCGCTCCGGCGCCTATCCGATCGGCATCTGGGTACTGCTGGCCGTCTCGATACTGGGTATCATGTCGTTGCTCTATCTGCTGATACGCTGATTCAAATCAAAGCCCGTACAACGTCAAAAGGGGGGGAAGGCACTGTGAGCGCCTTCCCCCCCCCTTTTTGTCTGCGGTGTTGAAGATGTACCGCAATCGGCTATGTTGTGATCAGTCTTACCAATAGCGGCTGATCTTTCAGCCTTCTGGCCGGCTACTGTGCAACCTCTTCCTTTTTCTTCCTGCCCCAGGCGATCGGGTGGGCCTGGCGGCTGACAATAAAATCGGCAAAGAGCTTGATCCAGATGGTTGAACCGGCAATGGCGTTCCAGCCGTCAAACTTGTCAAAGGGGCCCATACTGACACCAAAGGCCACGAACAGAACCACCCCCAGTATGATCCAGAGCGTCACCAGACCGGCAATCAGGTTGACGGCGCCGGTATAGGGGGCCCACTTTTTGGGGTTTTCCGGCGGCAACCCTTTTTTCAGGGCAACCTCTGAGTAGTCTTTGCCGATGAAAATCCTCCAGGCACGGCGCAGCCAGATAAAGGCCATGGGAAACAGGGCGATAAACAGAATCCAGATCAGGGCGGTAGCTGCATCAAAAATCATTATGGCACTCCTGCGTAAAGAATAATCCTACTTGTAACCGACCAGACGACCGCAATCAATCTAAATTTCCCAAAAAAACCCCGCCGGATGCGCCGGCGGGGTCAGTTTCAGCAACCATCACAGGTACTGCTTCATTTCAACTGTAGTCAGCCTAGTGCGCGCCACCGATCATCTTGGAACCGCGCGGGGTCCGCACATCTTCAACCAGGTGCTGGATATGCTCGGGGCAGGCCGGGGTAACCTTGCTGACAGCGTAGGCCACAGCAAAGTTGGTCAGTGCGCCGATGGTGCCGAATGCCTCAGGGGTGATCCCGAAGAAGGAGTT
>DKFG01000130.1 GCA_002452325.1 Geobacter sp. UBA6802
GTTGGGGTCGGCTCCGGCGTTGGGGTCGGCTCTGGTGTTGGGGTCGGCTCCGGCTCTGGTGGTGGGGTATAGGTATAGGTTGTAACATTCGGCCCGCTCGGCACACTACTACCGGTAACTGCGTTTCCGGCAAGCAGGATGGTGCCGCTTGTCGTGGAAACCGGACCATTAATGGTTAAGAGGTCTGAAGAAGATGATGACCCCGCTGAACCGGCGGTCAGGCTGACTCCCGTTGCCGCGCTCACACCGTAGGTTTCAATTGTCAGAGGACTATGTGCCGTAATACTTACGGATCCCGCGGAAGAGCTGACAGGCCCTAAGGTTGAAGTGGTAACCGCACCTGTGTTGTTGATCACAATATCGCCATATGCAGAAGCACCAGTAATGGTAAGCGGAATACCATTCGCAATGTACAATCCACCGGACATACCGCCAGTGGCAGAGAGACTGCTTACCTGTGTGTTTAATGGTGAAGACATTTCTCCAACACCGTAATAGCTTGTGATGCTCAAACCACTGGCAGAAACATCCAGGGCAGCACCATTGCTGCTTGTCACAGAGCCCATACTTGCCAGCAGGCTTACATTATCGGTGCCTGCAGCAATTGGCGCATAAAGATCAATACCATTCAACGACTCCAGCGTTATGTTCTTATTACTTGTTGTCAGCCCAGTCCCGGTAAAGCTGCCTTCCGTCAGAGTGATGGTTTTAAGCGACATGCCGCTGTTCGTAATGTATATCGTTCCTCCTGTAGAACCTGCTGCCAGTTCATTAACACTGTTGGACTGATCCAGCGAAATATTACCGCCTGCTGCAACACCTAATTTATCTGCTGTAATGATCCCCGCTGCAGCCTGGGTTACGGTGCCGGTTCCCCCCAACAATATCTCACCACTGGCTGCAGCCAGAGGCCCTTCAAAGTCGATATTTGTAGTTGTGTTAGGCTTTGTGACATCCGGTTGACCTACCACAAGTCGATTGGCCCCTATAGAGATATAATTGGGGTTTATAACATCAAGAGTGTTTGCTGTATCAGTACCTCCAACCTTCAGCGGCCAGTTATTCGAAATTGAATGTATATAGGTTTTGGGGGAGTTGAATGTGGCAGTACTGCTGAATGAAATATACCCATCAGCAGACAGATTGGCCATACCACTACTAGTTACCGTAAGCGCATTTGGTATCGAGATAGTACCTGAAGATGTCGTGTTTGCTATTAAATCGACAATATTACCGGTGATGGTCATTGCATTAGCCTGGGCAAGAGCCAGGTTGCTCCCTTCAAGCTTCACATTGCCGGTTCCGGCATTAACATTGCCATTTACGGTCAACGTCCCTAGCGCATTTATATTCACATAACTTCCAGAGGTCGAAATAGCATTCAAAATCAACGGGCTGGCATTATAAAAACGGAAGTCTGTGCCCCCGCCGGTTCCGTTCAGCATGCCTACATTATTATCAGCGACATCAAGATTGACTGAGCCTGTTGCAGAAACCTGAAGTCCTGAATTCGAAGCGACAATTGGCTTTAATGCTTCTTGAGAAATACCGGCAGTAGTGGATGTGAGGACAACCCCGTAAGGTTCTATTGAAGATGAAGACATGATTCCGTCAAAACTGTTAACCTTGGTCACATGGATACCGTTGGTGCTGGTATAGGCAAAATTTTCACCGGTTGAAGAACCGGTTGATTTGCCGGCTATCACACCGGTGGGGTTAGAGGCTGTAAGGGCTACTTTTGTGCCCTCTGCATAGACCGCTTTGCCTTGCAAGGTTGCCCCAGCGTCCTGCGTCAGCGCACCTCCCGCTATCAGTGAAATGACGGAGTCTGGTGACAGGTAATTAAAGTTGCTAAGATCTTTTGCAATGGAGATGCCGCTGATACCGTCAATGCCAGCAGCGATATTTAATGCCCCGCTGTTCTTAAACGTGAAATTATTATTCTCATGGGTTCCATCGCCAATACTGGCTGCAAGGTTGCCGGTCACTAGGTTTGTTGCGGTTGATAGATCCACTGTACCCAAAGATTTGACGCCGAGGTTGGCAATGCTGATTGTTCCCGCAGCAGCTTGCCCCACTGTGCTGCCACTGCCCAGACTCAAGGTTGTAACTGACGGAAAAGCAATGGCAGCCCCCACATTTATGGCTCCGCTCTGGCTATCGCCAACTCGCAGAACTGAAGCAACGATATTACTTAGGTCGTCGGTTGAAAGCTCCAGGTCACTTCCGGCATCTGCAGTGTCGGTACCCAGGGTAATTGCCCGTCCACTTGCCTTAGGCAATAACGTCACCGTCGAACCCGCTGCCCCCAGAACACCGGTTGCAGCAGAGTTGTCAACCTTATCCGCCTTGATCGTGGTACTAGTCGTTCCGCTAATGGTCACACCAGCTGCTCTGGTAAGCTTCGATCCCGCACCGGTCAGGTCAATCGCCAGGTTGGTGGCACTGATATTTCCAGCAGGAGTATAATTACCCGCTGCCGTCAGGTTGACCGTAGTGCCCGACAAATTGCCTGAAGTTGCCAACACGCCCCCTGTACTCGTGAGTGTCAGATCCGAGTCACCGGTAACAATTGATGTGGATACGGACAAGTTTCCGCTGGAAACAAAAGAAAATGGAGCGTCTGTACCCAGAAAAAAAATATTTCCTAGTGTGGCGTTTCCCGTATGGCTCAAATACACCGCACTTGGCCCCGTACTACTCTGACCAATACTGAACAGTGAGGTGCCGCTTGTCTGCAATGGAGTTCCGAGCGAGCCGATTGTACTCGTCCCGCTGAGATGTTGCAGCCCAATGGATGCAGCTGAAATAGTACCGCTGCCACTGATTGTCCCCCCTGAAGCAGCATTCAAATTGACGCTACCCGCTGTTATCGGACCGTTTACCAGCAGATTCATTCCGGCCTGCAACGTTGCGCTGCCGGTTGTTGTAACCGCCGCTGAATTCAGCTTGATATCCCGATCGGCGGTCAGGTTGATGTTGCCACTGCCCCCACCGGTTGAACCGCTGTAAACATTGATGGTGTTCAAAACAATATCACTGGTAGCGCCGGTGGCGGTGACACTGACAGAACCGGTACTTGTATTGTCATTGCCAGCTATCAAAGAGTTGCCAATGGTTGCTGTGCCGCCGGTAGCGGTGAGTGAGATACTACCGTGGCCGGTGGTCTGCACCAAGCCAGCGGTCGAGACAGCTCCCGTATTACTAATGCTGACGCTGCCGCCGCCAGACTGATCGATATCCAGGCCGTTCAACGTCAAGGTGGCGGCCGTATTGGTCAGCTCGATGTTACCGCTAGTGGTGTTTTGGCCACTGTAGCTGCTCACCGCATTGTTGTTGGTCAGCAGGCTGCCGCGGACACTGTCGGTTCTGAGGGTGGCTGCTTGAACAACCCCGATGCCTGCCTCCAGAATACCGCTGGAACCGACCGCGCCGCTGCCGGTGATGGTCACCTCACCGGTATTATTGGCAATCGTGCCGCCGATCTGTACGCCGTGGTTCCCGCTGCCGCTGCCGGCACCTGTGCCGTCAATGGTAATGGCAGCCCCGCTGCTGGAGATGGAGACGTACTGGTCGTTGATCTGCACCCCAACGTTGTCATTAAGCGGCGTGTTGCTGCAGCCGGACTGGCAAGGAGCGCCGGTGATACTGATTGCGCCGGTACCGGTGCTGCTGATCTGGCCCAAATTGGCAACCGCGCCATCCATCCAGACCCCCATGTTGCCGGAGCCTGTCGAATCGCCGCCATACCCGCTGATGGAGAGGACGCCGTTAACCACCTGAATATTCCCGCCGACCAGACTGACACCCCTGATATTATTAACCGTCCCGTCGCCACCAACACCGGTCAGATTGATATTCCCCGATCCGATGGTATCAATAATCCCATTTGAGTAGATGCCAGCCGTGGCACTGGCCGGGGTGTTGCCGGTCTTACCCACGAGGGTAATGTTACCGCCGCCAGCATGCAGTTTTGCCGTTGTATCCCACAGATTGATGCCATCGGCATCCGCTGTGGAGCTTGCAACACCCTGACCGCGAATGGATATATCTCCGCCACTGGTCGAAAGAATAGCGGTATCAAGGTATACCCCGTAAAGCTGATCGTTGGAGCCGGTGCCATAGCCGATGGCCGGCGTTGAAAAGGGGTCAACACCTCCACCGATCACCAGGTCACCGCCGTTGGTGGAGATATTGTTGTGAATGGCGACGCTGCCCGAATCAGCGTCATTCATGTAATGGGCATTCAGGGTCACAGCCAACTCGCTATTTGTTGAGTTAATCAGTGAATTGATAACAACAGCCTGTTGAGCCTTGAGTATCAGAGTTGATGGACTTGAGAAGCTGTTTTCGATCGGTGTCCCGAGAGTCAGGTTACCGCTTGCCTGGGTGAAAGAAAGGCTGGAAAAGGCGCTGTTGATATTGCCGCCTGTTGTGCTGACGCTGTTGGTTGCGCTGAAGGAACCGCTGCCACTTAATGCGCCGCCTGACTGGGTATAGTTGGCAATGGAAGATGGCCCATGCAGTGCCAGCGTGCCGCCCTCAAGTGACAGGGAACCACTGCCGTTCAAACCGCCGGACAACGTGGTGGCACCGCTGCCGGAAACCGTCAGACCGCCACCAAGTGATGTGCTGCCAGTTACCGTCAGAGAACCGCCGGACACATTCAGGGAATTTGCGCTGTTGATGGTCAGTCCGGCGATGGTATCGATGCCGCTGCTGTGGACAACGGCATGGCCGGAGCTGATCAGGGCAGTTTCTGCGTTTGTCGGTATATGTGACAAAGACCAATTGTCCGGCGTCTCCCAGGTCAGGCCTCCGTAACTGTTGGTAAAGACATTATCCCCTGTTGAGGTATAGATCAGTCGGGCTGCCTCACCGGTTTGCAGATTATAGCCAACGCTGAAACCACCTGGCACCATGACAGAGGCAAAGGTACCGATTGCCGTGCCGACACTTTCCAGAAACGGAATGTAATCTCCGTTAGCCGGAGTATAGCCAATGGTGGTATGGAGCGCCCCGCCCATGCTAGTTATACCGTTCACCGCCAGTTTGTCGTACTGTTCGGTCGTTGTTCCGTTGGTTTCAATATCAAGGATGCCGGCGGCACTCAGCACCAGATTTCCGACAATTGAGAGTGTTCCGAATTCCTCTATTCCTCCCGGCCTGATTGTTCCATTGTTGGTCAGCGTGTTGGAAGCGCCTATATCGATGGTGCCGCTTCCCGTCAGCATGCCGTTGTTGGTCCATGAGCCGTTTGTTGTTATGAACACCGTCCCTGAACTCAGATTGATGCTTCCTGAAAGAGAGCTGAATGAACCGCCAACCTGCAGAGTGCCCTGCGTGACATTCACTGTGCCGCTATTGTTGAAGGTGTAGGCGCTGTGGATGCCGTGGGTACCGGCCTCGGTCTGGTTAAGCATACCCTCGTTAATGAGCGTGACCGTACCCTGCTGATGCCCGAACGGTTCGGGATTGCTGCTGGAAAGATTTATGACACCATCGCTGGTGTTGGTAAGTGTACTGCTGCCCGCAGCATTCGGTTTAATCTGATCGTCACCGCCGATGGTGAGGGTGCCGTTGTTTACCCAGGTCTTGTTGTCCAAACCAAGGGCGATGATGGTGCCATCAACGCTGTCGTTGATCGTGGTGGTACCTTCGCTAACAAGCGTTCCGGCACCGGTAATAGTGGAGCTGCCGGTGACATTGAACGGACCGCTGACGGTGAGCGCTCCGCTGCCGCCCAAAGTACCGCCTGACATTGACAGGCCTGGCAGCGTTGTTACTGCATTGAAATTAACTGTGCCACCGGAGATAGTTGTCAGACCGGTGCCGGGTGAATAGCTGTTCAGATTGATCGTACCGCCGGAAAATACTGCGCCGTTGCCGGAAGCCAGATGTACCTGCCCTGCGCTGCTGATACTGCTGGCAATGTTCAGCGTGCCAACGCCGTCTAGCAGCGTTGGCGCAGACGGATCCCCAGCGCCGTCCCACCCCGCATAAAGATTGATGTTGCCGCTGCCACTGTTGGTGATGCTGCTGTTCACACTCAGGTTGTTGCGTGCAGTAAAGGTAAGGCTGTTGGCGTTGTTCCAGGAGATGGCATCGTTGATAAAAATATTCCCATCGACACCTGAAGCACCATTGTCTGAGGTATATACTACGTTGTTAGATGCCAGATCGGACACCACCTGAGCGCCGGTACGGTCTCCATCACTGGCAGCCACCGTAAAGTTGGTGGGGTCAATCAGCCAAGTGCCGCCGTTAGTGTTGATGTTAACACCATTCAGGTCAATTTTTGCTGCCGATGTCTCCACAAAACCACCGCTGCCTTTGCTTCCATCTCCCTTTGCGGTGATACTGCCTCTAGCGGTCATTTCGCCGCTGATTTTACCGTCTTCAGCGGTCATGGCGATAACCGTGCCCCCTTTGGCACCGTCGGCAGAGATTCGGCTTTCGTCGGTCAACTCAACCTTTTTTGTGGCTCTCAGGAATATCTTCCCCCCTTCAGCCACCGCACTATCCGCGCTGATTCTACCCCTTTGACGCACCACACTGCCGTACATCCCCACCCGACCGGCATCAGCCACGATGGTGCCCAGGTTGAGACTCTGCCCGTCGGGCGCAGCCACCACCAGGGCTATCTCAGGACTATTGCTGTCCACCAGCAGCACCTCTTTGCCGGCCGCCAGCAGCACATCACCGTTGGGGGCGGTAATCACCCCGCTGTTTTCAACATCTGCTGCAATCAAATAGACCTGTCCACCGCTGGGGGTGGTGATGATACCCTGATTCTCTACCTTACCTGCCAGGGGACCGGCGTTAAACTTCATCCGGCCGGCCAGGAAGTCCTGGTTGGCAATATCCAGTGATGAGGCGATCAGGCCGTTCACATCCACCCTGGCGTTGGGGCCAAAGATGATGCCGCTGGGGTTGATCAGCAGTACCTTGCCGTTGGATTGCAGCGCCCCCAGGATCTGGGAGGGGTTACCGGCAGCGACCCGATTGAGTACGGCGCTAAGCGCAGAGGGCTGCACAAACCGGGTAGTTTCATTGGCCCCGATGTTGAAACCCTGCCAGTTGATGATGGCGTTGTGGCTGTTGGTGATGGTCATGGTGCTGCCGCTGGTGGTGATACCGGCAGTGCCGCTTATCACCTGCGGTCCGGTGGGCAGGGCGTTGGCGGTGGCGGTTGCCAGCAGCAGGGCTGCAGCCAGCGATACAGTGGTCGGTATACAACCTTTTGCAGCAACCTTTTCAGCAACAACGATCCAGGCCTGCTTTACTCTGCTCCATATCAGTCGATAGGTCTTATTCATGATGTCACCTCACTAACCTCAACCTTAACCTTAACCTGTCTCAATAACTCACGCTGGCCTTAAAGTGGATCCGGTTATCCCCTGCCCTGGTGTTGGTAGAGCTGTCAAGAGCATGGCCCCAATCCAGCGAGAAGCTGAAATACTCACTTAAGCCCAGCCTGACGCCGGCACCGGCTCCGCTGATGCTGTGATCACGCAACTCAAAGCTGTTGGGGCGCTGGTTTTTGCCATAACCGGCATCATAGAATCCCACCAGCCGCAGTTGGCTCTTGGACAACGGCAGCAACGATCCCATGTCGGGTGAGTACAGCTCAACGCTGCCGCTGACACCGTTATCCCAGGATTCTTCCCGCTCTTGGTAACCCCGGATGGAGGTGGAGCCCCCCAGACCAAACTGTTCTCCGGGAATCAGGCGGTTGCCACTGTACTGCCCAGTACCGGCAAGGCGTACAATCCAGTCAGCGCCGGGGCGGATCATGGCGTTCAGTCCGTACCGGCTGATCAGGTAATCTGCATCCTTGCTCTGGATATCAAAATCTTTTTTCTCGCCCTTATGTCCCCAGGGGATGTTGTAGAGCAGCCCGACTGAGCCGTCCAGCGAGAGGTAGTCGTTGCTCCAGCTGCTGCCGTAGGTGAGGCTAAAAGGGTGGGCCACCACATCCGGCGCAAGTTCTCTGCCGTCTTGTTTGGCGCTGTTGTCGTAGCTACGGTAATCCATTCCCCCCACCAGCTTGTGCTGGTATTCGGCGATACGGGACAGGTTCATCGTATAGCGCAAACCGGATATCAGGCCTTTGCCGCTGACCTTGATATCAGTTCCGGAGATCTGGGTGGTACCGCTGTCCACATCGGAATAGGCGCCGAAGATATCAAGGGTATCACCCCAACCGTAGATTGGCAGACGGTACGAACCGCTGCCGATCTGTACCTTCTCAAAATGGTCGGGGGAGGTGATGTACTGCAGGGCAATAATATGGTCGCGGTTCCAGAGGTTGAAGTGCTGAAAGGTCAGGCTGGTGCGATAGTAGCCGGTAGCGCTACTGCCGGTGTTATCGCCCCCCAGCGTAAACCGCCATGGTTTCTGATCAGTTACCT
Organism: Geobacter sp. UBA6802; assembly: GCA_002452325.1. Lineage (GTDB taxonomy): Bacteria > Desulfobacterota > Desulfuromonadia > Geobacterales > Pseudopelobacteraceae > Trichlorobacter. Next base: position 8,415 of record DKFG01000130.1, read on the forward strand.
TTACCTGGGCGGTCAGGTCGGTATCTTTCTCACCGCTTTTGAACTGCAGGGTCAGCTTGCGGCCGGGGTTCTCGTTGGCTGCTCGCAGGTTTTCGGAGATGGCTGTTACTTTGGGCGGTTTGCCCTGCTGCAGGGTAGGCAGTGCCCGCAAGATGTTGTCGCGGTCAAAATGCCGGTTGCCCTCGATAATGATCTCTTTGACCGTTGGTTCCAGCACCGTGATGATGACGGTGCCCCGTTCAAGTTCCTGCTCCGGCAGCAGGACGGTGACCAGGGTGTACCCCTTGCGACGGTAGGCCTTTTCAATAGCATCCATGGCCTCCTGCAGGGTGCCGAAATCCTTCTGCGGGCCGGTGTATTTGGCCAGGATCCGGGCTACCTCGTCAGACTTCAGGATGGTGTTGCCCTCAAGCAGTATCTTGTGTAGATCAAAGCGGGGAACCACGGTTTCCTCGGCCTGGACAGCACCTGCCCCGATCAGCAGTCCGGCTGCAATGCACAGCAGTGTCCTCTTCATGACAACCTCGTCTTATTTGGTGGTAAACGTGCAGACACCGTCCCAGTCAGCGGCAGGAGGTTCCTGCAGATACTGGTGTACCCGCTTAAGATAAAACTGGTACAGCTTACGGTCCGGCTTACAGGCAATCAGCTGTTCAAGCAGTGCCTCAGCAGCATCCCAGTGCTGTTTACGATATTCTATAACCATGTCATTGAAGGTCAGTATATCACCTTTATACTGTTCGTCCAGTAGCGATTCTTCTCCACATGGCTCAAAAATAGCCACCGGCTCGTTCTTCCCTTTCACCCGCACCAGGTCCAGCTCGCGCCAGACATATCCGTTGATCAAACCACGGGTAGCTTCACCGGTAATTACCCAGGTATCATACTGGCGGGTCAAACCCTCCAGCCGGGAGGCCAGGTTGACCGCATCCCCCATGACCGTATAGGCCACCCGGAAGCTGGAACCCATGTTCCCCACCCGCATCGTGCCGCTGTTGACGCCAATACCGATCTTGATCTCGGGAAAACCTTGCACGGTCATCTCTTGTTGCAGGCTGACCATCCGTTTGCGCATGGCAAGGGCCGCCTGCACCGCATGCAGGGCATGGTCAGGATCGTGCAGCGGCGCCCCCCAGAAGGCCATGATCGCATCGCCGATATACTTGTCCACCGTACCGCCATGCTCGTAGATGATGGCGGTCATGGCGGTCAGGTATTCGTTCATAAAGGTGGCCAGCTCTTTGGGGGTCAGTTTTTCAGCGATGGAGGTAAAGCCGACCACATCGGTAAAGAGCACGGTCATTTCCCGCGCTTCGGCTGCCATGGTGAAGTTTTCCGGGTCTTTACTCATGGTCTGCACGATCTGGGGCGGCACATACTGGCCAAACAGGCCGGTGATCTGGCGTTTGGTACGGGATTCCACCAGAAACCCGTAGCTGGCGTTGAAGGCATAGAGAATGGGGAAGAGCGTCATCTGGGAGGCCAGCGGCAGCACCAGTCCGGATCGCCAGGCCAGGTAGTTGATCAGCCCGCTTAGGCCAACCACCCCGATTGTCAGGGCCAGAGACCAGAGCGGCCCCAACAGCGGCAGCAGCAGGATCAGCAGCCCGCCTCCCACCAGCAGTGAGGCCAGCTCGGCGCCACGGGCATAGGTGGGGGCATGTCTGATGCTGTTGTCCAGCATGCCGGCAATCATGTTAGCATGGATCTCCACCCCGGCGTAGACCGCCGAAACCGGGGTGGAGCGCAGATCCATCAGGCCGGGGGCGGTGGTGCCCACCAGTATGATCGCCCCTTCCAGTGTCTCTGTGCTGACCCGCCCTTTCAGGATATCAGCAGCAGAGATGTAGGGAAAACTGCCCTGGTTCCCCCGATACGGGATCAGGGCTGAGGCAGAGCTGTCCACCGGGAGCTTCAGGTCTGCCACCTGCAGCCATTCAAGCATTGAACCTGAACCGCCAGGGAAACCGGGCATGATCTCGGGATAGCCGAACATGGCCCGTAACACAGCCAGGGAGAGTGACTCGTAATAACTGCCGTTGTACTGCTGCAGCATCGGTACCCGACGGGTGACACCGTCGGGGTCAGGATCGGGGTTGAAGTGGCCGGCCGTGGCAGCTGCCTTCTGCAGGATCTGAATGTTGGCGCCGTAGCCGGTCTTGACCGGGATATGGATGACGCCGCTGTCAAAGGCGTTCTTTTCAAGCACTGGTGACGGCAGCAGGCCTGATTTAAGACTCGTACCCCCGGTATCACCAGCAAAGTAGTAGCCCAGTACCACCGGGCGACCTTTGAAACGGGAAGCCAGCAGCCGATCATAATCCAACCGACCCCGTGACTGCGCCAGGGCCTTACGGAAACCGGCCTCTTTGCTCAAGGCCCCCCGTGCCAGCGCCTCAAGCTCACGCAGACCGGAACTGGTATCCGGCTCGGCAAAGACCACGTCAAAACCAACCACTGCCACCTGATAACGATCAAACAGCAGATCCACCATCCGGGCCACCTGGTTGCGGCTCCAGGGCCAACGACCAATCTCTGCCAGCGACTTCTCATCAATGTCGATAATAACGATCCGGTCATCCACCGTGGTCGGCATGGTACGCAGCAGGCGGTGATCATAGCTCCACAGCTCAAGCTGCTGCACCAGCCTCAGCTGCAGCCAGCCGGCCCCGTGCAACAGGAAAAGCAGCAGCAGGACACAGCCAATGATTATCCGCACAGCATGCTTTTTCACATAACCTCCTGAACGTCAACCGCACTATACGGGTGGCCGGTAGTCGGGATAGTACTCCTGTACCACACCGGACCAGATCGTAAAATAGTTACAGATCGACCGCTCTTCACACTGGTCACACTTCTTATTACGGCGACTGTTGTTGTTACTGTGACAGCGGTAGTAGTAGAGGATCTTGGCCAGATGTCTGCAGGGGTAACGAACTGCCAGTCGCATAAAAAGATCACCGTCGTCGCAGCCACTTTTGAGCGCGGTATTAAAGCCCCCCACGGCCAGGGCTGCATCACGGCGGTAGACGCCAAGGTGACGCCAGCCGAGGTACATCAGGTTTTTGTGCGAAAAATCAGGATCGCTGCGGTAGCCGGTAACCCTGCCGGTCTCATCTACAAAGGCACTGTCGGAGTAGATAAGGGCCATCTCAGGCTCGGCGGCAAAGAGCCGTACCATCTCCTCAATGGCCCAGCGCTCCAGAAAATCGTCGCAGTCGAGGTGGGCCACGTAGGTTCCCTTGCAGGCCTCCAGCAGCCGCTGCCGGGTGCGGGCGATACCGATGTTCTGCTCATTGCGGAACAACCGTATCCGGACATCTCCGGCAGCCTCCACCCGGGCCAGCTCCCAGGCCCGGTCCGTAGAGGCATCGTCGCAGGCCACCAGTTCAACATCCCTGAAGGTTTGGGACATGACGCTGCGGATCGCCTGCACCAGAAAGGGATCGTGATTGTATATCGGCATGATAATGCTGACGAGCGGGGATGTCATAAATAAGGACTCCACAGGCAGAGAGTAGCTTGGGACATGGTCGTATGCCTGAAGGACATTTTTGTGTTCGACCAGTCGTTCGATACTTGGTTTATGCATAGCGTAGCACGCTTTCATATATCTGCAAGTATCCCTTCGCACAGTACCAAACAAAAACAGGGGACCGAGGCCCCCTGTTCTGCTGCATAATCCATCTGTATGATTTGAGTTTAGAAATTGATATCCAGCTGGGTATTGATGGTCGGCTTGCCGCCCGGCAGTGAACCACCCTGCGGATTGTAGAACGGGTTGTAGAAGTTGGCGCCCACCAGCAGCGATACGTTGGGGGTAAAGGCCCAGGAGGCGCCTAACGAAAGTGCGCCGAAGGCGTTGTTGCCGCTGGCATAGTCCACTGATACCCAAAGTTTGTCGGAAATCTCGCTCATGGTGCGGTCCCAGGAGGCAAGCAGTCCGTTGTTATGCTTGCTCGGGTAGTTGTTTTGCGAGCCGTTGTAGCCGCCAACCGAGATGCGACCCACCACCGGCAAGGTTTTGGCAATCAGGCCGTAGGCGGTATTTGATGAGAGGCTGGTACTGGCGGTATTCAGGCCGAACATACCGGCGGCAATGGCGGGCATGCCTTTGAAAAAGGCATCTTCAGGAATGGCACCTTTGAAGTTGAAATAGATTGGGTGCGCTGAGGCCGGTGTAGCACCACCGGACGGCTGGCCATCAAACAGGTTATCGGTGTAGTAATCAACCCCCACCTCAAACTTAAATTTTTCAAAGGGCAGCACACCGACCGTGACACCGGCATCATAATAGTTTGAACCGGCATCAGCCTTGTGCGACATACGAAGGTAGTTGTCGATACTGATGTTTACTTCACCAAAGCCTTTGGCATCGGTGGACGGGATCCAGATTTGACCTGAATAGGTTGCCATTGCTGCACTGCTCATGGAAAGGGTAATTGCTGCTGCCAGGATCATGCTGCGAACTGATTTCATACGTGCTCCTCCTCTGGGGGTGATGGGTACCTGCATGAAAGCGGGTTACGTGTGTCTGTCTTAACCTTGCTGTAACAGTAAGTGTGCCAACCGTTACGGCAAAAGATGTTGACTAAATTTATCATTTAGTTACAGTTGGTTACACAAATATACCCAAGGCTGCGCAGCTGCTCACGCGCCATCCTGATCCTTCAGCTGCTGCATTAATGATCAGGGGTTGCTGCTTTACTCATCACTTCAGGAGGAACCCATGCCCAATTATCTGGCGTTTGCCAGCGACAATTATGCCGGTATCTGCCCGGAGGCCTGGCAGGCCATGGCAGAGGCAAACCACGGCTTCAGCCGTTCTTACGGCGAAGACCAGTACACTGAGCGTGCCTGCGGCCTGATCAGGGAGCTCTTTGAGACCGATTGCCAGGTGTTCTTTGTCTTTAACGGCACAGCAGCCAATTCACTGGCGCTTGCCTCGCTCTGCAGTTCATATCACAGCGTGATCTGCCACGAATTTGCCCATATTGAGACCGATGAATGCGGGGCGCCGGAGTTTTTTTCAAACGGCACCAAGATACTGTTGGCCGGAGGCGCGGACGGCAGGGTCGATCTGAACACCGTTGAGCAGTTGATTACCCGACGCAGCGATATTCACTACCCCAAACCGCGGGTGCTGTCGTTGACCCAGGCCACGGAACTGGGGACCGTCTACCGCCCTGAACAGATTGCAGCCGCAGGAGAGTTGGCCAGACGCTACGGTCTGCGCCTGCAGATGGACGGCGCACGGTTTGCCAACGCAGTTGTCTCGCTGGGATGCTGTCCGGCTGATATCAGCTGGCGTGCCGGGGTTGATCTGCTCTGTCTGGGCGGGGCAAAAAACGGGATGGCCGTGGGTGAGGCGGTGGTATTCTTTAACAAGGAACTGGCGGAGGAGTTTGATTATCGCTGCAAGCAGGCCGGGCAGCTGGCCTCAAAGATGCGTTTTCTTTCTGCCCCCTGGATCGGTTTACTGCAAGATGGAGACTGGCTGAAACGGGCTGCCCATGCCAACCGCTGTGCACAGCTGCTGGCAGCTCAGCTGCAGGCAATGCCGGGTGTTGAGCTGATGGTTCCGGTGGAGGCCAATGCGGTCTTTGTCAGAATGGCGGAGCCACTCTTGAACGGGTTGCACGACATCGGTTGGCATTTTTATCGGTTTATCGGCGCCGGAGGGGCACGGCTGATGTGCTCATGGGCAACCGAAGAGACGGATATCGAGGCGCTGGCGGAAGATCTGCTGCAGCTTACAGCAAAGACTCTCCCATAAAAAAAGCGGGCAGCGCCGCAATAGCCCTGCCCGCCTAAAAACCCCTTCTGATCAACTACTTGGTGTTATCCGTCCCCCCGCCCAAGGCGGCATGGGCTGCGGCCAGACGGGCGATCGGCACCCGGAACGGTGAGCAGGAGACATAATCCAGGCCGATCTTGTGGCAGAAGATGACCGATTCAGGGTCACCGCCATGCTCGCCACAGATCCCCAGCTTGATGTCGGGACGGGTGGAACGACCTTTTTCACAACCCATCTTAACCAGTTGCCCAACACCGTTCTGATCCAGGGAGACAAACGGGTCTTCCGGCAGAATGCCTGCATCCACATAGAACGGCAGGAACCGCCCGGCGTCGTCACGGGACAGGCCAAAGGTGGTCTGGGTCAGGTCATTGGTGCC
>DKFG01000283.1:0-1638 GCA_002452325.1 Geobacter sp. UBA6802
ACCTTGTAGCAGGCACTGGGGGCAAAGTTGGCATTCCAGTTACTGAAGCAAAGCTGCCCCTCCTGAGTGATGTTCCAGTTGCCTTTGTTCTTCTCACCATAGGAGCCCTTGCCGATTACCACGCCGCCACGATCAAAATAGTAGGTATCGCCGTTTGCCGCGGTAACCGTATTGCCAAGTAACAGCTCCTTGACCTCTCTGGCACCCAGCAGGGTTGAGCTGGAATCACGCAGGGCCGATTCATCGGTCTTGCAGGCGGTGACACTCAGGGCCAGAACAGCGGCAGCAGCGAGGGTAAGCAGACGTTTCATGGCAGATTCCTCCTTCGATACACGTGATTTAGTTGGGGAAACGAGGCATTTTTTGTTCTGGTTTCGATAGCCGAGGAACGACGCGGAGGCGTACCAGGCAGTACGCCGCACACGGTGTTACGAAGGCTAGCGGGACCAGGGCGAAAAAGGGCCGTTTCCTAGTCAGCAGTGGTCACTGCGCCGGTATAGGCAGAGGTAACCACTTTGGCGTAACGTGCCAGCCAGCCGGTCTTGATCTTTGGCTCCGGCGCTGTCCAGGCCGCCCGGCGAGCCGCCACGGTTGCCTCATCCACCAGCAGATCAAGCTTGCGATTCGGGATATCCAGCAGGATCCGGTCGCCATCCTGAATCAGGGCGATCGGGCCGCCTTCAGCTGCTTCCGGCGAGACATGGCCGATACAGGGGCCGCGGGTACCGCCGGAGAAACGGCCATCAGTGATCAGGGCCACCGAATCTCCCAGACCAAGTCCCATCAGGGCAGCGGTGGGTGCCAGCATCTCACGCATTCCCGGACCACCTTTGGGGCCTTCATAGCGGATTACCACCACATCACCGGCCTTGATCACCCCTTCCATCAGGGCTGCCATGGCCAGCTCTTCAGAATCAAAGCAGCGGGCCGTGCCTTCAAACAGCATCATCTTGTCCGACACACCGGACTGCTTGACTACCGCCCCTTTGGGGGCTATGGAGCCGAACAGCACCGCAATGCCCCCCTCTTTCTTAACCGGTGCGGTAAGAGGACGAATCACCTCCTCATCCACATTCTCCACGCTGGCTGCCAGCTGACGGGTCGTTAAACCAAACAGGGTCGGGGCATCAACAATCTTGTCCCCCAGTTGCTTCAACACGCCGATCACACCACCGGCTACATCCAGGTCTTCCACAAAGTGGGGACCGGCCGGGTTCATGGTGGCCAGCTGCGGGGTTTCTTTAGCCAGAACATCAAAGGTCTCCAGCGGCAGTTCCACGCCAGCCTCACGGGCAATGGCCAGCAGATGCAGCACGGTGTTGGATGAACCACCCAGGGCCAGATCAACACGGATGGCGTTCTCAAAGGCGGCCCGGGTCATGATATCCCGCGGTTTGACATCATTCTGCACCAGCTCAACGATCTTCTCGCCCGAGGCAAAGGCGATCCGGCGCTTCATGGCTGAGACGGCCGGTGCCGTGCCGCAGCGGGGCAGCGACATCCCCAGAGTCTCGGTCAGGATCGCCATAGTGTTGGCAGTAAACAGCCCCTGGCAGGAACCCATGCCGGGACAGGCGTTGTCCTCACAGACCTGCAGCTCTTTGGCGTCGATCACCCCGGCCTTGTAACGGGCCATGG
>DKFG01000283.1:1708-13085 GCA_002452325.1 Geobacter sp. UBA6802
GGGGTGATCTTGTCGCAGTTGGTCAGCAGCACCAGACCGTCCAGACGGTGGGCCTCAGCCACAGACTCCACCATATCGGCGATCAGTTCACGGGTTGGCAGCGAATAATGCATCCCCTTGTGCCCCATGGCAATGCCGTCGCAGACACCGGGGATACCAAAAAACTGGGCATAACCGCCGCCGGTATGGACCCCCTTCTCAATGAACCGCTCCAGGTCACGCATCCCCACGTGACCGGGGATTAAGTCGGTAAAGCTGGTGGCCACGCCGATAAAGGGGCGTTCCATCTGACTCTGGGGAATACCGGTGGCCTTCAGGAGTGCGCGATGGGGAGTACGCTCAATACCTTTTTTTATCATGTCGCTTCGCATGGAGACCTCATCATAAAATCTTGTTTAATCCCGCTAAATCAGGGTTTTCAGGAATGGACACAGTAATACAGCCGATAATCGCGTGTCAACCGGCAACTGGTTCACCAGGGTACAAAACACCTTGACTGCCGCAGCAGTCCGTATGGTCATCTTGAATAACTGGTGTCGAACTAAAGGATGTGCTATGAAGCCCCTGTTTTTCCAAGTCCATTTGGTATTAAAGCACCTGTCTGTTGCTCTTAATTGTGGAAGGGATCAGCACTATGGCATTTTTAACGGATTTCAAGATCAGACACAAATTACTGGCCGGCTTTACGGTGCTGGTGCTGTTTTGCTGTCTGGTGGGGTACCTCGGGGTCAGGGGAATGACCAACACCAAACAGCGTCTGGACTATATGCACCGTGATCTGATCCCCTCCATCGTGCTGGCAGGCGCCCTTGACAATGCCATGCAGGAATACCGCCGGGCCTACCTGCGTTACCAGATTGAAACCGATGCCGGTCAACGCAAGGCACTGTCAGCCAAAATGGCTGCCAGCAAAAAAGTTGCCGTGACTCGTATGGAAGAGCTTGGAAGATTTCCTCTTGTGTCATCGGAACAGAAACTGCTCAACAGTCTGGGCTCACTGTCCCGGGAGTTTTACACTCTGACCGAACAGGTACGAACGGCATTCGATGCCGGGGTGGGCTATGCAGAACTAAGGAGTGAACATCAGCGCGTCAAACAGCTCTCCGACCAGCTTGAAGCCGATATCAGGGAGTTGATCCGATCCAACACCCAGAAGGCAGAAGACCACTTCAGGCAGAGCAGCGCAGACCACGATCGCTATCGTGGCTGGCTGCTCGTAACTATTATTGCCTCGGTCTGCTGTGCCGCAGCCATCTCCCTGCTGTTTACCAATAGTATTATCAGGCCGCTCCAGGTGGTGATCAATACAATCCGCACCCTCCAGCAGGGGGGTAGACAGAAGGCGCGGCTGGCAGATGCCATTGCCGGGGGAGATCTGGAACAGGAGCTGACCGTTGTTGAACCGTTAACACTCGGTAAAGAGCAGATCGGTCGGGACGAGACCGGCATGCTGCTGAAGGCCGTAATCGAGATGAGTGCCACCCAGTATGCACTGGATCAGTCCTTTGTCACCATGGCCCGGACACTGCGCAGCAATCACCGGCAGGAGTTGCGCCAGGCCTGGTTCAAAAACGGCCAGAACAGCCTCAACGTCATCCTGCGGGGGGATAAAAACACGACAGAGCTGACCGACCAGGTCCTGACCTTTCTGTCCGAATACCTGGGGGCAGGGGTCGGTGTCTTGTATGTCTATGATCATGAACAAGCTCAGCTGCTGATTACCGCAAGCTACGCCTATGTAAGGCGCAAACGGCTGAACGACCGGATTGCTCTGGGTGAAGGACTGGCCGGACAGGCTGCCCGTGAGCGGAAATTGATCTGCTTAAGTCCAGCCCCTCCTGGCTATTTGCCGATCAGCTCCGGCATCGGTGAGGCCCAGCCGGTCAGCATCACCGCCCTGCCGCTACTCCATGCCGACAACCTGACCGGTGTGCTTGAAATCGGCGCCTTCAAACAGTTCAGCGATGACGAATTGGCTTTTCTTGAGCAGTGCAGCGAGCCTATCGCCATCGCCCTCAGCGTTAACCGCGCCCGCCAGCGGGTAAACCAGCTGCTGGAACAGACCCAGGCACAGGCAGAAGAGTTGCAGGTGCAGCAGGAAGAATTGCAGCAGAGTAACGAAGAACTGGAAGAGCGGGCCGAGCTGCTTGAACAGCAACGGGAGGAAATCCGCGCCAAGAATCGCACTGTTGAGCAGGCCAGCCTCGAGCTGCAGCGCAAGGCAGAGGAACTGGAGCGGGTCAGCGCCTACAAGTCGGAATTCCTCGCCAATATGTCCCATGAGCTGCGCACCCCGCTCAACAGCATGATGATTCTCTCCAGCCTGCTGCAGGACAACCGCGAAGGAAACCTGACCGACAAACAGGTGGAATTTGCCGGCACCATCAATACCGCCGGCCGTGACCTGCTTAACCTGATCAACGACATTCTCGATCTCTCCAAGATTGAGTCGGGCCACCTTGAGTTCCACTATGAAGAGTTGCAATTGCAGGAGATCTGCGACCAGATGCTGGCGCTGTTCCACCCGATCGCCACCGACAGGGGCATCACCCTGTCGGCACAGCTGGACACCGCGGCCCCCACCTCTCTGGTCACCGACAGCCAGCGCTGTATGCAGATCCTGAAAAACCTGCTTTCGAATGCCTGCAAGTTCACCCGTCAGGGTTCAGTCAGCCTGCATATTTTCCTCCCGCAGCGCCACCAGAATCCACTGGACAACGATGCAGTGGCCTTTGCCGTCAGCGACACCGGCATCGGCATCCCAACCGACAAACAGCGGCTGATCTTCAATGCCTTTCAGCAGGCAGACGGCAGCACCAGCCGCACCTTCGGCGGTACCGGCCTGGGTCTTTCGATCTCACGGCAGTTGGCCCGCTCCATGGGGGGCGATGTCACCCTGGTCAGCGAACCGGGTACCGGCAGCACCTTTACGCTCTATCTGCCGGTCAGCCAGACCGGACAGCCGAAAATGGAAAAAACTATCGATCACATACCATCTGCAGAACCAGTAAACACCAGCTCCAAAACGCCAATCCTTGCGCCTCTGCCTGCAGCGTCGCCGGCAGACGACCGGGAGCAGCTGACAGACAGCAGCAAGAGCATTCTGGTGATTGAGGATGACCTTACCTTTGCCGACATACTGGCCGACATGGTGCGGGAACGCGGCTTTTCAGCACTGGTCGCCGCCGACGGCGAAGAGGGCATTGCCCTGGCCGAACAATACCTGCCCAATGCGATTATCCTGGATGTCATGCTGCCCCATATCGATGGTTGGGGGGTTATGCGCAGCCTGAAGGACAATCCCAAGACCCGCCACATTCCGGTCCATTTCATCACCTGCCTGGAAGAACGCCAAAAGGCACTGAACATGGGAGCGATCGGCTTTGTTACCAAGCCGGTCAGCAGCGATCAGCTGGACAATGTCCTGAGTGCGCTGGAACAGGCAATCAGCAAGACCACCAAACGGCTGCTGATCGTTGAGGACGACCCGGCCCAGGCACAGGCCATGGTTGCCCTGCTGGAGGAACGCAGCGTTGCCATCAGCGTTGCCGAGAGCGGTACTGCCGCCATGGAGTTGCTGGGACGAGAACCGTTTGACTGTATTGTGCTGGACCTGGGGCTATCGGACATGGGGGCCTATGAGCTGCTTGAAGAGCTGAAGCGACTGGACCCGGAGCGACGCATCCCGGTGATCATCCATACCGGCCGGGAACTGACCCGTGATGATGAACTGAAGCTGCATCACTATGCCGAAAGCATTATCGTCAAAGGGGCCAAAAGTCCTGAACGGCTGCTGAACGAGGTCACCCTCTTCCTGCACCTGGTCGAATCCAACCTCGACCCCCAAAAACAGCGGATGATCCGCGCCGCCCTGGACAAGGAGGCGATGCTGGCCGGTAAAAAGGTACTGATCGTGGATGACGACATGCGCAACATCTTCTCCCTCTCCAGTGCCCTGTCGGAAAAGGAGATCGTCATCCATGAGGCGGAGAACGGTCGTGAGGCGCTCAAACGGCTGAATGAGTTTCCAGACATCAATCTGGTGCTGATGGATATCATGATGCCGGAGATGGATGGCTACGAGGCGATGCGCCTGATCAGGAAAGACCCCCGTTTCACAAACCTGCCGATTATCGCCCTGACCGCCAAGGCGATGAAAGGGGATCGCGAGGAGTGCCTCAAGGCAGGCGCCAGTGATTACATCCCCAAACCGGTGGATATGGAAAAACTGTTCTCATTGCTGCGGGTCTGGCTGTATTCGGCGGAGTAGCCCTGATCATGACCATTAAAGCCAAACTGATTGCCAATGTACTGGTCACCGCCGCTATCATTACGGCATTTTCTGTTGCCAGCTTCTTCTCCATGCGTTTTTTGCAGGACAAGCTGACCTATCTGACCGAAGAAAGTACGCCGTTCCAGATCCGCACCATTGAACTGCAGCGCGAGCTGCAGGGGGCAATCTCTGCGCTGCTGGCGCTGAACGGGGCTGACAGCCCGGCTGATCTGAAACGCAGCAAGGCCGAAGCAGAAAAAAAACTGGCCAGGGTTGCCGCTGTCCAGCAGCTGCTTGAACAGCACCATAACGCTGCCCCCGGCCTTGCAGGAGAACTTGGGCAGGCAGCACAGCAACTATTTGCCGCCACCGACGAGCGAATCAAAAGCGGGGATGCCGCCCGCACAGCCAGCAAGCGGGCAGGAGAGCTGACAGAACATGCCACCGCACGACTGAAGGAGCTTGACAGCTCACTACGCAACCTGCAGGCCGAGCGTTCTGCAGCATTTAACCGTGCCCTGGAGGCTACTGCCAGGATCACGGATGAAGTCAAGGCGATAGAGGTAATCCAAAACCGGCTCAAGGATCTCCAGCTGCTGATCCAAAGCCTGCAGATGCCCCAGACCCCCACCGGTCTGCTGGTGGCCAGGGGGCGCTTCAACACCGTCTCCGACAAGATCAGATCCCACGGGTATACCACCCGGCACCAGGCCTTTGCCGCTGATTATCAGAAGCTTGAGACCCTGTTGGCCGAACAGCTCCGCCGGCTGGTGGCGGCCCAGGCCCGCAAGGACGATCAGGCCCGCATTGCCGTAGCAGCAACCCTGCGGGAACAGGCAGACACACTCAGCACGCAACTGCTGCTGATGCTTGATCAGGAGCGTGAAGAGGCCCGCAGCAGGTTTGAGGTTGAAACTGCCGCACAAAAACGGCTGCATGACCAGTCAAACAGCGCCAACAGTATCCTGTTGGCCAGCTCTGAACTGGTGGCGGCAGGGTTACGCCTGAACGCCGAGATCAACCGGCTGTTCATCATTGAGGATACTGCCGGATTCCAGCAATCCAATCAGCTGCTGCGTACCCTGTTCAGTCAGATTCAGGACCGGTCGCAGCGCATCGCAAGCGACCTGCGCAACCTGCAGGCCGACAAGGAGCTGCAGCTGCTCCGTGCCGCTACCGACGCGCTGACAGCCACCCGGCAGGAGGTAACCTCCGGCAGCGGTATCCTGGCCACGCTGAAGACACGACTGAAGGCAGCCGAACAGGCCGATCTGGCCGCCCGCAAACTGCACGATCTGGCAGCCAGACAGACAGCCAGCGGAAACGAGATTATTGCAACCGCCAAAGGGGAACAAGAACAGGCGATGCTGAGCGTCAACCAAGTGATTAATCGCAATCTGCTGCAGGTTACGGCCATCGGCGCCTCGGCAGTAATAATCGCCATCCTGTTCGGTTTCTGGATCTACCGCTCAGTGCTGCTGCCGTTGCGTATGGTGCTGCGCGCTGTTCGTGCCCAGCAGGCGCAGGGGCAGGAAAAGGCCCGGCTTGCCGAGGCGGTTGCAGGTGGCGACCTGAATCGCGAGGTGCATATCAGTGAGGTAATCTGCATTGGCGGACGGGAAAAAAGACCGGATGAAATGGGAATGGTGCTGAAGGCGGTGACAGAGATGAGCGAAGCCCAGGCCACACTGGACCGGGCCCTGGCTGACATGACCGGTTCACTGCGCAGCAGCAGGGAAGAAGAGCAGCAGCGAGACCGGCTGAAGAACGGGCTTTTTGAGCTGAACCGAATGCTGCGCGAGGAACACACCACCGAAGAACTGCTGGAATACACCCTGGCCTTTATGGCAGCCTTTCTGGACGCCGGGGTGGGAATCATCTACCGCTATGACGAACAGGAAAAGCTGCTGATACCTGCCGCCACCTATGCCGTATCCCTGGCTGACAGACCGGACAGCGGCAGGATCATGCCCGGTGAAGGACTGGTAGGACAGGTGGCGGTCAACCGCAAACCGGTGCATCTGCAAACAGTACCCTCCGGCTATCTGCCGATAGCATCTGCCCTGGGGGAGGCCGACCCGTCCCAGATTGCCGTTCTTCCGCTCCAGCACAACGGCCTGCTGACCGGGGTGCTGGAGCTGGGCAGTTTCAAGCCGTTTGACGACTACAGCTTCAGCTTCCTTGAGCAGGCCCTGGAAGGAATTGCCGTTGCAATCAACAGCAACCGCTCACACCGGCTGATCAGCGAGCTGCTGGAACAGACCCAGGTGCAGGCCGAAGAGCTGCGGGTACGGGAAGAGGAACTGCAACAGACCAACCAGGAACTGCAGGAACGGGCACGCATACTGGAAGGACGGACAGGCTGAGATGACCGCCAGTGAACTGATCGACCTTGAAATAAAACTGCTGACGGAAGGGATCTTCCAGGTGTACGGCTATGACTTCAGGGAGTATGCCGAGGCATCACTACGCCGACGGATGACCCAGTGGCTGTCCGGTTCAGCCTTTGCCACTCTTTCCGAGGCCCAGTCCCGGCTGCTGCGTGAACCGCACCTGTTTGAAAACCTGCTGCGGGGGATCACGGTCAATGTATCGGAGATGTTCCGCGATCCTTCTTTCTTCAAAGCACTCAGGGAGCGAGTGGTACCGCACCTGAAGACCTACCCCTTTGTCAAGATCTGGCATGCCGGCTGCTCCACCGGTGAAGAGGCCTATTCAATGGCGATCCTGCTGCGGGAGGAAGGAATGCAGGGACGTTACCGGATCTACGCCACCGACATCGATGCCGAGGTGATCCGCAAGGCCCAGGAAGGGATCTACCCGCTGCAGGAGCTGCAGCGCTTTACCCGCAACTATCAGCAGGCAGGCGGCAAGGCGTCCTTTGCCGACTACTACACCGCCCGTTACAACCGGGCCATCATTGAGCCTTCGCTGCGGGAAAACCTGGTTTTTGCCACCCACAACCTGGCGGTTGATGCCGACTTTGGCGAGATGCACCTGATCCTCTGCCGCAATGTGATGATCTATTTCAACCAGTCTCTCAAAGAAAAAGTGCTGAACCTGCTTCACAGCAGTCTGGTAACGGGTGGTTTTCTCTGTCTGGGGGCCAAAGAAAGCCTCAGCCATCGCCGGATAGCTGACTGTTATCATGAAATCAGTCCGCGTACCCAGATCTATCGGAGGCACTATGGCTGTCCCTGAGAACTGCCGCTTCAGGGCCGTGGTGATCGGTGTATCCACCGGCGGCGTCCTGGCCCTGAAAAAGATTCTGGCTGACCTGCCAATTGATTTCCCGATTCCGGTACTGGTGGTGACCCACATCACCCCCACTGCTGACGACGGCCTGGCGCAACTGCTGAACAGCCAATGCAGCATCCGGGTCAAGGAGGCCGATGAGGAGGAACCGCTGGCCCCCGGCACGGCCTATCTGGCCCCTGCCAATTACCACCTGCTGGTTGAACGGAGCGGCGTCCTGGAACTGTCGGTCGATCCGCCGGTTAACTTTGCGCGCCCTTCAGTGGATGTGCTGTTTGAGTCGGCGGCCGAAGCGTTTGGCCGCCGTCTGATCGGCATCATCCTGACCGGCGCCGGCCATGACGGCAGCCGGGGGCTGCTGCAGATCAGACAGGCAGGAGGGTTGGTGATCGTGCAGGACCCGGCTGATGCCGAAATGGACTCCATGCCCAGAAAAGCACTTGAGTTGCTTGTACCTGATTATCTGGTATCTTTGCCTGAACTGCCGGCGTTGCTCTGTCGGCTGACACACAACCCATCAGGTGAACCGAGATGAGCAGCAACGAACAGCCTACCACCATACCGATTCTGCTGGTCGACGATCGCCCGGAAAACCTGCTTTCCCTTGAAGGTCTGCTGGAGGGGCAGGGATACGAACTGATCAGGGCACTGTCCGGCAACGAAGCGTTGCGCCTGACCTTGAAGCATGACTGTGCCCTGGTGCTGCTTGATGTGCAGATGCCCGAGATGGACGGTTTCGAGACTGCCGAGCTGATGCGCCTCAATCCCAAGACACGTCATATCCCGATTATCTTTGTCACCGCCGGCATGAAGGAGATCCAGTTCCAGTTTAAAGGGTATGATGCCGGTGCAGTAGACTATCTGCTGAAGCCGATTGAACCGTTGATCCTGAAAAGCAAGGTACAGGTTTTTGTAGAGCTATACCGGCAGCGCAAAGAGCTGGAGCTGCATCGCAACCGCCTTTCAGAGCTGGTTGAACAGCGCACGCAGGAACTGAACCGGGCCAGACTGAATGCCGAGTCGGCCAATCGCTCAAAAAGCCGTTTTCTTGCCACCATGAGTCATGAGATCCGCACCCCGATGAATGGTGTATTGGGGATGCTGGCACTACTGCAGGGTTCAGGCCTATCAGAAGAGCAGCAAGAGTATGTTGCTCAGGCCGCTGCCTCCAGCAGAGATCTGGTCAAGCTGCTGGATGACATCCTGGATATTTCCCGGATCGAGGCTGAAAAAATGGAGCTGATCTGCGCCGATTTTGCGCTGCAGCCGCTGATTGAACAGACCATCAGCCTGCTGGCCCCCCAGGCGCAGGACAAGGGAATCCGGCTTTCGGCAACCATTGACGACACGATTCCAGCGCATCTCAAAGGGGATGCGGGACGACTGCGCCAGATACTGATCAACCTGATCAGCAACGGCATCAAGTTTACCCGCCAGGGGTCGGTTTCGGTGCGGGGCAGACTGGAGAGCCGACACGATCACCGGGTACTGCTCTGTTTTGAGGTCTGTGATACCGGCATCGGCATTCCGCTGGAAAAGCAAGAGCTGATCTTTGAACCGTTTACCCAGGTGGACGACACCCCCACCCGCTCCTACGGCGGCACCGGCCTGGGATTAGCCATCTGCCGGCAGCTGGTTCAGTTGATGCAGGGCACAATCACCGTCGAAAGCAGCTACGATAACGGCTCTATCTTCCGGTTCACCGCCCTGCTTGAGGCAGCGGACGGTCCCCAGCCGGAGCAGACAGAGCCGTTGAAAGGCCCGAAAGAAGAGGATACCGGCGTCGATGTCCGGCATTCCGGCCACTACCGGATTCTGCTGGCAGAGGACGAGCTGACCAATCAGACTGTTACGCAGAAGATGCTTATGCGGGCAGGCTATCTGGTAGATGTTGCCAATAACGGCAAAGAGGCGCTTTCTGCACTGGAACAGCACGATTACGACCTGGTGCTGATGGACTGTATGATGCCGGTTATAAACGGCTATGAAGCCACGGCGCTCATCCGGGATCCTGTTTCAAAGGTCCGTAACCATGCCGTGCCGATCATTGCCCTGACGGCAAACGCCATGAAGGAAGACCACGACCTCTGCCTGGCAGCCGGCATGGATGACTATCACGCCAAGCCGATCGAATATCCGCAGCTGCTGGCACAGCTTGAGCAGTGGTTGAAACAGACACCGCCAAAAGCAGACAGATGATACCTGCACAGGAATACCCACGTCCAAACTAAGGAGGCATCAGATGAAGCATATATTCCTGCCGACATGCCTTTGTGCAGTATTGCTGCTTTCAGTTCCTGCTGTTGCGGAAGAGATCGTGGTGACAACCGGTGCAACCTTTATCGAAAAGGTGTTCAACCCTGTCAAGCCGCAACTGGGTGCCTTAGGCCTGTCCTTCAAGATCATTTATAGCGCCCCTACTGAAGCCTTGAAAAACCTGGAAGCAGGCTTTGCCGAGGTTGCCGGCGCAAGCCTGGATGCTGACGAATGGATGACTGTTGCTGCAAACAGAGGCTATACCGTCAAAGACCGATCTGCATTACGTGCTCAT
Source organism: Geobacter sp. UBA6802 (assembly GCA_002452325.1). GTDB lineage: Bacteria > Desulfobacterota > Desulfuromonadia > Geobacterales > Pseudopelobacteraceae > Trichlorobacter. Next base: position 11,788 of record DKFG01000283.1, read on the forward strand.
GTTGTTGCTGACGAAGAGACCGTTGTAATTATACATCGCTCCAACAACGTCCCGTCACTTTCAAAGGAACAGTTGCAAGGCATATTCAGCGGCACCATACAAAACTGGAAAGAAGTTGGCGGACCTGACCTGCCAGTGCTGGTGGTCTGGCCACGGGTAGATTCAGGCGCAATAACAACCTTCTCTAAACAGGTCATGTCCGGCAGCGTCATCACCAAAGAGATGCTTGATGTTGCCACGATTAATGACACGGTGGATGCCGTTGCCTCCAACCCGGAGGCGATATCCATTGCCAATGCAGAAGTGGTGTCAGCCGGCATCAAAAAGGTCGCAACACCGGCGCTCAAGCGTCCGCTGACCCTATTGACCAAAGGGAAACCAACACCCAAGGTACAGAAGCTGCTGGACTTCCTGCAGACTGCCGAGGCCCGCAGAGCATTCAGGTAACAGCGTGCCGCACCAGCATTTCTCCATCCAAAGACCGGTTGAAACCGGTCTTTTTTCTGCTGTTCCTTGAACTGCAGACAAGAGGAGGGTATACTTCCGTACCTATCCTACGATCACGAGGAAACCATGAAACAAGCCGAGCAGCCGACCGTCAAGGACCTGCAGCGTTCATTCATCTATCACCTGCATCACACCCTGGTGAAGGACAAGTATTCCGCCACCAAGGCAGACCTGTACCTGGCCCTGGCCTACGCAGTCCGGGATCTGCTGTCGGACCGCTGGCTTGATACGCAGCAATCTTACTATTTAAAGGATGCCAAGCGGGTCTACTACATCTCGATGGAGTTCCTGATGGGACGCACCCTGGGTAATGCCCTGATCAACCTGGGGCTGGTGGAGCAGTGGGATGAGGCCTTGACCGAACTGGGGATAAAGATCGAAGACCTGCAGGAGGTGGAATGGGACGCGGGATTGGGCAACGGCGGTCTGGGGCGGCTGGCAGCCTGTTTTCTTGATTCCCTGGCCACCATGCAGTATCCGGCCTACGGCTACGGCATCCGCTATGAATACGGCATGTTCTACCAAAAGATTGTGGATGGCGGCCAGCACGAGGTACCGGACAACTGGCTGCGTTACCAGAACCCCTGGGAGTTTGACCGNNCAGGAACACCTGCACCCGATCCGCTATGAGGGCCGGGTGGTTGAGTATACCGACAAGGACGGTTCCAAGCGGTGCTCCTGGGTGGATTATTATGAGGTCATGGCCCTGGCCTACGATGTGCCGGTACCGGGTTACCAGAACAACACCGTCAACACCCTGCGCCTCTGGAGCGCCAAGGCCAGCCGTGATT
>DKFG01000283.1:13090-15594 GCA_002452325.1 Geobacter sp. UBA6802
GCTCGGTTGAATCCAAGATGAAGACTGAGAACATCTCAAAGGTACTCTACCCGGCTGACCACATGCTGGAGGGGAAGGAGCTGCGGCTACGGCAGGAGTACTTTCTGGCCTCAGCCACCATCCAGGATATCTTTTATCGCTTCCAGAAAAAGCATAGCGATCTGTCGGAACTCCCCGATCAGGTTGCCATCCAGCTGAACGACACCCATCCGGTGTTGGCAATACCGGAATTGATGCGGATTCTGATAGACGAACGTCACCTGCCCTGGGAGGCCGCCTGGGAGATTACCACCAAGACCTTTGCCTACACCANNAGGAGGCCCTGGAGACCTGGCCGGTGTCAATGCTGGGCAGGCTGCTACCCCGCCACCTGATGATCATCTTCGAGATCAACCGCCGCTTTCTGGATGAGGTCCAGCAGCGCTTCCCCGGAGACACTGAACGACTGCAGCGGGTCTCCATCATTGATGACCGCGGTGAAAAGCTGGTCCGCATGGCCAACCTGGCCATTGTGTCCAGCCATTCCATCAACGGGGTCTCAGCACTGCACAGCACCATCATCAAGGAAGACCTGTTCCGCGACTTTCATGCCTTGTGGCCCGAGCGGTTCAACAACAAGACCAACGGCANNTCACCCAGCGCCGCTGGCTCAAACACTGTAACCCCTGGCTTTCCGACCTGATCAGCGAGGCCATCGGCGACCGTTGGACCATTGATCTTGATGAGCTTAAAAAACTGCGGCCCCTGGCTGAAGACAACGAGTTTCGTCAGCGCTGGATGGAGATCAAACGTCGCAACAAGCAGCGGCTGGCTGAATACATCTATCAGCGGCTCTGCGTGCAGGTCTCGCCGGATTCGCTGTTTGACTGCCAGACCAAGCGGATTCATGAGTATAAACGGCAGCTGCTGAATATCCTGCAGGTGATCGCCCGCTACAACCGGCTCAAGGAGTTCCCCGGCCTTGAACTGCCCAGCCGTACCGTCATATTCGGCGGCAAGGCCGCACCGTCTTACACCATGGCCAAGCTGATCATCAAGCTGGCAAGCGCCGTGGGGGGCGTGGTCAACAATGATCCTGCGGTTAATCAACAGCTGAAGGTACTCTTCCTGCCCAACTACAATGTCTCCATGGCAGAAAAGATCTTCCCGGCCGCCGATCTCTCCGAACAGATCTCCACTGCCGGTACCGAGGCCTCCGGCACCGGCAACATGAAGTACGCCTTAAACGGTGCCCTCACCATCGGCACCCTTGACGGTGCCAACATTGAAATAATGGAAGAGGTGGGTAACGACAACATCTTCATCTTCGGTCTCACCACCCCCGAAGCGGTCAGCCTGCGCGAATCCGGCTACCGGCCGCAGGATTACTACTACCGGCTGCCGGAACTGAAGCAGGTGCTGGACCAGATCTCCTCCGGCATGTTCTCCCCTGGTAATCCCGGCTTGTTCCGACCGTTGGTGGACAACCTGCTCAACAGTGACTATTACCTGCTGCTGGCCGACTTTGACGCCTATCTTGACGCCCAGGCCGATGTGGACCGTCTTTACATGATGCCCCATGAGTGGGCACGGAAGTCGATCCTCAACACTGCAGGCATGGGCAAATTTTCCAGCGACCGCACCATAGCAGAATATGCGCAGGATATCTGGGGAGTTTCCCCCCAACCTGCTTCCCAGGCCGGCGTCCGCTACTGGTGATGCGCCCGGCAGCCACCCTGTTCGATCATGCCCCGAAGGCGCCGTTGGCTGAACGGATGCGGCCTGAGTCTCTGGCAGAGTTTTGCGGCCAGCAGCACCTGCTGGGTCCGGGCAAGGCGCTCAGGAACATGATCGATACCGACCGGCTGACCTCGCTGATCTTCTGGGGGCCGCNNGGCCGCCCGGTTGCGGCAAGACCACTCTGGCCCATATCATCGCCCGCGAAACCAGCTCCCGGTTTGTGTTTTTCTCAGCCATCATGGCCGGTATCAAAGAGATCAGAGAGATCTTCAAGACTGCCGAGGAGCAGGCCCGCCAGGGTGTACGCACCATCCTGTTTGTGGATGAGATCCACCGTTTTAACAAGGCACAGCAGGATGCCTTCCTGCCTGCCGTGGAAAAGGGACTGGTTACCATCATCGGCGCCACCACAGAAAACCCCTCCTTTGAAGTGATTGCCCCCCTGCTCTCCCGTTGTCGGGTGCTGCGACTGCAACAACTGCAGCCGGACGAGCTGACATCACTGGTCCGGCGCGCCCTGACTGATCCCGTGCGCGGCCTGGGAGACCTCAATCTGACCATCAACGACGAGGCCGTGGCTTTTCTGGTTGAGGCGGCCCATGGAGATGGCCGCAAGGCCCTCAATACCCTTGAGGTGGCGGCGCAGCTGATACTGCAGGGGCAAGGGTCAGGGGGCAAGGGTCAAGAGGCAGCCATCAACCTGGAGATCATGCAGGAGGCGTTGCAGCAGAAGGCCTTGCTGTATGACAAGGGCGGGGAAGAGCATTACAACGTCATCTCGGCCT
>DKFG01000059.1 GCA_002452325.1 Geobacter sp. UBA6802
TCAGAGCTGCTGGCCATGCTGGCAGATATGCAGCAGCAGGGGATCTCGCTGCCGGTGGAAAAGCTCAGCTACACCGGTGCCGGGGTCAACTTCCTGACCGCCCACGGCTCCAAGGGGCTGCAGTTTGACTACGTCTTTATGCTGGGCTGCACCCGCAGCGTCTGGGACAGCACCTCCCGCAACCGGACCTACAAACTACCCCCCACGGTCTGGTCCGGCCCGGCAGGCAGCGAAGAGGAAGAATCCCGGCGACTGTTTTATGTGGCCATGACCAGGGCACGCAAACAGTTGCTGGTCTCCTGGCCGGAACGGGACAATAAGGAAAAAGAACTGGAAAAGAGCCGCTTCGTGGCAGAGTTGGCCGAAGGTGGCGTGGCTGACCTGCAGCAGGTGGTTCTGGCCGATGATGAACTGCTGGCCTTTGGCAGCAGCGTGCTGCAGGCTGCCCCGGCACGGCTGCCAAGCTCTTTTATTGATGACAGCTTTGTGGACAGCCTGCTGCAGAAATACTCGTTAAGTGTGACCCACCTGAACAGCTACCTGCGCTGTCCGGTCTCCTTCTATTTCAATACCCTGTTGCGGGTACCGGCGCCGATGAGTGCAGCCCTGACCTTTGGTTCTGCGGTCCACCATGCCCTTGAACAACTCTTCCGCAAGATGAAGAACGATCCTGCCCGGCGGTTCCCCAGTGTTGCCACCTTTGTGGATGACTTCCGCTGGTTCATGCAGAAGCATGAGGCAGGCTTTACCCCGGCAGAATTCCGGCGCAGACTGGAGTACGGCGAGGCGATCCTGCCCGGATTCCATGAGGCCCATCACCGGAGCTGGAAACAGGATGCACTGGTGGAATACCCCTTCCGCAACATCCTGATGGATGGTGTCCCGTTAAACGGCAAACTGGATATGCTGGAGTTCTCCGGCAGCCATGTCACGGTGGTGGACTACAAGACCGGCAATCCGGTTAAGGCCCGCAAGAAGCTGAATCCACCTGATCCTGAGAAGGTTGAAAAGGCGCTGGCAGAAGGTAAGGAACCGAACGATGATGACCGGTTGGGTGGTGATTACTGGCGCCAGGCGGTCTTTTACCGGATTCTGGTGGAACATGAACCGCGCCGTAACTGGATCATGTCAGCTGCCCGCTTTGAGTTTGTGGAGCCGGAGAAGGATACTGGCGAGTACAAAAGTGCCCGTTTTGAGGTCTCTGATGATGAGGTTTCGCAGGTCAGACAGCAGATCAAAGAGGTTTATGCAAAGATTCAGGCCAAAGAGTTTCATGTCGGCTGTAACAAGCCGGAGTGCGAATGGTGCAGCTTTGTGAAGCGGTTGGAACACTAACAGCGGCGTCAGAACAGCCCTGCCTTGTAGAGCAGCACCAGCAGCACCAGTACCGGTGAGACATACCGGATCAGGAAACGCCAGAGCGGAAAGAATCGTTTGCCGGTCTCGCCCGCTTCAAATTCGCTTTGAGCCACTGTGCCGGACAGGAACCAGCCGGTAAAGATCACCGTCAGCAGGCCGCCCAGGGGCAGCAGGTAGTTGGTGGCCAGAAAGTCAACTGAATCAAGGAAGTTGCGGTCACCGATCAGGTGCCAGTCTTTGAGCAGGTCGTTGGAAAGGGCCGACGGTACGCCCAGCAGAAACACCGCCAACCCCATCAGCAGGGTAGCCTTGGTCCTGCTCCATCCTCTTTCATCACAGAAATAGGCCACCACCACCTCCAGTAACGAGATGGCCGAGGTAAGCGCCGCAATCACCAGCAGCAGGAAAAACAGGATCGCGATAACGCTTCCGCCCGGCATCCGGCTGAACAGGATCGGCAGGGTCTTGAACACCAGACCCGGTCCGGCGGCAGGGGCCATGTTGTAGCTGAAGACAATCGGGAAGATGGCCAGACCTGCCAAAAGCGCCACCAGGGTGTCCATGGTTGAGATGGTGGCAGCCATGGTCGGGATGCTGGTCCGGTCATCGGCATAGCTGCCGTAGGTCAGGATGGCCCCCATTCCCAGGCTTAAGGTAAAGAAGGCATGCCCCAGCGCCTCCAGCATCACCGGCGGGGTCAGTTTTGACCAGTCAGGGGTAAACAGAAACCGTACCGCCTGAAGGCCGCCGGGTGAAAAGAGCCCGAAAATGGCCAGCAGCAGCAGGATGCAGAAAAAGACCGGCATGATAATCTTGCCGGCACGTTCAAGACCATTTTTGACCCCGGCAATCACGATCAGGATGGTCATTCCCATAAACAGGGCCTGCCAGAACAGCTGGCCGAGGCCGTTGGTCAGCAGATCGCCAAATAGCTGCGGCACCTGGTGGGCCTGCTGTTGGCTGATTTTGCCGGACAGTGAGAGCCAGAGGTAGTCAACGGCCCAGCCGGCAATCACCGCGTAGTACGAGAGGATCAGGAAGGCCGCCCCCACCGCCAGCCAGCCGATGCCGGTCCAGGGACCGCCCCTGAGTCGGCTGAAGGCACCCACCGGGTCTTTGCGGGTATGCCTGCCCAGCATCATTTCTGCGATCATCAGCGGCAGACCGATCATGATGATGCAGAAGATATAGAACAACACAAAGGCCCCGCCACCGTGCATGCCGGTGACATAGGGGAATTTCCAGATGTTGCCGAGGCCGATGGCAGAGCCGGCCGCTGCCATAATAAAGCCCAGGCGGCTTGACCAGCGTCCCCGCGGGGTATGATCGGCATTGTGGTGCATGCATCCCTCGTGAGCAGGAAATGTGGCAACAGCGATGTTAATAACGGCAGATAGCCGTTACTGTCAATCGGTCTGTGGTTATTTTTACCCCTACCGCTGTACAGCCAGCTCTTTTTCTTGACACCGGTTTAAAAATGACATAAAAGGTACTCCCTTTGTTTGTTCAACTTCAGTTTTTTCAATTTGGCTGCTTAGCTCATCTGGTTAGAGCATGCGCTTCATACGCGTACGGTGCGGGGTTCGAATCCCTGAGCAGCCACCAAAAAATAGGTCCACAAAACGGGACCAAGCGAGAAGCCCCTGAAAAATTCAGGGGCTTCTGCTGTTTCTACGGTACCGCTTACGCTGTCTGCCTGACGATAGCTGCCTCTTTACGGGCAAAGACGAAAAGGATTCTGCTGCATTGTGTGGCCGGAGTCTGTTAGATTGACCCGGCAGGGTTCCAATTTATGGTGTCAGGTGACTTCATGCACACCCCCCTCTATCTGATCGACGGCTCCTCCTATCTCTACCGGGCCTATTTTGCCATCAAGCGGCTGTCTTCCCCCACCGGCTTCCCCACCAACGCCATCTATGGCTTTACCCAGATGCTGTTAAAGCTGCTGAAAGACTATCAGCCCCAGCATCTGGCCATAGTGTTTGATGTGGGGCGGGTGACCTTCCGTACCGATCTGAAATCATTGCTGCGCTTGTTTTTTGATAAACTGGTTTTGAGAAGCCAACCTTTAGATAATGTCTGAGGAAAAGGGATCAGGATCAATGACAGAGCAATCTGATACCATACAGATTTACCAGGATGCAGAAGGTAGACCTGCGCTTGAAGTAAAGCTCGACCAGGAAACGGTCTGGCTGACGCAAAAGCAGATGGCACTCCTGTTTGACAAGGACAGCGATACCATTGGACTTCACATCAGAAACATCTACAAAGACAATGAATTACAGCAAGACTGAACTACCGAGGAATCCTCGGTAGTTCAGTTGGAAGGAAGCCGTAACGTCACAAGAAATGGCGTTGGGGGACGCTGTTTTTTATTTTTCTATTTATATAATTAGCAACATAACAAGCAGCGTCCCTCAGCTGACTCTGGGTGGCTGCGGCTGCCGGACGGCGGCAAGCGGCTGGCCGACAACGCCCTGGTGGCGTTGACCCTGCTGATTGCCGAGAGCAGGCCGGAGGAGAAGGATACGATTGTGAAGGTTGTGGTGAACCTGATTAACCGGGAGAACTAAAAACGACAGATGTGCTAACTGAGCAATTTTGCTTGATCTTTGATTTGTTCAGCCGTAATAGGTAGTTGCAAACTGTAGACCTCTGCGTCAGCATGAATTTCGTATTGATTGGCCACAGAATAAACCGGAAGACTGGTGAGGATACCATGATGACCATTAGCGACAGCACTATCAAGCAGATGACCGAATGTATCGTCCGGGAAGTCAATCCGGTACGGATAGTACTTTTTGGCTCCGTTGCACGAGGTCAAGCCCATGAAGGCTCAGACGTTGATCTGCTGATTGTCGAAGATGTTCCGTTTGGAAAAGACAAAAGCCGTTTCCGTGAGACAAGCCGTATCAACAGGGCGCTTGCCGGTTTCGGCGTTGCCAAGGACGTTCTGGTCTACTCGGTTGATGAGGTTGAGCGTTGGCGCAATTCGCTGAACCATGTGGTGGCACATGCATTACGGGAAGGGAGGGATTTGTATGTCCGACCTTGAACATGCACGACAACTGCTTGCCATTGCCCATCGTGACTTGAAGGCACTTGGCGGAATGCTGGACCCTGACATTTTTGCGTATGAAATCTTTGGCTTTCATGCCCAACAAACAGCCGAGAAAGCTTTGAAAGCCTGGATTTCCGGCCTGGGGGCAAGCTACGGATTTACGCATGATCTCGGCTTGCTGCTGGATACCTTGAAGACCCTTGGAGCAGACTGCGCCAATTTTGCCGATCTTCCCGACTTGACCATATTTGCCGTTCATCTCAGATATGACGATGCTGGAGACGATTGCGGTTTTCCGGAGCGAGAAGAGTTGCTTGAAAAAGTCGCCGGGCTTGTGGCCCATGTTGAGAAGATTCATGCGTCCTCTTGACCTGAATAATTGACATGTCTTAAGATAAACTAATCGTCTAACCATCGGCCCCGTTACCCCCATCAGGAGCCCAACCTTGGAGCTATCAGCCAAACAGGAACAGTTCAATGCCGCCATGGAGCGTTACACTTTCCAAACCGGCTACAAGGTTTTCGGGCCGCTGGTCTCGGTGGCAAACATCTCCCTGCAACTGTATCTGCTCTACCTGGCCTGGCCCCACTCCATCGGCCCCATCCGGCAGCTTGTTGCGCTGGTTGCCGCCTACCTGCTCACCGATTTCATCAACGGCCTGGTGCACATGTACATGGACAACAACGACCGCTATGACTCAATCGATGGGCCGCTGGTGGCCAACTTTCACCTGCACCACAGGACCCCGCTGTACCAGAGGCGCAACCTGCTGATTGTCTATTTCAATGAAACCGGCTCAAAGGTCTGGCTGGTGGGCTATCTGCTGCTGGTTGTGATCGTGCAGGCATTTTTTACCGTTAATCCAACCCTTCTGTATATCCTTGTCTATTTCGGCATCCTTTCCTCGGTTGCCGAGGTTTCCCATTACCTCTGCCACAGCTCCACCTCTCCCTTTGCCCTGTTTCTGGCCAGGATCGGCCTGTTGTTGCCGAAACGCCACCACGCCGCTCACCACCTGCAGGACAACGTCAGCTACGCTTTTCTGAACGGCGTTACCGACCCGCTGCTCAACCGGATTGCAGCGGCCTGCTGTAAAGGGTACAAGCAGGGAACCGACCTGCATTACGCCCGTTATAGCGGGACGGCTACAGAATCCCGTTAGTACAGCGTAACAGCCGCCTGAAACCGCTTGCACCATCGGCCCGAAAGAGATAGTTTATGCGCATACATCATGTGCATAAGGAGTATGGTATGCAGGCTAGCATTTATGACATCAGCGCCCCGAAGAAACCCACCAATGTCAGTATCAACCGCGATCTGCTCCAGCAGGCCAAAGAACACCACATAAACCTGTCACAGGCGCTGGAAACGCGGCTGGCCGAGCTGTTACGTGAACAGAAGCAACAGCAATGGCTGCAGGAGAACCGGGAGGCGGTTGAGAGCTACAACCGGCGCATTGCGGCAAACGGCCCTTTTAGTGACGGCTTGCGGAGGTTCTGATGGCGCAGTTTGATCTCTACAGCAACCCTAATCCCGAGACCAGTGAGGCGATTCCCTACCTGCTTGATGTTCAGGCTGATCTCCTGCACAATCTGGCAACGCGTGTGGTTGTTCCGCTCTACACGGCAACGGCATCTGGCAAGGCGGCAGCGCACCTGAACCCGGTGTTCTCCTTTGGGCAGAAAATCCTGGTGCTGTCAACGGCAGAGCTGGCTGGTGTTGCAATCAGCGACCTGGGGACGCATGTCGGAACCCTAAAGGAGCATCGCCAGGAAATCATTGCGGCCCTTGATTTCCTGTTCACCGGCTTCTGATGACGTAAAACGAACAAAACTGTAATCAAGAAAAAGACGAGTAGTGGAGAGACGCCATGTCATTAATCATTGAACAGATGAGCATTGAAGACAAACTGCGCGCCATGGAAGAACTATGGGATGATCTGTGCAAACGGGCAGACTATGTTCCGTCTCCCGCCTGGCATTATGATCTGCTGCAGGCACGGGAACAGACAGTTACCGTGGGAGAGGCGTCATTTGAAGATTGGGATGTCGCAAAAATACGGATTCGTGAGTATGCCCCATGAACAATACCCTCTACCTTATCGACGGTTCCTCCTACCTCTACCGGGCCTATTTCGCCATCAAGCGACTGTCATCCCCCAGCGGTTTTCCCACCAACGCCATCTACGGTTTTACCCAGATGCTCTTGAAGCTGCTGAAGGATTACAAGCCGGAACACCTGGCCATGGTGTTCGATGCCGGACGGGTCACCTTCCGCACCGAGCTGTACCCGG
>DKFG01000299.1 GCA_002452325.1 Geobacter sp. UBA6802
CCCGCTTGATCTCTTCCTTCAGTTCAGTCAGATCACCGGACTTGACGACATAGCTGTCTGCAAGCCAGGCTGAGAAATCATCCTTGTAGCAGGAAAAGGCCGAGCAGAGGATGACCGGCATATCATGGCGTTCCTTGACGATCTTCTGCAGCAGTTCAATGCCGCTCTCATTCTTAAGTTTGATATCCAGTACGGCCAGATCAAAACTCTGCTGCGCCAACTTCTCCACTGCCTCGGCTATGGTGGCGGCCGTCTCCACCGTATACCCCTCATCGTGCAGTTCTTCACTGTACAGGAGCCGGATATTTGCTTCATCATCAACGACCAGCAATCTGCTCATGGTATCTCCTCCTTGTGTGTTGGCAGGGTAATGGTAAAGGTAACCCCCCCTTCAGGCGGCGCTACCACCAGCAGGGGGATATTCTGTTTTTCCAGCATGCTGCGGGAGAGGGCCATGTTCAGGCCAGACCCCATCTCGCGGGTTTCGGTAAAGGGGGTTAACAACGCCTCCAGCTCCTCCTCGCTCAGCACACGGTTGTGATCCACAATCCGTATCTCAACCCGATCACCGGAAAGCACAGTGCTGATATCGATGATGCCGTTCTGCAGTCCGTCTATGGTACTGAGCAGGATATTGCGGATGCAGTAGCCGGTCTGCTTGAAGTCAATATAGACCGGCGGCAGCCGTTCTCCGGCATGGAGGCGACAGGTGTAGTCTTGGGCCAGCACCCGTTCCTGAATGTCCCGCAGCGAGGTTTCTACCAGCTGGTTCGGATCCCAGAAATCACAGGTGGGAAAGAGGGCATCGGAATAGGTCAGGATCTCCCCCAGCACCTGTTCCAGCTGCTGGGCCTCCGTGACAATCGATTCAATAAAGCCCCGCTTCGGATCATTGCCCGGCGTACTCTTCATGATGCTGCGGGCAAAGCCGCCAATCACCATCAGGGGGTTGCGGATCGAATGGGCGATACTGGAGGTGATCCGCCCCACCAGGGCCATCTTTTCCATCCTGACCAGCTGTTCCTGCTGGTCATGCAAACGCAGGTTGGCCAGTTTTAACTTTTCTACCTCCTCCTGGACCCGTTCGTACAGCGAAGCTCGCTCTATGGCAAAGGCCACAGGGAAGGTAAAGGTCTCGATGGAGTGCATATCCTGCTCGGTAATGGCGCGGTGGGTAATGAAGTTATCGGCAATGATCACGCCGACGCGACGATGGCGGGATACCAGCGGCAGCACCAGAAAGGTATCCACCCCCAGCAGCCGCGCAAACTCGATATCCAGATCTGACCGGTGAAAGGCATCGGTCACCAGCAGTGGCCGCCGATCGTCAAGGGCTCGAACAATCATATGCTGCTGGTCGTTCAGCGGCACCACCAGACGATCAAGTATATCGTGAAACTTGTCCCGCTCGCTGGAGAGCTTGGTGGCACGGAAGTTCTGAGCCAACCCCTGCAGATCGAGATCGCCCGACTCCACCTCATGCCAGGTACGGCCTGCCTCCTCGGCGGTACGGGGACCGATGGCAAGGTGCCCCTTCAGCACATGGCGCTCTTTATCCGCCAACAGCAGAAAAGCCCGGTTCATGCCGAATCCCTTACCGGCAGTGATAGCGGTTAAGGCAACCGACAGCACCTCATCAAGATCAACCGAACTCTGCAGTACAGAGCCCAGTTCGTGCAGGAAGCGGACTTCAAGGGTCTTGGTATCAAGGAAGTTTGCCAGAGACTGAATCTGGGTTTTCTGGCGGCGGTAATCGGCATGCAGGATGGAAAAAACAGGGGCCAGCGGGTGACCGCTGTCACGGAACCGGACCATGTCTCGCTTGAAATTCTCGCATTCGCAGCACTTTTCAAGGATACGACGACTACGGGACGAGAGGAGGTCTTCATCTCCTTCGCCAATATTGGGGCAGTCCCCCATGACAATGCTGTCGCGGTCCCAGCAGCATTCCCATTCTGTTATCGCGGCAATCTCCATTTAAGCTGGCTCCGGCACCAAGCATACCACGGGAACGTTCAGGGTCAAGCGACAGGGACGCAGTGTTTACGCCCCCGTAGCATTATTTTACTTTCCAGGTTGTCCCCTGTGGCGTATCCACCAGCTGGATATCCCGTGACAGCAGGTAGTCCCTGATTTCATCACTGCGCTTGAAGTTTTTGTTTTTTCTGGCTTCAGCCCGCTCAACAATCAATCCTTCAATCTCTTCCGGGCTGATCTCCAGGTGTTGTGCCTTCTCTGCCTCACGGGCGGCCAGCCAGGCAGCCGGTTTGATTAAAAACAGGCCCAACACGGTACCGATCCTGGCAACAGTATCCTTTAGCCGTTCAAGATCAGCGCGGGACGCGCTGCTGGTGCCGCCACCTTCAGCCAGCAGACGGTTCAGGGTGCGGATAACATCAAACAGTGTCCCCAGGGCCTGGGCGGTATTGAAGTCATCATCCATGGCCTCGTTAAAACGGGGCAGCAGACCGGCAACCTTTTCGGTAAATTCTGCAGCAGAAGGCGCCATCGCTGTTTCGGCAGCCGGCTTTTCCAATGCCAGATCCAACGCAGCCAGGGCCTCATAAATCCGGGAAAGACCGGTCTGGGCCTCCCGCAGGTTCTGATCAGAATAATCCAGCGGAGAACGGTAGTGGGCCTGCAGGATAAAGAAACGCAG
>DKFG01000105.1:0-6499 GCA_002452325.1 Geobacter sp. UBA6802
CCTCCATGGCCAGATCGCCGGGAAAGCGGCACTGTTTCCGTAAGGTGCTGACCATCTCCCACCCCCGCTCGGTAGGTTCCACCTGCATGTCCATCGGCGCACCCTGCTTGGCCAGCATGCTGCTGTGACCTGCCAGAAAGCCACGCACCTCGCCATCCAGTTCGCGGCTGGCCGCATAGCGTGCCCAGCATTGGTAATCGCTCTCCACGTACAGCATCACCATCCGNNTGCCGTCCGGCGGGTTGATGGTGACCACCACCTTGTGGCGGGTGGAAAGGCGGTGGGTGTGCAGGGCCCGCTGCAAACCTTCGGCCGGAGGTTCCACAAACTGAAAGATGGCCTGCAGGGTATCCTCCTGCTGGGCGCGGTTCAGCTCATCGCAATGCACCAGGGTTTGGGGGGCGTCATCGGCAGGCCACCAGGAAGGGCGGGACCAGTGCATTACGTTGCCTTCGCGGAATGGTATCCCCACCAGATCCCCCACCTCCATCTGCCCCAAACGCAAGGGGGCATACTGCCAGCTGATCTCCCGGCAGACCTGCACGATGCCTGCAGTCTTACCTACACCACGGTGTCCCACCACACAGGGGGTCAGATCGGTTTTAGTCAGAATCTCGTTAAGTACCAGTTTCATCTGTTCTATGTTCATGTTGCGCTGTCCTCAAGTGGTCTGCACGGATGATAAACCAAGACAGGCTGTTGGTTCAAGTAATAATGGACTGCTTTGGTCTTGAATGAATGGCAGCTTGTGTATGACGTCAAGTGTGGTACATCTTGCAGGTAATGATCATGTGAGGTGCGTTATGGCAGAAGTGCGCTCAACAGGTTGGGGAGTACGCCAGATGGTCTGGCTGCTGCTGCTGGTGGCTCTGTCTTTTACCGGTAATGTCTTGGCGCCCGGGCTCTTTACCGGTTTTAACTATTTGCTGGGCAGTATCGGGGTGCTGCTGATCCTGCGGTTGTTCGGCGTGGTGCCGGCCCTGGTGGCTGCCTTGCTGGCCGCTGTCTGGTGCAAGCAGTTGTTTGGCCATTTTTATCCCCTGCTCTGGCTGGGGCTGGAGCCGCTGTTTGTCTGGTACTGGTGCAGGCGCCGACCCCAGGATAGCATGATCATGGCCGACAGCGTTTATTGGGTCGTTATTGGCGGCCCGCTGGTCCTGTTTGTCTTTCTGGCAGTGCTGGGAGTGCCCTCGTTGGGTACCGGTGCTGCAGCTTTGATGTATTCAACCATCGGCATCACCAACGCCTTGCTGGCAACCTTGCTGCTAACTCAACTGCCGATCACAAAATGGGTCTGGCCGGAGCGTCCGCTGCAGCAGATAACCCTTGATCAGCTAATCTTTCAGGTGCTGATGCTGGCGATTGTACTGCCAGCCTTGCTGGTACTGGTTTTTACCGGTCGTGAACGGGAACGGACAGTAAAGCAGGCCATGTTTGATATACTTGAGATCAAGGCTCGCCAAATTGGACAGGAGGTCCGTCAGAAGATTTACCACGGAGTCTATCCGCCCAACTTTGATCAAACACAGCGCGAACAGTTGGATGTCGCTGCTGTTACGGCTGTTTTGCAGGCTATCGTGCCTCAAAGTGGTGTGCAGCTGCATCTGATGGCCAACCAGGGCGAGGTACTTGCCTCAACCGATCCAGGGGTAGCTAAGCTTAAACATTACGAACCGTTGGCTAATGATGTGGCCTCCAAGACCGAGCGTGAGCACCTGTACCGTCTGTTACCGGCAACCGTTCAGCCGATTCCGCTCTGGCAGCGGGTCGGTAAGAGCAAATACGTCCGTATTAACCGTTTCCCCGGCACAACAGTTTACTCCATCGCCGAGACCTCGTTTGGTCCTTACCAAGCCCAGATACTGCGGGGGCACCGCAATGCTCTGGTCGGTCTGCTGTTGTATCTGGCTGCCGGTACGCTGCTGGCAACGGTTGTTGCGCGGCGGATTGCGGTGCCGCTGATCCAGCTTTCCAAGACCACTACCGATCTGCCGGGGCGTCTGATGAGTGAGGATCTGCACTGGCCTGAAAGCCGGATTGTCGAGGTGCAGCAGCTGGTGGAGAACGCCCGGGAGATGTCCCATACCCTGAGTGGTCAGTTTCGCGAGATTGCTCAGATCAACGCCGAGCTTGAACAGCGGGTTGAAGAACGTACCCGGGAGCTGAGTGAGAGTAACGAATCGCTCCGTCAGGAGATTGATGAGCGGATCAACGCCGAGCGTGAACGAGACCGGCTGATGCGGGAACTTGAGACCAAGAACAAGGAGTTGGAGAGTATCATCTACGTCTCATCCCACGACCTCCGTTCACCACTGGTCAATATTCAAGGGTTCAGCCGCAAGTTGGCAAAGAGCTGCGTAACCGTGACAGAGATGCTGGAAGACCGGCAGCTGTCAGAAGAACAGCGTCAGGAGGCGAAAAAGATCCTGACCGAGCAGATGCCTCGCTCGGTAGCGTTCATCACTACCAGTGTCGAAAAGATGGACTGCCTGCTGTCGGGGCTTCTCAGGCTTTCCCGTCTGGGGCGGGCTGCCGTAACCATAGAAAATCTTGACATGAATCAGGTAATGGGCAAAATAACAAATTCGCTTGCCTACCAGATTGAGGCAACGGATGCCGTGGTGACGGTAGAGGAGCTTCTGCCGTGTCAGGGCGATGCGGTGCAGATCAGCCAGATTTTCACCAATCTGCTTGATAATGCGATTAAATACCGTGCTGTTGATCGTCAGCTGCAGGTTGTAATCAGTAGTCGCTTGTGTGATGACGGTGTTGAGTATTGCGTGCAGGATAACGGCATCGGTATCCATCCTGACTATCAGACGCAGATTTGGGAAATATTTCATCGGATCAATCCGCGTGATATTCCGGGAGAAGGGTTAGGTCTGACGGTTTCCCGCAGGATTCTGGATCGCTTGAACGGCAGTATTCGGGTTGAGTCTGAGGAAGGGGTGGGGAGCCGGTTTCTGGTGGTACTCCCTGCGGACAGGAAGTGAAAGGATGTTTCAGAAGATTATGGAAAAACTGGCTAAAAATGAGGTCACCATCCTGATTGCCGAGGATGACGACGGCCATGCTGAGCTGATTATCGACAACCTGCGGGAGGCCGGGCTGACCAATCGGATTGTCCGCTTTTGTGACGGCCAGGAGGTGCTTGATTTTCTGACCCGCGTCCCTGGGACTGCTGAGGTGCGTCAAAGTAATATGGCCTATTTACTGCTGCTTGATATCCGCATGCCGCGGGTTGATGGCGTGGAGGTGCTGCGCCGGATCAAAGATGATTCGGCACTCCACAATCTGCCGGTGATCATGCTGACCACCACCGACGACCCCCGTGAGGTGCAGCACTGCTATGAACTGGGCTGCAGCTGCTATATCACCAAGCCGGTTGACTATGATCGTTTCTCTGAAATGTTGAACCGGTTGGGGCTGTTCCTGATGGTGGTGCAGGTGCCGGATATCAACGGAAAGGTGTAACAAATCTATGTGCGGAATTGTCGGCTATATCGGGGAGCAGCAAGCCACCCCGATCATCTTTGAAGGGCTGCGCAAGTTGGAATACCGCGGCTATGACTCGGCCGGAATCGCTACGCTGCAGCCTGAAGGGATCACGGTGAGACGCAGTGAAGGCAAGCTGGTGAATCTTGAAAAACTGCTGCAGGAACAGCCGTTGGCCGGTTCCATCGGTATCGGACATACCCGCTGGGCCACCCACGGACGTCCGTCTGAGACCAATGCTCATCCCCACAAGGCCGGATCGATTGTGGTGGTGCATAACGGCATCATTGAAAATTACCTGTCTTTGAAGGAGCAGCTGCAGCAAGCAGGGCATACTTTTTCCAGCCAGACCGACACCGAGGTGATCGCTCACCTGGTTGAAGAACGGCTCAAGACGGCACCTTCCTTTGAAGCAGCGGTCCGCACCGCCCTGCAGGAGTTGCAGGGGGCCTTTGCGGTCTGTATCCTCTGTAAGGATCAACCCGATACCCTGATTGCCGCCAAGGTCGGCTCACCGATGGTGGTGGGGCTGGGGCAGGGGGAGTTTTTCGTTGCCTCGGATATTCCGGCCATTCTGGCCCACACCCGTGAGATGATCTTTATGGAAGATGGCGAGCTGGCCTTGTTTTGCGGCCCGGTCGCACAGTTTTCAACCATAGACGGTACGCCGCTGCAGAAAAAACCGCGCCACATTGACTGGTCGCCACTGATGGCTGAAAAAGGTGGCTACCGCCACTTCATGCTGAAAGAGATTCACGAGCAGCCCCGGGCGGTGCGTGACACCATTGCCGGTCGTCTGCAAGAGCAGCTTGGCGATGTCTATCTGGAAGATCTTGGCTATGATGATCAGGCGCTTAAAGCAGTACAGCGGATGGTGATTGTAGCCTGCGGTACCTCATGGCATGCGGCCCTGACCGGCAAGTTTCTGATTGAGGGACACTGCCGCATCCCGGTGGAAATCGATATCGCCTCGGAGTTTCGTTACCGCTGTCCGGTGATTGATGAAAAAACGCTGGTAATGGTTATTTCACAGTCAGGTGAGACCGCCGATACCCTGGCCGCCCTGCGGGAGGCCAAGAAGCTGGGGGCCATGAACCTGGCCATCTGCAATGTGCTGGATTCCTCCATTGCCCGCGAAGCCTCAGGCGTGATCTACACCCATGCCGGACCGGAGATCGGTGTTGCCTCCACCAAGGCCTTTGTGACCCAGCTGACGGCGCTGTATCTGTTTACCGTCCGGTTTGGCCGCGCCCTGGGGCGCCTGACTGTTCAGCAGGGCCGCCAGATGATTGCCGATCTCAAGCGGGTGCCCGAGCTGTTGGAGCAGAGCCTCCTGCTGAACGATCAGACCGAGAAGATCGCCCGCCAGTATATGCATGCCCGCGACTTCCTGTATCTTGGTCGCGGCAGGAACTTCCCGATCGCCCTGGAGGGTGCTCTGAAGCTAAAGGAGATATCCTACATCCATGCTGAAGGCTATCCGGCCGGTGAGATGAAGCACGGCCCGATTGCCCTGATTGATGAGGAGGTGCCGGTGGTGGTGCTGGTACCTAAAAACAGTACCTATGAGAAGACCGTCTCCAACATGGAAGAGGTGATTGCCCGCGGTGGCAGGGTGATTGCGCTCTGCACCACAGGTGACCATGAGGTGCGGGACAAGGCCGAAGCCATCCTGGAACTGCCGACCTTTAGTGATGATCTGGACCCGATCCTGCTCTCGGTGCCGCTGCAGCTGCTGGCTTATCATATTGCCGTGCTGAAGGGGACCGATGTTGACCAGCCCCGGAACCTGGCCAAGAGTGTTACGGTCGAGTAGCCTATGAAGACAAGCCGTATGAGCTGGAGCCACCGGCTGGTGCTGGTGGCTTTTTTTACTGTACTGATCAGCGGTGGCTGGCTGATCTGGGAGGTGGATGTTGTCGATCCACCTGGCCCGTCTCCAACCGACAAGGCGATGGAGGATCTGACCCGGATCGACTATCCCAGCCAGCGGGAGATGCACTGGCGATCGCGTTTTATCAGGCCCCACGAGACCCTTGAGTCGCTCTACGGCAAGGACTGGATCTGGGTGGCCCGTTTCAACCGTGTCGATCGCCGTCACGTCTATCCCGGTATGACCATCAAGGAGCCGGAGCGGATGGAGGATATCCGCACCTACACACCACTCCCGGCAGAATATGCTCCGGCCAAGCGCCACCGTCGTTACATCTTGCTGGACCTGACCGAACAGTGGCTGGGGGCGTACGAGCGGGGAAAACTCAAATTTTCCATGCCGGCGGCCACCGNNCCCGCCATCAGACCCATACCTCTTCACTCTACAAGGTGGCGGGGGAAGAGGGGGGGCAGTACCCGATGGATTACGCCCTGCGCTTTCATATCGACAAGACCAATGTGGGGTTCTGGATCCATGCCCGTGACCTGCCGGGCCGACCTGCCTCTCATGGCTGTATTGGCCTGTTTGATGAAGAGATGCAGGAACGGACCTTTGGGACACCCCGCAAACCGGTGCTGGTGGACTCACGCAAGCTATACGAGTGGGCGGTACCTGACAGTGAATACGGCGATGATTATGGTGAATTTCAGGAGATAGAAAACGGCCCTGTGCTTGAAGTGCGTGGAACCCTGCCGATATACCGGTAAAAGACCGGTGTTTTCTCTTTTCCTTCGTAGCGGTCTGGGCTAGTATGTCCACTTCATTAACGTCAGATAGAGGCTTTTCACGTGGACAAACTGATTATTAACGGCGGTAAAAAGCTGAAGGGTGAGGTTATCATCAGCGGTTCCAAAAACGCCTCCCTCCCGATTTGTATTGCAGCGGTGCTGGCCCCTGGTATCAGCACCATCACCAATGTTCCCAAACTGCGGGATATCACCACCACCGCCAAGCTGCTGGAATCGCTGGGGGCGATGGTGGAGCGTCATGAACACAGTATGCGAATCGATGCAGGAACCATCAACACCGTTGAGGCGACATACGATCTGGTCAAGACCATGCGGGCCTCGG
>DKFG01000105.1:6552-6676 GCA_002452325.1 Geobacter sp. UBA6802
CCCATTGATCAGCACCTGAAAGGCCTCAAAGCGCTGGGGGCTGAAATAAAACTGGAGCACGGCTATGTGGAGGCGGTTGCCAAGAAGGGGTTGAAGGGGGCCCGGATCAACTTTGATGTCTCTA
>DKFG01000254.1:0-6264 GCA_002452325.1 Geobacter sp. UBA6802
TGCGGTGGTGGCCGATGAGGTGCGCCGTCTGGCAGAGCGGACCATGACCTCCACCAAGCAGATCGGGGCCATGGTGACCGAGATCCAGTCCAACACCAGCAAGGCGGTAGCATCGATTGAAGGAGGCAAGACCGAGGCTGAAAAGGGTGAACATCTCTCCCATCAGGCCGAGGCATCCCTGATTGCCATTGTTGACTCGGTTGAGCATATCAAGAACCTGATTGCCCAGATTGCCACTGCTTCGGAAGAACAGGCTGCCACCGCCACGGTGATTGCCGGAAACCTGGAGGAGATCTCACGGGCCAACTGATAAAACCCGTCTCAGACCTACGCAAAAAGCCGGGGCATCTACCCCGGCTTTTTTACGTCAGCTATCAAAAAACGTGTCTGTCAGTCGCCCACGCTGCCGAAATATTCCCGTTCCTGGGCAGAGAACATCCGATCCACATCCATGATGATCAGCAACCGCTCGGCATGGTTGAACACGCCGGTTATAAACTCCTGATCAATATTGCCGGAAACCATGGTAGGAGGCGGTTGGATCTCACTGGAGTGAATCCGGATCACCTCTGAAACCGCATCAACAATAAAACCGGTCAGACCGCCGGCAACATCCATAACCATGATACNNTGGAGATGATCGGAATCACCTTGCCGCGCAGGTTGATGATGCCTTCAACATAGTGCGGGGTATTGGGCATCTTGGTGATACCGGGCATTCTGATGATTTCACGAACCTTCAACACTTCAACGCCATACTCTTCACTGCTCAGCATGAAACAGACCAGTTGGATCAGCTGATCTCCACCGGACACAGTTACATCTCCGCTTTTTACCAGGGCTGTACTTGACATTGAAACCTCCTCCATGAGGGAATATGGCTGATCGACGGCTGAATCATAGCATAGAATTCTAAAAGGTGAAGCGGGAAACGTAGCCGACTGTCAGAACAGACCGTACAATGGTCCGCCCGCTGCAGCCAGTTCTTCCACTTTGCGTACCAAAGCAGGCTCCTCTTCAAGGGGCGGCGCATGGAACGGCTTACTGCGGGCATCAATCACCAGCGGCCCGCTGCAGCCCCAATGACGCTGCCTGAAACTGCCACCAACGCCATACAGATCACTGGCCGGATTGGAACGGGTAAAGCAAACCCACAGGAAGTTATCCAGAGTGGCGCTGCAGAACCTGCTGTCATCAACCACCACCACCAGGGCAATCCCCTCCGGTACGGGGCACTGCTGCCAGAAGCTGCAGAGCTGTTCTACAGCCGGGTCAGACTCGCCCGGCGCCAGTGCTGCTGCCCTGCCCTGCAGCACCAGCACACCGGGCAGGGCCAGGGCCGGTTCCGACCATCCTTCCGGCAGGGCAAGCCCTGAAGGCAGCTCGATGCAGAGGCTACGCCGTTTGGGACCTGCAGCAGCGATTACCAGCTTTGAACCACTGTTCAGACTGCCGCCGGAATAATCAAGCGTGTCGATGGTGGTGGCAGTCTGAAAGTGCAGATCCTGCTGCCAGTCCACTCGCTCCAGCAGATGCTGCAGCACCGCATCAACACCGTGAATATCCAGGGCCGGGTTATCCTGCTCTGCAACGATCAGCAGGTATTTGGCCAGCGACAGCTGGCCCTGCCCCAGAATCGCATTGGCCTGGGTCAGCAGTTCACGGGGCCGGGTCACCCCGTCGTAGGGGGTGTACCGCTCGGAGCCGATAGCCAGCAGCAGCGGATGCACACCGGCCGCATCAACCGCATGCACCGCCTTTACCCCGTGCAGCACCGTGGGGATCAGTTCACCGGTCAGGTCATGGATAAAGGCGCCAAACGAGGTATCCTCCTGAGGAGGGCGCCCCACGGTGGTAAAGGGCCAGATCGCATCGGCCCGGTGATAGACCGCCTCAACCTCGATGAACGGAAACGGATGCACCAAACTGTAATACCCCAGGTGGTCGCCAAATGGTCCTTCCGGCAGTGTGGCGGTCGGATCAATGGAACCAACAATGCAGAAATCAGCCTCTGAGGGCAGCGGCAGCTGACCCGGCAACTGCGCCATGGTCATCCGGTGGCCTCCAAGCAGACCGGCAAAGGAGAGTTCCGGCATCCCTTCCGGCAGCGGCATGACTGCAGCAACAGTCATTGAGGGCGCTCCACCCACAAAGACATTCACCTTCAACCGCTCGCCACGGGCAATGGCCTGCTGATGATGCACCCCGATACCACGGTGGATCTGATAATGCAGACCTGCCTGGCGATCAGGCACAAACCGGTTGCCGGAGATCTGCACCCGATACATGCCCAGGTTTGACGTGCCAAAGCCGGGCTTTGCCGGATCTTCGCTGTAGACCTGCGGCAGGGTAATAAAGGCACCGCCATCTCTGGGCCAGGAGATCAGCTGCGGCAGCTGGGCAAGGGTGGTGGTGCAGGCCAGAGCCGGGGCCTGATCAGCAGAGACACGACGTGGCAGCAGATGCAAAGCGCCAAAAGGGGCTTTTAGCAGACCGGCCGGTTCACGCAGGGCCTGCAGCGGGTTGACCTTCAGCTTTACCAGCGCTTCGATGGTGCGCAGCGTATCACGGAAGATAAAGCGGGTCCGCTCCAATGTGCCGAAAAGATTACCCAGCAATGGAAACGCAGACCCGGTCACATTGGTGAATAAAAGTGCCGGACCACCGGCACGGTAGACCCGCCTCTGGATCATACCAACCTCAAGATTGGCATCAACCGGCAGCGTAATTCGGCACAGCATGCCGTGTTGTTCAAGATCGGCAACGGTTTCCTGCAGATTTCGGTAGCCCATGTGTCAGCTCATTTCTTTCTGGTTTTTAACGCCGGATACGGTATCATCTGCACCACAGCAATTCAAGCCGCCTGTTATCATACTTAACCTTAACCTTAACCTGTCCCTATGATCCGTCCATCCATTTTCAGAAAACTACTGATTGCCTCGTTGCTGATGGCCCTGTTGCCTTTGCTGACAGCCGCACTGGTCCTTTTTTCCGGGCTTGAGCAGGTGCGGGACAAGCTGGCCCTTGAGATCAGCAGCAGTGCAGAACAGCAGGCTGCTGAAGGACTGCAGATGCGGGCCCGTCAGGTGGCTGAATCGATCACCGATTTTTTGAACCGCCGAGAAGACGACTTGCGCTTCTTAAGCCTCTTTGCCACACAGGACAAGGTGCTGCTCTCATTCTGGCAGCAGCACCGCAGCCAAATCTGGGAACGCCGTAAAAGCCCTGACGGCACCATTGCTGAAGTGCGGGAATGGCTGCCCCTGTACCGCTCCTTTGCCCTGATCAACGCCTCGGGCCAGGAACAGATGGTGATGAAGGATGGCCGTTTTCTTGACCCTGACGAACTGCGCGATGTCTCCCTGCCGGAACAGACCGAATTCAAGAGTGAAACCTATTTCAGCGAGATCAAAAAACTGCAGCCGGGGGAGATCCATGTCACCCGCGTCACCGGCTTCCATGTCAACAAACACCAGCAGCTGGCCGGGGCCGATGAACCGGAGCATGCCTACGGCATACACTATCAGGGGGTTATCCGCTTCGGCACTCCCCTCCACAATGCACAGGGACGCTTTATCGGGGCCTTTGTCATCTCCCTGGATCATCGCCATCTGATGGAGTTTAGCCAGCATATCGATCCAGGCCCCCGTTTTTCAACAGTGTTTCCTTCCTACAAAAGCGGTAATTACGCCTTCCTGTTTGATGACGAGGGCTGGATCATCACCCACCCCAAGCTGTGGGATATACGCGGCGTTGACCAGCATGGCCGGCTGGTTCCCCCCTACACCCGCAAGTCCACCCTGGAAGAGGTGGCCATGGGAACCATTCCGTTCAATCTCGACCATGCCGCCTTTATCCACCCCAACTACCCGGTGGCGGCGGCACTGGTGCGCCAGCAGAAGTACGGGGTGGTGGAGTTGACCAATGTGGGCGGATCACGCAAGATCATGGCCTACGCCCCGATCCTCTACAGCACCGGCCCGTATCAAAAACACGGGATCTTCGTCGGTGTCACTATCGGCTATCAGGTCGATCAGTTCCAGCAGCAGGCCAATGTCGGCAGTCGTCTGATAACCACCAAACTCAAAGAGTACCGTCAACAAAGCAGCATGTTTCTGCTGGTGACCGTCCTGATTGCCGCTCTTGCAGCCTGGTTGCTGACCCGGAGCATCCTGCGCCCGCTGCAGCGTCTGCGTGACGGCGTACGCAAACTGCAGAACGACGACATCGGCAGCCGGGTGCCGGTGAGCGGTGACGACGAGCTGACTGAACTGGCCACATCCTTTAATGCCATGGCAGCAGAACTTGAGCAGCGTAAAGCCAACCTGATCGCTACGCTGGAGCAGCTTCAGGAATCCCGCCAGGCGATCCTGGATGAACGCAACTTCAAAGAGAGTATTCTGGAAAGTATCTCCAGTGCCATCACTACCTTTGCCCCTGATGGTTCCCTTACCTCACGCAACAGCACCCTTGATCGTTTTCTTGGTCAAAAATGTCCATTGGGCAGCCATTACGCCACTGTCTTTAAAGGATGGGAGCCGATACCTGCCAGAATTGAGCAGGCCTTTACCGAAGGAACCGGCTATGGCCGGGCCCCCTTGCAGCTTGAGCAGAACGGTATCATTCAGCATTTTGATGTGGGGATTTTCCCGATTGGTGAGCATGCAGAACGAGGCCTGACGGTCACCCTGCGGGATGAGACCATCCGTGAAGAGCTACGGGAAGAGACCGTCCGGCTGGAGCGGCTGGCCTCGCTGGGTAAACTGGCAGCCGGTATCTCCCATGAGATCCGTAACCCTCTCACCGGCATCTCGTTACTGCTGGATGATCTGCATGACCGGGCCCAGTTGGGTGACAAAGATCGCGAGATGCTGACCAAGGCCATGGCAGAGATTGAGCGGATGGAGCGGCTGATCTCGGCGCTGCTGACCTTTGCTGCCCCGCCCCGTTCACGCTTTACCCCTGGCGATCCCGGTGAAGCAGCCGAGGATGTAGTCATGCTGATGCAGCGTCCCTGTCAGCGTCAGGGGGTTGCCCTGACCCTTGAGCGAAAACCGTTGCCTGCCTGCCTAATTGATGCTGAAAAGATCCGCCAGGCTCTGCTCAATCTGCTGAAAAACGCCCTGGAGGCACTGCCCCTTGGGGGTACCATCGGCATAGCCATCAACCATGATGCAGATGATGCCCTGATCACCGTCAGAGACTCTGGTCACGGCATTCCCAGCCAGGATCTGCCACTGATCTTTGAGCCGTTCTTTACCCGTAAAGGGGCCGGTACCGGGCTTGGACTCTCCATTACCAGACAGATCATTGAAGAACATGGCGGTTCTATAAGTGTAAGCTCAGAGCCGGTTCACGGCACCAGCTTCATGATACGGTTACCCCTGCTGCAGGCAGATCAGGAAACTGTTTCAACATGACAAAGCCTGTAATTACTGGTATAGCCAGCCTGCATAATCTTTCTGCCACCAAGGGGTAGTGTGAAACAACCATTCAACAGCATACCTGGCCAAAAATCCATGTTCACCCTGTTTCTGGGGCGTTTTCTGCCGCTTGCCCTGTTTACCCTGCTGGCGGGCGGGGCAATTTTTCTGATCGAACGCAAGAGCCACCTGGATCTGCTCTACAAATACGGCACTATCCAATCCCATGCTGAACAATCTCCATTAACCATCGCCCTTGAACAACACCATATTATGACCATTTCAGTGGTTACGCTGCTGGCACTGATACTTGCCGCACCCATTGCCTGGTTTCGCGCTGCACGTCAACGGCATGATATGATTGTTGAACATTTGAACCGGGAAAATCTACGCAGTATCAAGCTGCTGCTTGATTCAACCATTGAGGGAATCTACGGCACTGATGAAGCAGGCCATTGCATCCTTGCCAACCGTTCCTGCGCCAACCTGTTGGGCTATGCCCACCCTGAACAGTTGTTGGGAAAAGAGATGCACCGCCTGATGCACCACAGCCATGCCGATGGCAGCCCTTACCCTGTATCAGAATGCAGGGCTCATCAGATGGTAAACTCAGGTTCAGCACCGATACTGGTTACCGATGAAGTATTCTGGCGCCAGGATGGCAGTTGTTTTCCGGTATCCTACAGCGTCCACCCGATTCGGGAAGATGGCGTTACTATCGGCATGGTCTGCACCTTTGTGGATATCTCTGAACGCCGCCTGCTTGAAGATCAGTTACGCCATGCACAGAAGATGGAGGCGGTCGGGCAGCTGGCAGGTGGCATTGCCCATGACTTTAACA
>DKFG01000254.1:6342-6533 GCA_002452325.1 Geobacter sp. UBA6802
GCAGTATGCTGGCCTTCAGCCGCAAACAAACGATTCACCCCGTCACCTTTGAACTGAATCAAATGGTGAAAGATTCATTACTTCTGGCCCAAAAGTTGCTGTCAAAAAACATAACGCTACAGCTTGAGCAGACAGAAACCGCACTGGTTATTACTGCTGATGAGATATTGCTGCAGCAGGTGCTGTTCAAC
>DKFG01000281.1:0-3996 GCA_002452325.1 Geobacter sp. UBA6802
AGGAAAGCATCCTGGAGAGTATCTCAAGTGCCATCACCACCTTTGCGCCCGACGGCACCCTCACCTCACGCAACAGTTCGGTCGAGTGTTTTCTGGGACAGAGCTGGCCGCTTGGCAGCCATTACGCCACTGTTTTTGCCGGTTGGGAAAATATCCCCGCCAGAATCGGCCGCGCCTTCAGTGAAGGTAGCGGCTATGGCCGTGAACCGCTCAAGATAGAGCAGGATGGCAGGATCCGGCATTTTGATGTGGGCATCTTCCCGATTGGTGAACATGCAGAACGCGGGCTGACCGTAACCCTGCGGGATGAGACCATCCGGGAGGATTTGCGGGAAGAGACGGTCCGGCTTGAGCGGCTGGCCTCACTGGGAAAACTTGCAGCCGGCATCTCCCATGAGATCCGTAATCCTCTGACCGGCATCTCGTTACTGCTGGATGACCTGCATGACCGGGCCCAGCTGGGTGACAAGGACCGCGAGATGCTGACCAAGGCCATGGCAGAAATCGAACGGATGGAACGGCTGATCTCGGCTCTGTTGACCTTTGCTGCCCCGCCCCGTTCACGCTTTGCACCGGGCGACCCGGGTGAAGCTGCCGAAGATGTGGTGATGCTGATGCAACGTTCCTGTCAACGGCAGGGGATTGTCCTGAGCCTTGAACGAAGCCCGCTGCCAACCTGCCTGATTGATGCAGAAAAAATCCGTCAGGCCCTGCTGAACCTCTTGAAAAACGCCCTGGAGGCCCTGCCGCTGGGGGGAATGATCACCACGACCATCAGCCGCGATGATCACGATGCACTGATTACGGTGAGCGATTCCGGACACGGTATTCCGCCCCAGGATCTGCCATTGATCTTTGAGCCGTTCTTTACCCGTAAAGGGGCCGGCACCGGGCTTGGACTCTCCATCACCCGCCAGATTGTTGAGGAGCATGGCGGCAGCATCAGCGTGGACTCTGAACCGGGCCACAGCACCACCTTCAGGATCCGCCTGCCGCTGCTGCAGGCGCTTCCCGATGTTGTTTCAACATGACAAAGCAATCAATTGCTGCTATAGGCAGCCAGAAAACCGGCCAATAGTACCAAGGACCATTGTGAAACAGATTTTCAAAAGCATATCCGGCCTTAAATCCATGTTCACCCTCTTTCTGGGGCGTTTTCTGCCGCTTGCACTGTTTACCCTGCTGGCGGGCGGGGCAATTTTTTTGCTTGAACGGAGCAGCCACCTTGATCTGCTCTACAAGTTCGGCAAAATCCAGTCCATTGATGAACGTTCCCCTTTAACCATTGCCCTCCAGCAACACCAGCTTGTCACCATTTCAGCGGTCACACTGCTGGCACTCCTGATTGCCGCCCCGATTGCCTGGATGCGAGCCTTGAAGCAGCGCAACGACCTGATTGTTGAACATCAAAACCGGGAAAACCTGCGCAGCATCAAGCTGTTGCTTGATTCAACCATTGAAGGGATCTACGGCACTGATGAAGAGGGACGCTGCATCCTGGCCAACCGCTCCTGCGCCCGCCTGCTGGGCTACAGTGCGCCGGAGCTGCTGCTGGGAAAAAATATGCATCAGCTGATGCACCACAGCCATGCCGATGGTACTGCATACCCTGAAACAGAATGCAGGGCACACCGTTTGATCACCACCGGGGCAGCACCGGCACTGGTCACTGATGAGGTCTTCTGGCGGCAGGATGGCAGCGCTTTTCCGGTTTCCTACAGTGTCCATCCGATTCAGGAACGGGACCGGATTATCGGCATGGTCTGCACCTTTGTTGATATCTCTGAACGCCGCCAGCTTGAGGACCAGTTGCGTCACGCACAGAAGATGGAGGCTGCCGGTCAGCTGGCCGGTGGCATTGCCCATGACTTTAACAATATCCTGCAGATCATCTCCGGCAACACCCAGATTCTTCAGTTTGATTCAGAGCAGTCCAACCAGAAACAGCCACAGTTACAGGAAATTTTGAAGGCTGTTGAGCGAGGCACCGCCCTGACCCGCAGTATGCTGGCCTTCAGCCGCAAGCAGTTTATGCGGATCAAGCCGCTTGAGTTGAACCAGCAGGTCAGTGAGGCGCTGGTACTGGGCGGAAAGCTGCTGAGCAAGGAGTATACGTTACGGTTTTATCCCCATCAGGAACCGTTGATGGTTGCTGCTGACAGTACCCTGCTGCAACAGGTGCTGTTTAATCTGCTGACCAATGCACGGGACGCCATGCCGGGAGGGGGGGAGATCGCGGTCAGTACCCGCAGTATGCTGCCGGATGCCGACCTGATTGCAGCTCAGGAATGCAGCCATAAAGGACCGTTTGCCTGCCTGCGGGTAAGCGACAATGGTTGCGGTATTCCGGAGGAGATCAGGCAGCAGATCTTTGACCCGTTCTTTACCACCAAAGAGGTGGGCAAGGGGGCCGGCCTGGGGCTTTCCATGGTGTTTGGCACGATCAAGCAGCACGGCGGCTTTATTACGGTGGACACTGCACCGGATGCCGGTACTACCATGATGATCTGTCTGCCACTGCGCCAGGCCGACCCTGCATGAATCGCCGATACAGCGACAGCGCTCCTGTATAGTTGATTGTTGATAGATATATCAGTTGGTTAGCCCTTTTTAAGCTGGCGGCTCCCCGCTTCACTGCATACCAATATCATACAATTTTATTCAGACCTCAACGATACCTCAGCAGATCTGCCAAGAAAAACAATAACAATATAAGCAAATTGCAAGATAATTAGTGTTTGCTTTATGTTTGGCACGCCCCATGCTTATGTAAGCTCATACAGCAGTTGAGCAGGATAAGGAGGATGCCATGAAAACAAAACTGATAAAACTGACCGCAGCACTTACCGGAGCAGGCGCATCATCGGCATACGCAGCAAGCAGTGGTGTAGGCGGGGAAGGCAGCGGCATGCTGGTCTGGTTCCTGATCGGGTTTGGGGTGATGGTGATCATGCTGCAGGCCGTTCCGGCTCTGATCATGTTCGTCTCAATGGTGAAGGGGCTGTTCAGCAGCCATTCCGAGACCCATCTTCCCAAGGTTGGCAGGTGAACGCTATGCATGCCATCATGATCGCTGATGAGAATATCGAGAACCGCGCCGTTATGGCCGATCTCTGCACCGAGGCAGGTTACCGGGTAACAGTCAGCACCTCTATTTCCGGAGTCCTGCAGGGGGTGCTGAAAAAGACGGTGCGGGTGATCCTGCTGGGGACCAGCTTTGATGAACACGCCGCTACTGAGCTGATCCCTCTTTTGAAGCGTTGCTGCCGGAATCTGGCCATTATCGTGGTCTCCAATGAAGTGTCTGTACCGGTATCACGCAAGTTGCGCAACGAAGGTATCTTTTACCACCTGCTGAAACCGGTGATGCCGGAAGACCGTGAAGAACTGAAACAGGTTGTTGCCTGTGCCCTTAAACAACCGAGAAATTGCTACTGCTAATACCCACGAAAAGGAGAATGACCATGAAACCTGCAACCATTATCACCACCGTATCCGCCCTGCTTGCCAGTCTTACCACTGCCTTTGCCTCCAGCGGCGCCGGGCACGTTGACACCACCCTGACCTATAACAGCGGCATTCTGGTGCTGGCCTNNGCTGGCCTTTGCCGGCTTCCTGGCCTTGGTAGTGGTGGTACAACTGATTCCTGCAGCCATCAGCCTCTACGGCATGATTAAAGGGGCAGCAGAGGCCGCACGCAGCAAAGAAGCAACCACAACCGCACGCAACAAGTAATCCAACGAGAGGGGGTAGCCAGCCATGACAGAACTGTTCGCATCCATTGGCCATATAAAATCGGTCTATACCATGGTGGATTTCTATCAGTACATCAAGACCGTTGAATACCTGATCTGTATCGCATTTTTTGTCGGATTTCCGATGTTTTACCGGTACCTGCACAAAGATACCAGCAGCAAGACAGCCCATTAAGCAACTGCAGTATGGGATGCATACACAGGGGGTGGTGAGTAATTGCCGCCCCCTGTGTGCGTTTTG
>DKFG01000281.1:4001-5530 GCA_002452325.1 Geobacter sp. UBA6802
GCCATGCAGCTTGAGGTACCCGGTTTTGGCTGTCTTGATCTGGAACATCTGGTGCTGGACTTTAACGGCACCATTGCCCGTGACGGGATCCTGCTTTCCAACATGGACCGTACGCTGAAGGAGCTTGCCGCACAGTACACGATCCACGTGGTAACGGCAGATACCGGCGGTACCGTGGCTGAGGCCCTTGCGGGGTTGCCCTGCAGCCTGCAGATTATCAGGGAGGGTGACGAGGCGGAGCAGAAGGAGGCCTATATCCGTGCCCTGGGACCAGAGCGGGTGGTCTGTCTGGGTAACGGCGCCAATGACCGTTTGATGCTGAAGGCAGCAGCACTGGGGATTGCCGTGCTGGAGGGTGAAGGAACAGCGGTCAGCGCCCTGCAGCATGCCGATATCGTTGCCCGTAGTGTCTATGATGCCATGGGACTCTTGATGGTTCCTCGCCGGATTGTGGCAACCCTGCGGAGTTAAACCTTAGATAAGGAGGATAGGAGCAATGCGAATCTTATTGAAACCACTGGTGCTGATCTGTCTGTTGTTGTCAGGTGTGGCGATTGCAAATGCCGTAGTACCTTCACCCTCATCGGTCTTTGTGGTTGATCACGATTTCTTCAAATTGTATCCATCCCTGATGGTCTATGAAAAGACCAAGGCAGCATTTACCGAGCCGGAGACCTGTGCTGGTTGCCATCAGAAACAGTATGAGGAGTGGCACGGCTCTCTGCATAGTCTGGCCCTTGTTGATCCGGTCTACCAGGGGGAATACAACAAGGCGGTCAAGGCAGTTGGCAGCGGTATCGCCCAGCACTGTGCCAGCTGCCACACGCCAGCTGCCACGGTCACCGGTGAGGTCAAGGGGCCGGGGCTGAGCGGGCTTTCAGCCGTGGCCAAGGCTGGAGTTTCCTGTGATATCTGCCACTCGGTCAGCAGCCTGCACCACTGCAAGACCCCCAGTAAGGAGCCCCAGAACGGCTCGCTGGCCCTGCGCCCCGGTGAAGATGGCAAAGATGGTCCGGTGTTGGTCAAGCGCGGCCCCCACCAGCCGACTGAAGGATGCGGCGGCGGGTTCCACGACTGCAAGCAAACCGATTTCCACGCCAAGGCCGATCTGTGTGCCTCCTGTCACCAGGTCTACCACTACGACAAGCATTACCCTTTGGAGGCCACGTATCTGGAGTGGAAACACAGCCCGTACGCTCAGAAGGATATCCACTGCCAGGACTGCCATATGGTCGGGCACGACACCTTTATCAAGGTCGCCGACACCATGACCAAGCCGCAGCGCAGTGACTACCGCCACTACTTTAACGGCGCCAACTACCTGCTCTACTTCCTTGCCTCTGAGGCAGCCAAAAAGGCGGGTGATACAGAGCAGGCTGCCCGATTAATGCATCAGTACGATATGGCGGTGAAACGGCTTCAGAAGGCTGCAGAACTTGAAATCACCCCCAACTATCGCAACGGTAGGCTGGTAGAGGTACGGGTACGGGTCAAAAATAGCCGTGCCGGCCACAACCTGCCCACCTCGC
>DKFG01000281.1:5537-7109 GCA_002452325.1 Geobacter sp. UBA6802
TGACCAGCGGTGGCTTGACCAAAGACGGTTCCCTGCCGTCGGACGTGCGCAAATTCAGCTCTGACGGCATGGGCAGTGATATGCACTTTGCCATTGATCCCTGGGTGGTCACTGCGTTCTCCAGCCATGAGACCATCCCGCCCAAGGGGTACAAGGATGCCTGGTTCGGTCTGCAGCTGCCTAAGGGGAGCAAGCAGATCACGGTTGAGGCCAAGTTGCGCTACCGTCAGGCTGACCAGAAGGTTGCTGAGGCATTGTTGAAGGCGGTGCCAAAGGATATCGACCTTGCCCGTGATTACGGTGTTACCAGAATACCGACACTTCCGGTGGTGGACATGACCACCGGAAGGCAGGTTCTGAAGGTTACTGGCCGGTAGTCGGTCGACACTATTGTTGAACATGATCCCTCCCTGCATCAGCAGGGGGGGATTTTTTTTAGGGAATGTCGACTGTATACAGCTGAATGTCCGTATATATTTGCCATACACTGAAAATATAACCAGCTATTACATGGTGTTAAGCATTGCATTGGGTGGTGCTGACGGGTGTGACCCGCTGTGACGTATGGGGATTGTATACAGTATACATATTATGAAACCCTGTTTTAGTTTGCTCAACATCTAGTTAAGCTGCTGTCATTAGGAGGTTTTAAAGGTAGCGTTGCTGAACTGACAATACTGGCACGATGCATGCTCTGGAGAACAATGCAGTACGAGCGATTGAAAGTGGATCTGAGGAGGATAGCATGCAGGTAAAGGTAGCACAGATAATGGCAGCAGTTCTGACCAGCGGTGCAGGATCGGCCTGGGCATCAACAGGTAATGCAGGCATTGAAGGCACCGGTATGCTGGTCTGGTTTCTGATAGCATTTGGTTCGTTGATTTTACTGTTTCAGGTTGGACCGGCCATGGTGACGTTCTATTCCATGATGCGGGGCCTGTTCTCCAGCAAGCCTGCCGAAGCAACCTTTTCTCCCTTTAAAGGCAAGTTCGAAAAGTAGTTAAGCCGGACTGATCTCGGGAAAACAGAGGTAGTTGTTATGCAAGGTGTCCTGATAGCAGATGAAAATGTTGAATCCCGCAAGATACTGGCCGACCTTTGCATTGAGGCCGGTTACAACGTGATGGTGACCACCTCTGCGGCCAATGTGCTGCACGGCATCTTGAAAAAATCGGCCCAGGTAGTGTTGCTGAGCAGCGAATTTGATGAACTGGCCGCCGGGGAGCTGATTCCGCTTCTGAAAAAGTGCAGCCGTGATCTGACCATAATTCTGGTCTCTGATGAAACATCCCTGCCGACCATCCGCAAGATGCGTAAAGAAGGGATCTTCTATCACTCGCTGAAGCCGATTGACCCGGAGGATAAGGAAGAGCTGCGGCAGGCCGTGGCTTGTGCATTCGAGAATCTGAAGCACACGTAACCATACCAAGGAGGATAGGAAGATGACGGAACTGTTTGGGGCAATCGGGCATGTAAAATCGGTCTACACCATGGTGGATTTCTACCAGTATATCAAGACGGTAGAATATCTGATCTGTATTGCGTTTTTTGTCGGTTTTCCGATGTTTTACC
>DKFG01000281.1:7143-7884 GCA_002452325.1 Geobacter sp. UBA6802
GCCATGGACCTGCTGGCGCCGGGTATCTTTTCATAAGGAGAGAGCTTATGCATGCAGCACAACGTATGATGATCGCGGTTGTAGCCGGTCTGCTGGGACTGCTGGCAACCAGCATCTGTTTCGGTACNNATCCCGGACAAGATCACCATCAAGTCAATCGAGAAGTACTATGCGCCGGTTGTCTTTGATCATGCCGGTCACATCAACAACCTGAAAGACTGCGGGTTGTGTCATCACCACACCACCGGAGCCCAGGTGGCGGACGCCAACTGCGCACGCTGTCATAAAAACAGCGGTGCCCAGCCGGTGGTCAGCTGTAAAGGCTGCCACGAGGCGGATCCCTTCAGCCCGGAGGCACTCAAGCAGCAGCGTGATCAGCAGCCGCCGGTCTACCACCGTGACAAACCGGGCCTGAAGGCTGCCTACCATATCGGCTGTGTGGGCTGCCACCAGAAGATGAGTGGTCCCACCGGGTGCCAGGATTGCCACACACGTAATGACGGCGGCGATGTCATGTTCAAGGCGGGCAAGTACGCCCCCAAGGCCCCTGCCAAACCTAAAGCCGCACACCACTGAACCGATATCCACGGGAAGGAGAACGTGTACCATGATTGAACGTCGAGATTTTCTGAAAGGGTGCCTGGCCTGCGGTGTGACCGCTGCGACCGTAAGCGTTGCCAGTGGCAAGGCGATGGCTGCCGGTTCATTTGAAGGATACCCGGATGCTATGGGGGTGCTGGT
>DKFG01000286.1 GCA_002452325.1 Geobacter sp. UBA6802
CCGCTCTGCGGGTGGTCATGACTCAAACTACAGATGCAGAGATGATAAATCCTTTACCGGAGATCGCTGACGTCAACTGGAAACATGAACTCCCGTTGCTGCGGTGTTAGTCAGCAGCGCCGGTCAGCTGGAACGCTGCCCAGTAAAACGGGTGCGGATGGCTTTTTTTGAGGGTGCGTTGCGCCTGAGCAAGGGCCTGATCCTTATCCATATCTTGCAGATTCCGGTAAAACGCAAGCATCAGATCTTTGGTCGCCAGATCATCCACCTTCCAGAGACTGGATACGATGCTTCTGGCACCAGCATAGAGGAATCCTCTGGTAAGGCCAAGCGGGTCATCACCTTTGGAGATGCTGCTGAGGGCGGTCTCGCAGGCACTTAAGGTTACCAGATTGGCGTTAAGTTGCAATCGGTACAGGTCTGTGGCACGCAGTAGTCCGTCGCTGTTGGCGGTTTTTGCCAGGAGCAGGGCCGAGTGTAACGGCATAGTGGCATCAAAGATGCCGTGAGCTGCGATATGCAGCAGCTTCTCGACAACTACTTTCCGACAGTAGCAATCCCCAACTGATTCATCATGAACGAGTAGTACTCCGCCGCCTCCAGGTAACGCTGAAAACGGCCTGAACTCCCCCCGTGTCCGGCCTCCATCTGGGTACGCATCACCAGCAGGTTGTTGTCGGTACGCCGCTCACGCAGGCGGGCAACATATTTGGCCGGTTCCCAGTACTGCACCTGCGAATCCCACAGGCCGGTGCCGATATACATCGCCGGATAGGAGATTGCGCGCAACTGGTCGTAGGGGGAATAACTCAGCATGTAGTTGTAGTAGACCGGATCTTGCGGGTTGCCCCACTCCTCAAATTCGTTGGTGGTCAGCGGAATGGATTCATCCAGCATTGTGGTGACGATATCGACGAACGGCACCTGTGATACAATCACCCGGTAGCTGGATGGTGCCATGTTGGCGATGGCGCCCATCAGAAGGCCACCGGCGCTGCCCCCCATGGCAGCAACACGATTCCTGGCAGCATACCCCTGGCCCACCAGATGATTGGTTACATCGATAAAATCAGTAAAGGTGTTTTTCTTTTTGAGCAGTTTGCCATCCTCATACCACTGCCTGCCCATCTCCTGACCGCCACGGATATGGGCAATGGCATAGACCATGCCACGATCAAGCAGACTGATGATGGTGCTGCTGAACCAGGGTTCCATGCTGTATCCGTATGAGCCGTAGCCGTACTGCAATAGCGCGGCGGTGCCGTTTTTTACAAACCCCTTGCGGTACACCAGCGACACCGGAACAAGGACGCCGTCACCGGCAGTTGCCCATTGGCGCTCAGTCACGTAGTTGTGCTTATCAAAGCCGCCCAGCACCGGTGTTTCCTTGAGCATGCGGCGCTCTTTGGTGACGCTGTTCAGTTCATAGATAGTCGCGGGGGTCGTCAATGAGGTGTAGCTGTAGCGCACCCAGTCGGTAGTTGGCTGGCGGTTAACATCCAGCTCCATCAGATAGGCCGGTTCGTCTGCGGCCACGATGGTTTCAACACCGGCATTGGAACGGAGCCGGATGCGGGTAAGACCATTAAACCGTTCGTCAATGGCGATAAAGCTGTTGAACAGCTCAAAGCCTGAGATCAGCACCGCCTGATCGTGCGCAACAAGATCGGTCCATTGTTCACGCCCGTTCCAGATGCCATCGACAAAGGTCATCAGCTTGAAATTTGAGGCATTCCAATTGGTGCGCACTACCCAGCGTCCGTTCAGATGATCAGCCTGATACTTGAAGTCTGGTCTGCGTTCAGCAATCAGTTTGAACTCGTTCGGGTTGTTTACATCAGCACAGCGCTGTTCGTCAGACAGGGTGCTATCCAGGTAGATGCAGATATACTCTTCCGAGCGGGTCAGGCCGATGTCCATGAAGAAGCTGTCATCCGGTTCAACGTACAACACCGTGTCGCTGGACGGATCAGCGCCAAGCCGGTGAGACTTGATGCTCTTGCTTAACAGGGTGACAGGATCGTTCCAGACATACAGAAGAGTGGCGTTGTCTGCTGCCCAGGCGATGCCGTGGGAGATGCCTGAAACTCCTGTGTCAGTTATCACGCCGGTTTCAAGGTTCTTGACGCGCAGTTTGTACTGGCGGCGCCCAACGCTGTCCTCAACAAAGGCGCACAGCTTCTGGTCCGGGCTGATCTTGAAGTTATCTACGCTGTAATAGCTGTAACCTTTGGCAAGCTCGTTAATGTCGAGCACTATCTCTTCGGGGGCGTCCATACTCCCTTTGCGTCGCGCATGAATCCGGTACTCCTTCCCCACTTCGTAGCGGCTGTAGTACCAGTAGTCCTTGTAGAGGTACGGCACCGTGGCATCATCCTGCTTCAGTCGCCCAACCATTTCTTTGTAGAGCTGATCCTTGAAACCGGCCAGTGGCTTCATGACCGCATCTGTGTAGGCGTTCTCGGCGTTCAGGTAGGCCAGCATTTTGGAATCTGCACGATTGTCATCCCGCAGCCAGTAATACTCATCCAGCCGTGTACCGCCTGGCGCCACCACATTATACGCCTGTTTTTCAGCAACCGGCGGGTCTTGCCCCACTGCTTCAGCAGTCAGTGGGGGTATCCCTGCTGGTTGTGGGTCATTGGACGAACAGGCAGCGAGCACACCTAAAGAAAGCATAATCATCAGAAACCTCATGAGCTGTTTTGTGCACTGGTGGATCATGTTTGTACTCCATTAATTACGTAGTGATTATTTTAGTTTTGCCGCGACTTCATCGGGCAGAATACGTCCCATATACTGCTGTTGAATATCCGCAATGCGGCGATCATATTTTTTTACCCAGGCATCAGCGCCACCGTAACGGAAACCGATATAGGGGATCGGCCCTTTGCCAAACACCTGCTCCATGGTTGTGATGTGCTGCTGTTTGTCATCGGCAAAGACAATCTTCTCAGGTCTCAGTCCGGTTTTATCCAGAAAGCCCTTCAGAGCATCTCCCTTGCTGCTTGCCCCTACAAACAGGATGCCGTTTTGATAGTTGGCGGTGTCATGTAAAAGCTTGATCTCAAGCTGCTCAGAGATCGGCTGACTCTTGCGCAGATCAATATTGATGGAAGCGAGGTGCGTTACAGTAGTGGCAGCCAGCATCAATGGCCGGGCTGTCAGGCCCATAACCATGATCTTTTTGTCCTGAAACCCACGCACGATATCCGGTCCATCAGGCTGCACCGGTATGAAACGGCTCTGCTTCTCTATCGGAAACCAGATTTCAAATGCCTTGCGTACTGCATCCCTCTCTGGCATTCCCCCTGCCACAAAACCGTATATCAGGTCATCCCACCACTGGTCGCTTGCCAGCATCTGTTCGGTGCGGATCAAGGTGTTGTCCAGATCAAAACAGACCAGGGTTGTGGCGGTGACTTCAGGCTCCAACGTCCGCAAATCAGCGGTTTCCCGCATTTCCGCCATTCCTGGCAGCGTGATGAACAGTACCAGCAGCATGGTTATCACATATTTCATTGTCTCCTCCTAAGTATACCTGTTACGGCGTCCATGTAGCAGTGTACCCGGCGATCCACCTCGCTTCGTTGGCAATGCTGATCAACAGGGCTAAATGATCGTC
This sequence comes from Geobacter sp. UBA6802, assembly GCA_002452325.1. Lineage (GTDB taxonomy): Bacteria > Desulfobacterota > Desulfuromonadia > Geobacterales > Pseudopelobacteraceae > Trichlorobacter. Next base: position 3,626 of record DKFG01000286.1, read on the forward strand.
CATTTCTTTGCTGTAATCGATAAACGGCGGAACCACCATCACAGAAACATCATCAAGCGGGTTGTAGGCAACCAGGTTGACGTAACCGGGATGAGCGCCGGTGTGTCCGATGCCAACGACGCTGTTTCCAAGCCCCAGGCCATAGCTCTCATTCGTCAGGCAGATGGGCGAACCAGTCATCCCGGCTTTCAAGGGATGCATCGGCAGGGCTCATCTCGAACAGTTCGTTTTGCGCTTCGATCTCCAGTTCCCGCAAGGTGGACCAGTCTGCATCAACCACAGCCTGGAACTGGTGATAGAGAAAAAGATGGGCAGGACTGGTCAGAAGATCCACGGTACGTGCCATATAGCCTTTGGAAAGCACACTGATGAAATTTCCATAGCGCACCGAAGGAAGGCGCATGGCCAGGTTAATCGCGGGAACAGACCGGATGGCTCCTTCCCGGGTGGATATGAGCGATTTGACGCACATGGCGTGGGTTGGACGATAGGCGCTTCCGGCGTTGGCAGCGAAAGCCTCCGCATCGACATAGCTGTCCACCGCCCACTGAATCTGGGTATGCCCCAGTGTCTCACGGATCAGATCCTGAGGGAACGCTCCGCCCATGGGGCGTGCGCCGCTTTCGATAAGCACCGGTCCTTGATCGGTGAGCATGATTTCGGTGTGAGCCGGACCAATCCTGACGCCGAGGGCGTCCAGCACCTGAAACGTGTAGTCGATAATTGCACGCTGATCCTGATCTTGTGTGAGTACAAGCTGAGTCCTGTCATAAAGGGGAGCGCCGCCGGGCATAGGGATTTTATCGTAGACCCACAGGTCGGACAGGAGATGCCTGCCTTCCCGGGACACGGTGTTGACCGCATATTCGCGCCCCGTGGCGCATTGCTGGACAAGCACCAGAGCATTGCGCTCTCCGAACTGGGTAAAAGTGCCCAGAAGCGCCGCGAACGCATCCCGGAGTTCATCAGTTGTGTAGCAAAAGCGTACACCTTCGGTGGCGGCGCTGCGAAGTGGTTTGACTACCACCGGCCAGGAATCCAGATCTGCGGCAAAAGAGAGAGCCTCATCAAAGTTGTCCGTGGCCAGTGAAGCCAGTGATGGCAGACCGGCTTTAGCCAGGGTGTCGTGCATGGCCAGCTTGTCACGCCGGATATGGCTTGTGGCTGCATCATTACCGGGCAGCCCCAGGCGTCGGGCCAGCAAGTCAGCCATTTCAACGCCCATCTCGCAGCCTGGCATGACGCAGCAGGGAGCCAGGGCGGCCAGGCTGGCAACGAGTTCATCGATGTTGTTCCAGCCATGAAACATGGCATCGTAATCATGGCGTATATGCTCGAGCGCCTCGGTCACATAGGACTCCAGGCCAGGGGAGTTCTTTTCCATCCCGGAGGAGACATGGACAGGCCGCAGTCCCTTTTCCCTTATGGCTTCGGGGTAGAACTGGCCGGTCGAATAACCGTCAACGACAAGAACAACACGTGAGGGTGCGATATTTTGGTTCACGTTGTACTCTTTGGCCAGGGAAGCGGTGATCGAGTCATCTATCTGGAAGATGGAGCCGAAACCGGAGATGTCAAATACTTCCTTGACCGTGCCCTTGACATTGGCAAAACGAAGCTGCCTCCCTTTCCCTTTAAGCCGCTTGGCTGTGGCGAGCAGGCCCCGCAATCCGGCGCTGCTGATGTAGTCAAGGCCGTCAAAATCAAGGACAAAAGCGATCTCCCCACCTGCAATCAGCTCGTTTATCGCTTTTTCATACTCCGGCGCCGTAACGGCGTCCAGCCTGCCGGTGATTGTTACCACGGTTACGTTTGCTTCCTTCTTTGTCTGCATTTCCATGAATATCTCTATCGGCAAATTCCAACTCACTTAATACTACTCAGACACAGTGTTGTCCGGTTAGAAAATTGCATTGTCTCTAAAAGTCTCCTCCCCCTGGCGGGGGAGGGATAGGGTGGGGGGGTTAGGGGGTGAGAAACCTAGCAACGCGATTGGCGGCGTTGGCGGCAATGTTGCCGTAATAGAACGTGTAGTCATAGCTGTGGTAAAAGCCTGGCGCGAAAGGGCTCGGGCGCTTGAACGTTGCCGGGTCCACGGATGAGCAGAGCACAACATTTGTCGCGGAATTTGGGTCAAGAGCGCTTGTGGCCGGGTTGATTGCGGCGATTTGCGCATCTGCATAGCCGGTTACTGTCTGCACAGGGATTATGACATCGCCCTGGAAAAACGGGGGCTGGGCCGTTGCGTCGAACAGACGCAGGGAGCCGGCATTGGCCGTGGTCGGCGCCGGGGTTGTTGTTCTGGTCCAGGAGATCGGGTTGATTGCCATGGCGCCGGGGAAGACCACGGGGTTCCTGCCGCTGAAGCTTGGGCTCTGGGTGTTATACGAGATGATCACACCGGTATCATCCTGACCCTGGGCGAATTTCAGATGGGGGTTCCGGTCGAAATAGTCCTGCGTGAAGGACCAGCCGATGGCGTAGGCGGCAATCATCCTCTGATAGACGCTTGGATTGGCTTTCATGTAGTTTTGCAGCAGCAGCGCGACTACGGTTGAACCTTGCGAATGGCTCACAAGAATGAAAGGCCGGTTGTTGTTGTAGTGTTTGATGTAGTAATCGAACGCTGCGGTGACATCCGTGGCCGGTGTTCCGCTGATAAAGTCATACACGACGTCTGTAGTCGGCAAAGCCAGCGTGTAGAAAGCATCTGCCTGCCGATAGTAGGGGGCGTAGATATTACCGACAGCGGCAAAGGCGGTAGCCTGTTTCTGAAACCATGACTTTGCACCGGCCACCATGGTGGCGTTGTCTATCGGGCCGATAATCGGATCACCCGTGCCGGCAAAGTACGCGGTCGGATAGACGTAGAAGACATCGACATTTTTAACGGGATCAAGCTGTGATGGCACGGATAGCCAGTTAGCGGCCTTTGCATAATCAATGGCCGTGGGCGTGGACGTGCTGCTGCTCCCGCACCCGGCAAAAATCAGACAGCACGCAAACAGTTTGAGTATAAAGCCGATACCTGTGGTTTTCATGAACATCTCCTTTTCTGGTTCATTCCAGGCCTCACCTTTACCCAGACGAGTCTGAAATTATTGGTTTTAGCTTATAGCCATGCTTATGACCTTTTATCAGCAGTTACATATGACACCGGTTCAAGCAAAAACATCAATGTCATACCAGTAAGTGGCGTACCCGCCCCAATAATAGCCAGTTGGATTTTGAAGGATGTTCCAGAATATGTAATTAGCTTGCAACAGGTCGCCGCTTGCATTCAGTTGGCGGGAAATGCCCATTTGATCGTAGGTGCTGCTGATCAAAGGGATCATGGCGTTTATCTTCTCCATATCGGCACTGCCTACCTGCAGATACGCAAGACCCATGATAAAGGTGGCATCGTAGGCAGACAGTGCATAGATATCCGGGGTAATTCCGGTTTTAGAGCGTATTTTTGACGAAAGTTGCGTTGTAAAAGGCGGGGTATACAAGGTCCAGCCGATGGCCATCATTGGCGCCAGAAAATTGGTTTTAACAGCGAATCCGGCAACGGTCGGGTCGGTAATCATCTCTTTTAGCTGCGAGTTTCCATCGCAGCCATACCATTTTACAGCCCCCAGCGACTGAAGTGTTGAAGCCCTGGTCATTATTCCGGTTATTTCCTTGAAGGTGAGGGCGATAACGGCAACATTTGCAGCGCCGTAGGTAGCGATAGCCTCGCTAACCTGAGTATTGACGGTGTTGACCTGAGATGCGAAGGAGGTCTCGGAAGGGTCATACACGGCTCCCGGATAAACAACGCCCCCTTCTGACACAAATCTCGTTGCAAAGGCCTGTAACAACGAATTCCCCCAGATGTCATTCCTGACTATCGGAATAACGGCCTTTACTCCCTGTGTTATGACGGTTCTGACCAACGCCTTTGCCTGAAAACTGTCTTCTGTAATGATTCTGTAAATATGGCTGCCTGCATGATTCAATCCTATGGCTGTGCTGCTGGCGTTGATGAGAGCAATGTGATTCTGTTTTACAAATGGCGCAATGGCCTGCAATTCGCTGCTGGAATAGGGGCCGCCGACAAACATGCTGATCCCTTGCTGATGCATGCTCTTCAACTGGTTCTCTGCCTCTGCGGGATCCATGCCTGTATCTGCAAATGAGCAGGTGAAGGAAACATTGCGACCTGCTGTCGTTGCATACCTGTTCAGGTCTTCAAGGGCCAGCTCTATGGCTGCTTTCGTGGCAAGCCCATCTTCAGCGGCCAGGTTAAGCAGCGCCCCCAGCTTGACCGTCTGCCTGGGTGCAGATGATTCAGTCCCAGAACAACCGGTTGTTATCATTACTGCAAAACTGATTAACAGGATTAATGGGGAGCAAACACTTATTAAAGTGCGTTTGCATGACAATAAAAATGACATAGGCTTCACCCCATATTTTATGCTGAATGTCCCGAACAGGCAGACTTGGCCATACAACGAACAGCCGGTGATCTTTTTCTATCGGGTTGCACGATCATGCCGGTCTTTATGATATACAGATCAGCCTGAATTGGCTGCACACCCAACGCTTCAACAGCCGTTTGTTTTGTTCTGGCGGCAGCAGTTTCCATAATAGTGCGCATGGCGACTTGACAAGGCTACTTGGGCTGAAAGACTGTGGTAGTTGCTGTGCCTTTGCCATCAGCCGTTTTAAAGGTTAGTACGGCCGTACGACCCGCGCCGGTTGTATTCTCGTCGACCGTGATATTGATATGCGTGTTTGCGGCAGTGCCGGCGGACTGCTGAAGCTGGCACCATGGCTGATTGCTGGAAGCCGTCCAGTCACGAGAAACCGTAATATCCAGCGCTGTTGAACTTCCCTTCGATGAATTGAAGTCAAGATTGCGCTGGGCGACAATCAGCGGCGGGAAGGGTAGAGGGATCTTCTCTTTCCAGGTATTCGGGTAAACAGAGTGAGAAGGGGGTTGCCCTACCCAAAAGAGAACAACGCCACCCATAGAATTAATCAGGTCCACATCAAACTGCGAGTAAAACCAGTTCTGGTTTTTATCGCGAATGTCTGACGAGAACTTCCAGACCCACTGATTCACCGGTTGAAATAATGACCGAGACAACAGTGGTGGCTCATTGAGCGCTGAGTATGCAAAATAAGCTGTTTGTGAAGCTTTCTTGAAATTGTAGCTCCAGTTTGCGTTGTTGAATTTATCACCGGAATTATTTACCAAATCGCAGTCTTTTACACTAAAGGATTTTGAGTTGGTGATGGTCAGGCCAGCGCCAACATCTCCGGTGGCTCCTTTGCCGGAAAATCCAACTTTCCCGCTGATGTTAACGCTGACACCACTGGTCACCTGTTCCGATTTATTTTCGTTCGCAGGGCTCGACTGCACCAGCGACACGCCGCTCCCCTGTTGTGTCAGTCCATCCATCCAGTTGTTCATCCTGTAACTGCCGATGTAGTAATGGATATTGTCCGTTTGAAGTCCAAGATACCAATTTTGGATCCCTTTATACGCGTTTTTAGCGTTGAGTTGCCCCTCTTGCCGCACATAAAACCAGTCATACTCTTTTCCATCCGACTCGCTAAAGGAATGGCATGAATAAATATAGTAGGTTACTGTGTAGTAATTCCCGTACGCTGAAAAGTTGTTTGTCACATGAAAGGATTTCGCGACTGCGGTTAACTCTGCGTTTTCTCCTGCGACGGCAGCAATAGCCTTGCTTGCTTCAACTTTATTCGCCATTGACGCAGCAAAATTTACCTTCAAGGCACTGCTTCTTTTGATCTCCTCGTCGATCCAGTCGAGGAACATCTCCGCCCTGTCAAGCTGGTCTTCATCACTATCAGTGTCTTCATCTCCCTGTGGCGCATCAGGATCGTCCGACACTGGTCTTCCAACCGTGGGGGGATACATCGTCCAGATAGCAATCTTATCGGTGAGTTGTACGATGGCGAACAGTTCAGCGTAATTTTGCCCCTCCGGCAAGCCTTCCGGCAAGGTATATGTCTTTTCAAGCCCCAGTACTGTATAGAGGGCATTTATTTCCGTCTCGCCACCATGCACTACTACAATTGGTTCTCCATTGGCAAAGGTGTCCCTGATCCACTGCTTTTGGTCTTCGGTAAGAGACAGAACATTTTGGGCCGCAATGAAAACAGGCATATCTGTGGATGACCCGTCATATTGGACACTGTTCACGAATATCTGATCGATCTCATCAGCGAGGGTGCCGCTGGGATCTCCGATGTACGCAACCTTTCCGGCATATTGTTTGACAGATGGAGACGAACTTTCAGAGCCGCATCCGGAAATTATGAATAGCGCTAGCGCCATACAGAGCGCAGTTACTAACCCGATAGATTTTTTGTTGTGATTGACTCTCATCTGAACTCTCTTTCTGTTTCACTCAATGTCGTAGATTACTGCCCAAAATCAAGCTGTTGTATCTCGTTCTTGATTGCTTCCCTGTGATTTGCCTTTCTACTGTTTTGTCCAGTTACACCCCTTCTCGCTGAACGCATCAAGATCCTCTTCAAACTTCAGAACCTTGCCGTCTTTCTTCCCGATGTACTTGAAACCGTAGATCCGCGCTCCCTGGACAACCATGACATAGCGGCCGCCGGAACCATCCAGCGTCAGCTCCTCCCAGGTCATTTCAAACTCGCTGGGCCTGCCGCCAGGCACCTGGCGCAGCTCCTTCTCGCTGATCTTCTTCACCTGAATCCGGCCGCTGCCCCGTTGGTAGGTGACGTAGCCCAGGTCATCCTTATCGGCGCGAAAAGTAAATTGCAGCCGTACCGGATTCTTGAGACCGACAGACTTGAGACAACGGAAATCGCCTTCATCGGCAAAAACAGGCTTGGCAAGGAAAATTGCGATTGCAGCCACAATCAGGTGCGTCCATTTCAGGTGCTTAAGTAGAGTTTTCATATCAGTCCTTTGGCAAAAGAAAACAAATTATGCTGCCAACACAATCAAAACCCTCTAAATCTCCCCTTGTCAGGGGAGACTTCAAGGCATCCCCCCCTGATAAGGGGGGACTGAGGGGGGTTGGTTTTGACGGTTTTTGGAAACTACTATTTCTGGTTCATTACAAAACCGGGAACAGCGCCTGCATCTTGGCTTTCATTTCAGGGCTTAACTGCACAAACAGCTCGGCATTGTAAGATCCGGTGGGCATCTGGCGAATGCTTGGATCTGTGCCATTTGGCTCTTGGGTCACAGGATCTATAAGCGGTGCATTAGCCTGGAAGATATCGGGAGCTTTGACTATCTGCATTGCCGCAACTGCATATTTACGCGCTGTTGCCGCCGGTGTCCCCTCTTTGACAGCCGGATCAACGTTGGTCGCCACGATTGAAACAGAGTAGTCGCTGTTCAACCTGATATCAAAGGTACGCAACTGCTGCGGGAAATCCCGGAACGATGAGGTTTCAACCTGCCAGAAACCCCGTTCCGGTTTGGTGGCATCATCGCTTGCAAAGGCCTTGACAACATTGACATGGCGATGACCGGCTATCCACAACAGCAGATTGGGGTGACTGTGCAGTTCGGCAAGCAACCCCGGCAGGTCCACCGCATTCTGGATGCTGGAAGGGTTTTCGGAATTATCAAACCACTCCATGAACGTATCCTTTGGCTGGACGCCTATCGGTACATGGGAGGCTATGATCATCAGTTGGCCCTCTGCATCACCAGCTGCCAGTTCAGCTTTCAGCCATTTCCAGCGGGCAACATCAAGAAAACCGTGGCCATGAATTTTGGTGGAGTCATCATCTTCACGCTGGGTGTTGTCCAGCACAATGACCTTGATGGGAACGGTTGCTTTCGGCACAAAGCTGTAGCAGGCAAAACCTTTTTCGCGGCCAGGGGGCACAAGATTGAAGCCATGCCCCAACGGGCTGGAGGATGTCTTGAAAAATTCACCCACCCATTCAGCTCTGGTCAGTGAACGGCGGTCAGGGTCTGGTACCACCTTTGGCGGCGTGGTAAAACCGGGATCGCCTACCTTACCGGCTTTTATAATGGCGCCCGTGGTGGTGGAGCCATCAATGACCCCCATATAGTAGAGCGGCGGAGTTGTATCGTAAATTTTAGAAGCGTTAACAAGGGTATTTCCCATGGCAAGGACTTCACTGCTGGTATAACTGCCGCGCAGGTCGCCAAGATCGCCGGTATCCAGCGGGATGGAGCCAAGCCAGAAGTGGTCGTGGTTGCCAATGGTCTGATACCATGGAATTGCCGGATCAAGTCCTGCTGCTTTAAACGGTTTCTGGTAATCGATGCTGCCAGCTCCTGCATGAGCGCCGGAGCTGGGGGTAATCACCTTGCCGTCAATGACATCAATATACCACCTGAGTTCATTGTATTGGGTACTGTTGCAGGCATCCCCCAGTGATATGCCGAAATCGATCCGGTTCTGTCTGTGCAGGGCGTTTACCGTCTGGATGGCGGCATCAAGCACCTGGGTTGAATACAGCATTGTGGGAGAATAGGTCGATGTTTCCATTCCCAATAACGGTTGCATATAAATCGCCTGGGAAGGGGATTCCTTGTCGGTGATATGTATATCGGTGATGGCGAAGAATCTCAGCAGTTGTTTAGGCGGAGTCGTGGGTGACGGATAGGTATATCCGGCTGCCATGAGATCATTACGTTTTTCGTAATCGAGACCAGCACCATCAGACCAGGCTCCATAGCCGTATTTGTCGTAATCTGCAACATTTTGCAGATTCTTTGGAGCAATGGTTCCTGAAAATGTTGTGCCTGATTTGATTGTTTTAACGGCTGTTGTAACAACACCGGATTCAATCGGGTAACCTGCAACCTGTGTTGTGCTGCTGCTGCCACAGGCAAACAGCATTGGGCTTAATGAAATACAGGCCACGGTTCCGGTAGTGTATTTGATAAAATCCCGCCGGGTTACTTCACCGCTTTTTTTCTGCTCATCATTTTGATTGTTGTTCTGGTTGTTCATAAATTTCTCCATTTAGTCGAATTTTGCAGCCCCGTCAGCCGCATTTACGCGAAGATTGTAGTAGTAAAAAGGATAATCAAAGCTGTGGTACACACCTCAGATAAACCCAGAGCTTAAGGCATATAAGAGCCAACTCCTTGTGCAGTGTCTGCAACTGTCTCTGCCCACTGACTCAAATATCAATGATGTTCAATGCAGCTGAAGGAAATAATAACTGTATATTCCAGTTGAGACTGGACTCAAAATCAACAGCTGTGCAACCGTAGTAGGGCCAAGGCAAGTGTCCACTAAAAGTCTGATGGATAGTAAAGTGATAATCACCATAATTAATGGTTTCACTCTTGTACTCGGTGCTATGCGTGTCGATTTTACTGGTAGCAGGGTGCTTGGCCGCAGGCCCGTTTTTTGAGTCGATAACAATATCCTTGCCGCTGCTGTCATTGATGGAATATTTGTAGCTCAACGTATCAAGGGTGCCATGGGTGCAACTGTTGCTGGCTGACATATAATTTTTTGAGCTGTTGAACATAAAGGCCACATTTTTTGTTGTTGATGTGTCAGTTTCAGCCTGCCCCACATTAAACAGCAGCTTGATATCCTTGCTCCAGTCGAAAGTTGTGTGGTGATTATAGGGAAGGTTTATGTAATTGACGAAAGTATCGGAGTGGTTAAAGTCATTTATACCATTCCATGAAGATGCGGGACTGGCTGAGAACACCTGGAATCCCCATGGCCAGTACAATGAAAAGTATCCGAACAGCACAGTATGGGTAGTGTCTGCATTTATCTGGCCTTTATCTGGATTTTGGGGTTCAAAGTACAGCACTTTCAGTGTACCAAGATTTGTAGAAGTATGAACCCAGGGCCCTTTAGCGCCCACCGCATTCGTTCCATTCTCCTGAAACTTAATTGAGTATGTTCCTGCCGAAATTTTTATTTTGGCGCCAGTGGAATCTTTGGCATTAGAGAAATCAAAATCATAAAACAGCCATTGATGATCCTCTGTCGCACTCAAGACACCTTTTGTGTTTGTGTTCCAGGCGGTATTGGGGAAGCGTCCTTTTATCTGTCTCGAAAATGGATCCCCTGGTTGTGAATTGACTGTTGCAACCAACGCGTTGTTCGAATCATATAACTCCAAAGTTACAGGCATTGATTTCTTGTTAGCATGATCAAAGGTATAATTGTACGGTACTACTATTGCTCCATACAGCCCGAATTCATACCGATACAGTTCATCATTATGTGGCTTGTTGTTGTAATAGGTGGTATCAGGAGGATACTTGACTCCGTTATCGGCGGTAAATCCGCCATTGTCCCTGTTAGTTGTAAAATGCTGCAGAACCTGAGCGCAGAAAAATCTCGAGCGGGCAAGCATATTAGTATAAACAGGGTCAGGGGCAAGTCCCTGAGCAGTATAGTTCATGTCTGTTGCATAGCTGGACTTATCCCTGTAATCACGCATATTCACGGCCAGCCATTGGACTTGCGCCAGAAACTCGGCACACTCTTGCCGTATATAATGCTCAAAATCTCCGGTTAAATAGTTGTTGCTATTATAATAGTTGCCTGGTGTTTGGTAATTATTGGCATTGGCAATAATAATAGCCCCTTGAAATTGGTAGGCCAACAATTGAGAGAACACTTTTTCCAGCATAAGATACACATTTAAGGCTCGATCTGAATCAATCACGATATTTTGCGATTCTAATTGTGAGAGGATATTACGTGCAGAGGTATTAAGTAATTTTACATCACCTACAATGAACTGATTGATGTTTAAAACACTTTTCTGAACATCAGCCAAATGATTATTTACAAAACTGGTAGCATTTGCAGGCAAACTTGACGCATTATTGTAGGCATTTTTCTGTGCGTCTGTGCATGTGTCAGGATAACCCGGTGTTTCTTTACATTGTGTAATCAGCAGAGTTTGTTGATTAAAATAGGATAAACTATCTTTGGTAGAACCAAAGAAAGCACTGCTGATAGTTCCTTTATATTGTTGTAAATCTTTTTTATTCTCTTCATCTGATAAGCCATAATATATTTTATCGAATTTGATATTGAGCTCTTTAGACAAATCATCAATTTTTGCACTTAACTTATCAATAGAGCTATTTACATCTTCTATTTCTTTCTTTACCCCATCAACTTCTTTAGAATGAATAGCTGTTTCAATAATAGCTATCAGAATTTCTGCAATGAAGCCCCCTACTCCTTCAGCTTTAGTAGCCATCAGGGCGGACTTATTGCTTATAACCCTTCTATTGACCAGCATATCTGCTACTCTTGCCAGATTTGCAGAGTGCAGTTCATCTGCTTTACCTGTGCTGACTGAGGTCATTGACAAATCAGTGGATTTAAGTGGAGTTACTTGTTCTGTAGGCGTGTTTGTCGCACTACCACTGCAGCCGGTCAACCCGGCGACAAGCAGTATAGAGATAAACCATGCTAAGCTTCGATGTAGAGTCATGACATCCTCCTTTAGTCAAAGTGTGGTGTACCGCCATCCAAAGGCGGAGGGCGCTTCTTTCACGCCCATGTGGTTCTTGAATCAAGCATAGATTACGGTGGAGACACCCGCATCGGTGTCAGGGCTCTTCTCTCCAATGACAATCAGTTGTCGGCAGCCAAAGAAATGCCCACCAGCCGCCAGGAGACTCCATACAGAGACACACTGGTCCAGTACGCCTTTTTGTCTGTATCAGGGCCGGCCAGATTTTCTTTTTTGAAGCGGTAGGTGCCGTTACCCTGCGGTGTCGCTGCAATTTTTCGTGCCAACTGAACAAATTCTGTATAAGGCTGAAACAGAGGTGCAGTGAAGATGTTGAGACCCACCTGCGCCGGATCGCTGTCGTAGAGGGTTCGCCCTTCCAGATCCATTACCGAGATATCAAACCTCGCCCCCTTCACCAGAGGCTGTATGATCTCTCCCAGGAACCGTTCCGGTTTGAACATGATGCTGACGGAACCGATAAAATTGCCAGCAGGCGTGAACACCGGATATTCCGCATCCACCGCATCATACCCTTCCACCGAATGAAAAACCTGGCTCATAACCGGTTTGCGCAGTTTCAACATCCGTTTGACCTGTTCCTGATCAGAAATATCCTTGCCCTCGAAGCTGCGGTAACGGGCAGGTTCAATGGTGGTCAGCCGCCCGCTGACATCGACGGTGCTGCAATCAACTGCATAGCTGAACTCCTTGCAGGCTGCCGTCAGAACCCTCCGGGCAGCATCACCGGTCAGTCCTGTTTTTCCAAGCTTTCCGGCTGCTTTGCGCAGGCCGCTGTCAAGGCGCTCAAACGCAGCTGTCACCCGTTGCTGGGCAGTTGAGAGTATGAGTGGTCTATTTGCCGAATCTGCGGCAGACAGAGCAAACTGAAGCTGGATACGGCAGATCCTGGCAGGTTGCGCATCTTTCTCCCATGGTCGCCGGTAGGCCAGCTCCAGGCTCCCCTCTCCAGCTTCGGCTACACTGAATTTAAAAGAGCTGATGCCGCCTGCACCGATCAGTTGGCTGTCGCTGTGGTGAACTGGTTCTCCCTGCTGCCGCAACTGGGCAGGTACAGCGACCGCCTGCCAAGTATATCCGGTTGTCGGGTTGCCCGGCAAACGAACTTCCAGCAGATCCCCAACGGTCAGGTTTTGGCTGGTACCACATGCCATGTCGTCAAACGTGATCTCTGCTGCGCTGGACAAGTGCGGCAAGGCCAGCAGGGCAGCTATGAAGATATAGAGGATGCTGCGAATCATGGTTTGGCTCCTTTTCTTTTGTTACGCTATCGGCGTTCCTGCTTTGGCAATTACCGCCTGCATGGCCGGGGTCAACTGCACCACCAGCTCGGCATTCAGAAGGCCGGCCACAATTTGTCCTGCATTGAATAGTCAGAAAAGAGGAGCTGTAAGCCCCTGACTGGTAAGATTTGCCGTGTCCGGCTGGATGTCGCCGGGCGCTTGGTATGCCAAATCAGGACTTGCCACGAAAATCAGATTGATGTTTTTGGCTTCAAGCGCTGCGGTTGTGTTGGAGGAGGAGTTTCCGGCACAGCCTGAGAGCATTGCCAGAACGAACACCAAAAACAGGGCCAAAATCAGTGATGATGATCTCTTCGGTGATGATACTGGTTGGCAGTTCATGGTGCCTCTCCCATACATGGAATTTCAGAATCACTCATCAGTGCATTACACCCCATCTATTTGCTTAAAAACCTTGCAACCCTGTCAGCCGCATTTGCACGGAGATTGAAGTAGTAAAAATCATAATCAAAACTGTGATACACACCAACCGGATATGACAGGCTCGCTGCATGCATGGCTGCTTCATCACAGGTGCTGCAAATAACAACTCCTTTTGCCTTGTCAACTGCGGCATCGGCATATTGAGTCGCCTGGGTATACACGCCGTTAATCGGCACGAACGAGCCAAGCCCTTGTGCAGTGGTTGCTACGGTTTCGTCTCTGGTCCAGGTAATCGGGTTGATGGCAAGAGCGCCATCCGTGACGATTTGATTGATTCCTGCGGCAACATTGGGAGATTGGGTGTTATAGGAGATTACTACGCCCGTATCATCAGGGCCTGTGGCAAATTTCAACTTCGGATTCTTGGCAAGGCCGGCATCAGTCACTGAATAACCGACCACGTAAGCCGCTATCATCCGGTCATATACCGCAGGGTTCGCTTTCATGTAGTCGGTCAGGATGTTCATCAGGACGTTTGCCCCCTGGGAATGCCCGACGAGAATATACGGCCTACCGTTGTTGTACTGCTTGATATAGTAATCGAAAGCAGCCACGGCATCTATGGTTGGCGCCCCTGCAATAACCTGTTCACGTTCGGCCAGGGTTGGCAGGTTTAAGACATACGGAGCATCCGCCTGTCGATAGTAAGGCGCATATATATTGCCGATGGTTTCAAAGACAGTGGCTTGTCGTGCAAATTTAACCGATGCGCCACCGCGCATTACGGCATTATTTATCTCAGAAATGTCAGGATCTGCCGCGCTGACCTTTTTATACGTTGTCGGGTAGAGATAAAAAACATCAACTTTCTTAACCGTGGCCGGTAGCGACATCCAATGTGCTGTCTTTGAATAATCAGTTGCAGCCGGTACTGAATTGTCGTTTCCGCAGGCTGCAATACTCAGGCTTGCACATAGTGCTGCAATTACAAGAAACTTTTTGGATAACGGCATTTTATCTCCTGTCATGTCTCCCCTAAAAAAAGGCTCAACAAGCGTTGCGTGCCTGTTGAGCCTTTGAGTAGGAATCCGGTTACAGCGCCGGATACAACGTCTGCAAATGCGCCTTCATGGTTGGGCTCAACTGCTTGAACAGTCGGGCGTTGTATGAAGCGTTGTACGGAACCCCTTGCGAGGTCAGATCAACAAACTGGATGGATGGGTCTTTAAAGTTGTCTCCTGAACCTGTTGCGGCGATATCGCCACCCTGTGGCCGGGTCGGGTCAATGGGGCCGAAATCCTTGCCGTAGTACGTTGCATAGTTGGGCGGATTAGATTTTAACGGATTCTGCAGGATCTGCTGTGTCGCAATGGCATACTTCCTTGATGTTGCCGCAGGTGTCCCCTCTTTTACTGCGATATCAACATTTACCGCCTCAATTGAAATGCTGTAGTCGCTGTTGATAAAGATTTCAAAGGTACGGAACTGCTGCGGGAAATCTCGCAACGAAGAGCTCTCAACCTGCCAGAACCCCTTTTCAGGAGTAGTGTCCTTATCAGGCGAGACAAAGGCCTTAACCACATTGACATGACGATGTCCGGCGATCCACATCAGCAGGTTGGTGCTGTTTTGAAGGGTGGTGACCAGTTCCGTTATGGTACAGGCATTCGTGATTGTGGCGTTTGCATCGCCAAGCCACCATTCCAGTTCAGTACCTACAATGGTAACGCAAATCGGGATATGGCAGGCGATGATCATCAACTGATTGGCTGCCTGACCATCAGCAAGCTCAGCCTTAAGCCAGTTCCAGCGTGCTGCATCAAGGAAACCGTGGCCATGGATATCAAAAGAACCGTCGTCTTCCCGCTGGGTATCATCCAGCACAATCACCTTCAGCGGCAGATTTGCCTTGGGCACAAAGCTGTAACAGGCAAAACCGGCGCGGTCGGCAGCTGGAACCAGGTTGAAGTTGGGGTTGGAGGCAACCAGGTTAAAGCCATGACCCTTCGGACTGGTGGCGCTGTTGAAAAATTCCTGAATCCATTCTGTTCTATGCAGAGAACGGCGGTTGGGATCAGCCACCACCTTGGGTGCAGTTGCGATAGTTCCTGCATATTTAATGGTACCTAACGGTGTCGTGCCGTCAATCACGCCCTGGTAATACTTGGTATAGCTTGGGTTTTTCAGGCGACGTATATCAATATTAGCCGGAAAGCTGGCGACATATTCAGCAGGGTCCGTTTGGGGGGTAAGCAGCTCATTGGGCACTGCCCAGACCGTATCGCTGATGTAAGACTGGTCAAGACCGTTTTGATAAACCGGGAATGAACCGATCATGTGGTGGTCATGGTTACCTAGGGCCTGATAGAACGGGATGCTTTTGTCCAGGCCCGCTGCCTTGAATGGCTTCTGATAATCAGTAGTGTCGGCACCGGCATGGGCGCCGGAACTGGGGGTAATCACCTTGCCGTCAATGATGTCTAGATACCACCTGAGTTCGTTGTACATGCTGCTGTTGCAGACATCACCCAGCGAAATAAAGAAATCAAAGGGATCTTTCCTATGCAGGGCATTTGCCGTCTGAATGGCCGCATCAAAGACCTGGGGGGTGTACAACATAACACCGGAGTAGATGGAGCTGTTTTGCCCGGCAAAACCAGGAAGGCTTTGCTGGAGATAGATCAACTGATTGGGCGCTTCCTTGTCAGTCAGATGGATATCGGTCATGGCAAAGAAGTTCAGCAGCCGTATCTTTTTGGTAACTAATGCGGCACTATAGCCGATTGGCATGATATCGGTCCGCTGCACGACCGGCAGTGGCCAGTCGACATAGCTCCATTTGCCATACCCCAAAGAATCATAGTCGGCAATCCGGTACAGCTGATTCCATTTAAGCGCGCTCTTGCCATTGGGACTGTAGAGCGGGTCAGGCGGATCAGGCATTGTACCGGGAGAAGGAGCTGCAGAAGCCGGCGTGTAAGGGAATGAGATCATCCGCTCACTGGTTTTAACCACCTTTGAATCAATCGGGTATCCGGCAATCTGGTCTGAGCTGCTACTGCTGCTGCCACATCCATAATTAAGCGAGCCCAAAGAGATACAGGCAGCTGTTCCGGCAGTGTATTTGATGAAATCCCGTCGTGAAACTTCACCGCTTTTTTTCTGTTTATTCTCCTGCATCTTGACTTCGTCACTCATAGAGTTCCCCTTTGTTTGGATGTTGCTGCCTGATACTCTCTGCAACCCCAGTCCCTGCATTATACCGGTGTACCTGCGTTGGCGATGACTGCCTGCATTGTTGGAGTCAATTGTACCACCAGTTCTGCATTTATCGAGTGGGAGGTAGCATCACCCATCGGAACGTGCGCGGTGATCCGTGCCGTGGCAATGGCGTTGCCCCGCGAGGTTGTTGCCGGAGATGCAGTTGATACTGCAGGATCAACATTGGTGATGATGATTGAGACGGTGTTATTGGTGTTGCGGTAGATCCTGAAGGTGCGGAACTGCTGTGGAAAATCCCGCAGTGACGAGGTCTCAACCTCCCAGAAACTGCGGGTAGGATCGGTGGGGTGAATCTGCGGCGTAACGGTGTTCATATGGCGGTGCCCGGCAATCCACATGATCAGGTTCGGATAGCCCTGAAGCACGGATAGCAATGCATCATCATTGACAACGGAATAGACGGGCATTGGGAGAAACAGCGTCATGATCTGCGGATTTGTGACCACCTGGGCAGGATCCGTCACCAGGTCTTTATACACCCTGAACGGTATATGTGCTGCAATGATCATCAGCTGGTTATTGTCCTGTCCAGCCTGCAACTCTTGTTTAAGCCAATCCAGCCGGATCTGGTCAAGACTGCCGCCGGCATAGTTGGGCTGCCCGGTCCCCTTGCAGGTATCATCCAGCACAATGACCTTGATCGGCATGTTTGCCTTGGGAACAAAGCTGTAGCAGGCAAAATCACGTGCCATGGCCGGGTCCACCAGATTAAAACCATGGCCTACCGGAGTTGATGTTGTGATAAAAAATTCCCGGATCCAGTTTTGACTTGAAGACAGGGAGGTTGAAAGCGAACGGCGGTCCGGATCGGCAACAACAGAAGGAGGTACCGGATAATTCTGCTCCGGGCCGGAAAGGATAACCGGCCCCAAGGGGTCAGAGCCATCAATTACCCCTGAGTAAAAGCCAGGTTGCCCGATACTCTGACAATTAGCAGCCGAGTTATCCGTGGTCAGTATGCTATTGGAAATATGGGCC
>DKFG01000022.1 GCA_002452325.1 Geobacter sp. UBA6802
CATCGTTGCCGAAGTAACGCATCACTGCGCGGTACATACCGAAACGGATGAAGAACGGAATCGCGATCAGCGGCGCGACGCCGAACAGCCAGGCATGACCCCCAAAAGGCTGCACAAAATCCGCTTCACCCACGCGAACGAAAAAAGCCAGCCAAAGCGCCAGCCAGACCAGCAGCACATCCGTGGCCACCTGTATAGCACGCTTGTGCCGACGCGGTAGCTTTACCAAGAGGCAGCGCAACTTTTCAGCCAATCTCAACACAGGGAAACCTCAACCAAACAACCTTGACGCACCTTCGTACCAAACAGGTATAGGCCCTATTCATGAGCACTGCCCACCTTATAGAACGAATATTCCGCTAATGGCCCATGACTCCTGTAGGAGCCAGCTTGCTGGCGAAAACGCACCACACCGCACCCTCAAGGAAGCGACCAGAAACAGCCAAAGCAGGCCAACACCGCTACCTCACCTGACCCTGTCGCCCGCCCCTTTACCAGCCACCGTCATGAAGATGTACTTGAAATAATCCATCACCGTCAGGCTCTGAATCATCTTTTGATCCGTCTCCGCCAACAACGCCGGCGTGGACATATCGATCTCATTGACCTGCGCCAACCCGGTAATACCAGGGCGAACATCGAACACTCCGCGCTTGGCGCGCTCTGCGGTCAGCTCTTCCTGATTGAACAAACCAGGCCTTGGCCCCACCAGACTCATCTCACCCTTGAGCACGTTCCATAGCTGGGGTAATTCATCCAACTTGGTCTTGCGCAGGAAATGACCAAAACGGGTAATGGATGCACTGCTGGCCAGATGAGTGGCAACCGAGGCGGTATCCACTTTCATGGTGCGAAACTTCACCAGCGTGAAAGGCTTCTGGTGGCGGCCAACCCGCACCTGCCGAAAGATCGGCGAACCCGTATCAAACAGCCCGCCAATCGTCAGAACCAGCAGTACCGGAAAACCAACCACGAGCCCCAACAGCGAAAAAACAAAATCAAACACTCGAATCACAGATTCACCATCAAATGATCAATTGGAACGCTCGAAGCACCGCCTGAGCCCCTCCTCCACCCTGTAAGGTGGCTTCCAGTCCAGCAGCTCGCAAGTCTTGCTGATATCCACCTGCAACGAGCCAAGCAACCGCTGAGCCATGGCCCTTTTACCAAGTATGGTAGCTCCGAATTGCAACAGGCCTGCTGGCACCGGAATCAAACGTGCCGATTTACCCATGGCTTTGCCCACGGAACGTAGTAATTCGGTAGTGGAAAGATCCTCACCATCGCCCGCGAGAAAAACCTGGTTGGCAGCTGCGGGATAGTTAATACAGCGGATGATCAAATCGACCAGATTGCCGATCCCTACCAAGGAACGCTTGTTATAGATGGCCCCAAGGGGAAGCGGGACACCTTTATCGATCAGCTTGATCATGCTGGCAAAATTGCCCTTTACGCCGGGACCGTACACCAGCGGCGGCCGAATAATGACCATTTCCATGTCAGTTTCAGCGGCCAACAGTATTAACCCCTGCTCAGCCTCCAACTTGGAAACACCATAGGCATCCTCTGGCGACGGCACGTCATCGGCATGAAAAGGATTTCCCGGGGCGGCCGCCTCACCGTTGACTTTAATCGAACTCAGAAACACAAAACGCCGGACTCCGGCGGCAACCGCTTGGCGTGCCAAGTTCAACGTGCCCTCAACATTAACCTTACGGTATTCGGCAAGGGGATCATCCACCTCATCACGCATGATATGGGCACGGGCAGCTGCATGAATGACGACATCGACGCCTGCTAGAGCTTCAGAAAAGTCCGTGCCCCCATCAATATTGCCTACAGCAACACAGTCAGGACTTTTCCTCCCCCGGCGTACCGCAGTTACTAGGTGAATACCAGAGCCAGATACCAGTTCAGCTTTCAATGCAGAGCCAACGAATCCGTTAGCTCCGGTCAGCATTATTTTTGTCATCCCTCAAATACTCCGCTCACTTATGACCAATTGGCTCAAGCGCTCCACAAAAACATCAAACCCCAGATGTTCTTTGAGCTTTTCACGGTCAGTATCGAAAGACCCAGGTGACAAGTCTCCACTCTCAACAGCACGGAAAAACTGGCAGAGTCCGTCAGCGGTGGGATCGAGAACTACTCCCAAATTCTTTTCCAAAACCCACTTGGCAACACTGGTTTCCGTTCCACAGATTGCTGCAACCAAAGCTCCTGAGAAAACGTAGGAAGATGACTTACTAGGGAAAGCAAAGCGAGTCACCTCATCTTCAATCGGCAGGAGGGCCCATTGATAGTCAGCATTCAACTGAGCGGCTTCGTGTGCCGAAACGAACCCGAAATAAGTGACATTGCCATGCGAGGCTGCAAGCTCCTTTAAATTCTCGGAAAACACGCCAGCACCAGCAAAAACAAAGGGCAATTTTCCGCCGCCCGCACAATACTGTTCAATGGCCTGAATCAATAAAGGTATCCGCTGCAAACGCCCAGCATTCCCACAGAAGGCGAATCCGGGTCGTTTGTTTTCAGGCAGCACTACCTCGTCGAAGGATACGGAAGGGTTCGACAAAATCTGGACAGGAGACAGCGTGCCGGATCGCTCCTTAATTTCCGTGGCCATTTCCTCAGTAATCGTGATCAGAAGACTGGCGTTTCGCATCGTAATTGCATCGAGCCAGCGCAAAAAACGATAAATTGCTGGCCGTACAGGAAAAACAACATTAGCCGCTTCGGGGTGAATGTCCTGCAGGTGATACACATACCTCGCCCGAAAAATCTTGCTGTACACCATCACGATGAAGGGCACCAGAACCGGCGGGTCAGTGGACACATACACTTTCTTGGGGCGCTTTATCAGCAGAACTGCGAACACCCACAACATAAAAAACACCGCGTCGGCGGCACGTCGCACAATACTACTGCCAGAGACAGAAAAAGCACGGCAGGGATAAAAGCCAACCTTGTCCCCGCGTTGCTCACACGCAAGGTGTTTCTTAATATCGTCATGGTCCTGAAGAATTACGCCAACAGACTGCATCTGAGCGTGCTGCTCGGCGAAACGCATCAG
>DKFG01000146.1:0-123 GCA_002452325.1 Geobacter sp. UBA6802
CAAAGGTCAGGTTAGTGGTAATGATAAGCGATGTTCTCTCGTACAGCTTTGATATAAGGTGAAACAGCAGCTGTCCTCCAGCCTTTGAGAACGGCAGATAGCCCAGTTCGTCCAGCACAACCA
>DKFG01000146.1:221-419 GCA_002452325.1 Geobacter sp. UBA6802
CAATGGCCAGATGGGTCTTGCCGGTACCGGTTCCACCTACCAGAATGATATTACTCTTTTCAGTAAGAAAGCCTCCCTCATACAGCATTCTGACCTGTGTCTCGTTGATCGGTGTATCCGTAAACTCAAAGTGATCCAGGTCCTTCTCTACTGGAAACCTTGCCTGACTCAGGCGGTAGCGGATACTTCTGATTCTCC
>DKFG01000146.1:500-3708 GCA_002452325.1 Geobacter sp. UBA6802
AGTTTCTCACGCAGTAGCACAGGCACCTCCGGCAAGCAGCAGGTCATACCGCCTGCAGTCAGCTACAGGCGGTATGATCAAAACCGGCAGTTTTGCTGCAGGATCTGCCGTTGGTGTCGGTTCTTCATCGTTTCGGGACAACAGATTAAGCACGACATCCCGACTGATGGTATTGGCTGCCAATGCATCAGTGCATGCCTGTGTTACTGCTTCAATGCCATAGCAGGAGACAACCGCCAGTATCCCGACAAACTGCCGGTCACCATCACGGTGCTTGGCAAGGGCACTACGGATTTGCTCAATAGATTCCGGCAAATTCCATTCCTTAAACGGTGCACCGTTTCTGAGTGCTCCCGGCTTCTTCTTCAGTGCCTCCAGATAGTGCCAGGGATCATAGAAGACCTGATCACGACCAAAGTGCCGTTTGTGGAATCCTACGGTTCTGCCGCTCTGGACAAAGGTCAGACGATCAGCATAGGCCCGTACCGTGACCGGGTTGCCAACAGCAGAGACATGGACGCTGTAACGGTTGCGGTCAAATGAGACCAGGGAGGTAGAAGATACCTTGGCATCGCTTTCCAGATAACCGTCAAACGGAACCGTTACCGTGAGAAGCTGCCGGCGTTCCTCCTTAAACAGGTCATTGATCGTCAGGAGTGGGTTGTCAGGATGTTTCTGGGTTGCTGCGTAGTCCAGACATTGTTCCTGCAGCCACTGGTTTAGCTCAGAAAGGTTGGTAAATGTCCGCCGTTTGGCGAAGAAACGCTTGCGCACAAGGCCTACCTGATTCTCTACCTGCCCCTTCTCCCAGCCTGCAGCAGGAGTGCAGGCTATCGGTTCAAACAGGTAGTGGGAGGCCAGACTCAAAAACCGACGATTGAATACACGATCCTTGCCCATCAGGACTTTGGTTACTACGGTTTTTAGGTTGTCGTAGATACCACGCCGACAGGCACCACCAAAGAAGCTGAATGCCTTGATATGAGCATCCAGAACCATCTCCAGGCTCTCACGTGTGTAGGCCACGCAAAATGGCATCCGACTGTTACAGAGGCGAAACTGAGCAATCTTGACCTTTACGATGATCCCACCCAACTCAATCTGCTCATAGCTCCAGTCAAACTGAAATGCCTCACCAGGATCAAAGGATAGCGGAATAAAGGCTGCGGCTACGCCGCCGCCGGTCTCTTTGCGCTGCTGCTGGATGTAACGACGGACGCTGTCATAGCCACCTTCAAATCCTTCCCGCTGTAGCGTCTCAAACAATAACTGGGCACTACGACGATGGCGGACTGGCTTTACGGCATCTTCAGACAACAGTCCTTTGAGACGTTCTTCAAATGCAGCAAGCTTTGGCCTGGGCTGTTCGGTGCGGGTATAAACCTGATCGGTTACGTCACTTCTGATGATTTTCTTGACGGTGTTCTTAGACAGATGAAACTCACGGGCTATCTGCCTGATTGGTTTCTTGTCCCGGTGGTAAGCCTGGCGGATTTTACGGATGGATTCCACTAGCAGCATCTCCTTTCAAAGCTCCTCTCTCTGGATGATGCCAAAGAGAATGGAGGAGGTGCTGAGGTGGGTCAATTTTGGACGCCGATTACACCCGAAAGTGGGTCAATATTGCATGCCGATTCACACCTTCTGCAATCCAGACTTTTTCAGCAGAGGAGTTATCGAAAATATAGGCTCGATTGGCATAGCCAACCGCCTCGGACAACAACTCCAACGAACGGGAGTATCGCTCAACGATTTTGTCCCTGTTGACATTGTGCCCACCCTGTGCAACGCGGGATTCCACGCGGGAGACATTAATATCAGGGTCTTCGGTTGCCACGTAGTAAAGGTACGTCCGGAAGCCTTTGTCTTGAGCCAGTTTGAGGAATTCAACTTTACTTCGATGGGACATGACGGTTTCAAACGTGAAGGTAATACCGGAATCGAGGAGTTTCTGCCTCAGGAAATCGACCGCAACCGAAGCAAAGTAGGAATTCACCTCAATGGACTGGAAGGAAAGTTTCCCGTTTGCAAACACCAACCGTGCCGCATCCTCGGCCAATCCCTTTTCAGCGAGGAATGGGGAGGTTCTGAAAAATTCGAGAATCTCTTCAGCAGAGGTTTTTACCCCACACACTGAACACATCCAGGAATCTTGACTGTCGTATTGCAAACTCAACGTCGTCGGCGTTGAGATACACGCCGAACAGATCCGGTCCTATTGCCTCTTCAACGACTGCTTTTATTGTGCTTTTGCCCGAACCGTTTGGCCCGGCGAACATGCGCAGTCGCGGTGTGGCACGGCTCATGTTGTTCTCCGGACCCGCTTTTGCCCGGCTGCAACAGGAGTTGGCGGCGGAATTGATTTGATCACTTTCCGCGAGCCATCCGGACGTGTTTCGACGAGTTGCCCTCCCACGGATTCAATAACACTCCGGCCAGAGGCCAATGTTTGTGTCCGTGCTTTTTTAACGGCATTTTCCGCTAGTTGCGGAATACGATTTTCTTTTCGTTTCATCCCCAGCTCGGTAAACACCTGAGGCTTCTTGGTGCCGGTCGCTTCGGTTTTCTTCATACTTTTCTCCTTGGTAAAAAGGATACCGCACTTCGTTTTATGCCGTCAACTCACCGTTTGTAGCACAGGAATTGCTAACTAACAAAGCATCTGGTGTGAAAAGTTCTTCAGAGCATCAATAAGGCCTGATGTCATCAATTGTGAGCATTCTGGTCCTGCCGGCAGGTTTGTCATGAAATCTGTTGAAAATGGGGCTGTTTTGAAGGAGTCAGAATGAAGTTGCCTATTTTTTAGGTTTTTCATCTGGGCCGTATTTTAAAAGTATGACGCAGTTGCCTGAAAAATAGATATTGACACGTAATTACAAGTAGTTATGTGTTGTGGTTATCCGTTGTGCAAACCGTAAAAACGCTAGTGTTTACATAGTATTTTTAAAAGTTATCCACCGGCATCAACAGGGTTATCCACATTTTTTGTGGATTACGGGCGATCCCCCACATAACAGCTGGTTAGTCGTTGTGGTGAAAAAAATTGTCTTTGCAGAGGTGCTTTGAGGGGCTGGTGCAGCCGGGGCGTGCCGGTTTCCGGCAGCCTGTTATTCATAGCGCCATTTAAAGGTGATGACCTTGCAGCCGGGCAGGGCGGTCCGCAGCTTCCCCAGCCCTTTTTCCGTGACCTTGGTGCCGCTGAAGGTCA
>DKFG01000047.1:0-18062 GCA_002452325.1 Geobacter sp. UBA6802
AAGGCACCTTCTATTTCTGCCTGGGGCCGGACCATACCGGTCGGGCCCTGCGCCGTATCTTTACCCACAAAGGGTTTCTGCAAAAGGCGCTGCGTTCCGGCGCACCATCGGCATACGGCCTCAAGACCATGCTGTACGGCGTGCTGCTTCCGGGACCGATCATCCACAAAAAATGCGCCGATATCATGCGTCAGACAGAACAACAGGGTCATGAGGTGGGGATTCATGCCTGGAACCATACCAACTGGCATGACTTTCTGATCAAAAGCGACCTTCGCTTTGTTAAATCAGAACTGGGACAGGCTGCCAAAGGGTTTCAACAGGTCTTTGACCGGCTGACCACCACCACGGCAGCGCCGGGCTGGACCGTTTCACCTGACTCGCTGGCCCTGCAGGATCAGATGGGGCTTTCATACTGCAGCGACAGCCGGGGCAGTCACCCTTTTTATCCGGTGATGAACGGCCAGCGTTTCAGCACTCTGCAGATCCCCACTACCCTGCCCACAGCCGATGAACTGCTGGGCCGCGATGGCCTGACCCCGGACGATCTGCCGGACTACTACCTTAAACAGCTGAAGCCGGGTCTGAATGTACTGACCATCCATACCGAACTGGAAGGGGGAGTGATCCGCACCTCCTTCAGCCGTCTGCTGGAACTACTCACCCAAAACAACATCCCCTGCATCAGTCTGGCCGAGGCTAGGGCACAGATTGCCGTTGCTCCGGCCTGTCAACTCAGTATGGGGATGATTGAAGGACGTTCCCTGCCGGTGGCGCTGCAGGGTGACGAGGTGGCCCCATGACGACCCCGCGCTTTTTTAAGGTAGAACGCAGTCAGCACGCCTACCTGACCTTTATCACTGAATCATACGAAGGGCTCTGCACGGTCAGTACGGTTGACAACAAGAATGGCATCATCCGGGTTCTGCCGTCTGAAGGGCAGGAACAGGATCTTGAGGGGTTGATTCGTGCCCTGCAGGAAGAGATCGGTATGGAGGAGGTTGTTGACGAAATGTGGCCCATGCCGCAGACCACTTCAACAAAACTTGCATAACGGATAATCGGGGGTACACTCTTACACAATTGTTTTCACGCACTCCAGTGGCATTTCAGGCAATCAACGGATGAGGAGCAGGAGATCTCCGGTGAAAAAGAAATGATCCTCCAGAAGCTGCATCGATTTTTTTTCGGCACCCTGCGCCGTCAGTTGATCTTCGGTGTCGCAGCAGTTCATGCCCTGATGATGGCGCTATTCATTGGTGACCTGACTCTGCGGCAAAAGGCGCTGCTTTTGGAACGCCAGACCGATCAGGCGGTCGCTCTATCCACCTCCCTTGCCACCTCATCGGCTGGCTGGCTGGCCGCCAATGACCTTGCAGGACTACAGGAACTGGTCGAAGCGCAGCAACGTTACCCTGAACTGATTTTTGCCATGCTGGTTGACACAGAAGGTCGGATACTGGCAGACACCAAAACCTCCCGCCGTGGCTATTATCTGTATGATTTGCCCCCTAATGCGCACCAGACCGTCATTTCACGCAGCCCCGCCCTGGTCGATAGCGTTGTTCCCGCCATGATCGGCAGCAGACAGGTCGGCTGGGCCCGGGTCGGCATCGGCCAGCAGGAGGGGAGCAGAAAGCTGGCGGAAATCACCCGGGACGGTGCGTTCTATGCCCTTGCCACCATCGTCATCGGGTCGATCATCGCCTGGCTGATGGGCCGCCGGATTACCGGCAGGCTTTATCTCGTCCAGCAGACCATTGATGCGGTCAGCTCCGGCAACCGCCGTGTCCGCTCCTCAGTACCGGGGGATGATGAGGCCGCCGTCATGGCGCGGGAGTTCAACACCATGCTGGACCGGCTGGATACGCGGGATGTCGAGCTGCGCACCAGTGAGGAGCGCTACCGTTCGCTGATCCATAAAGTTCAGACCGCAATCGTGCTCCATGACGGCCAGGGCAGAATCCTGGACAGCAACCCCCTGGCTCAGGAACTGCTGGGGCTTTCTGCTGAACAACTGGCAGGCAGGGAGCTGATCAATCCGCGTTGGCAATTCCTGCGGGAAGATGGCTCCGCACTGCCAACAGAGGAATTACCGGTCAGCCGGGTCTTGGCCACCAGACAGGCGGTCAGAGACCTGATAACCGGCATCTACCATCCCGACGGGGAGCAGGTAACCTGGATGCTGCTGAACGCGGAACCGGAATTTGACCAGACCGGCGCAATCATGCGGGTCATTGTCTCTTTTGTCGATATCACCGAACGCAAGCAGGCGGATCAGGTACGGCTGGCGCCGCTCCGCTTTTTTGAGAGCATGGACCGGATCAACCGGGCAATCCAGGGGACCGACGACCTTGAGCAGATGATGAGCGATGTACTGGATGCCGTGCTCACCATTTTCGGCTGCGACCGGGCCTTTCTGTTGTACCCCTGCGATCCCGAAGCCGCAACATGGCAGGTGCCGATGGAGCGTACCCATGCAGACTATCCAGGAGCAGGCGCCCTGGGAACGTCCCTGCCGATGACAACGGATGTTGCGGCAACGCTCCGTCTGCTGCTGGCTTCCGACGGTCCGGTCTCCTTTGGTCCCGGCTCGCCGAATCCACTCCCCCCGGATGTTTCGGAACGTTTTGGCTTCAAGAGCTTTTTGTCGATAGCCATTCGCCCCAAGATCGGACTCCCCTGGCAGTTCGGTATCCATCAGTGCTCCTATCCCCGCTCCTGGCCTGAAGAAGAACAACGTCTGTTCCAAGAGATCGGCAGGCGGCTGGCGGACGGCATGACCACCCTGCTGATCTATCGTCATCTGCGGGAGAGCGAGGAACGTTACCGGCTGGTGTTCGAGAACTCGCCGGTCTCGATCTGGGAAGAGGATTTTTCCGAAGTACGGGCCTTCTTCGTGACGCTGCAAGCCAACGGCATTGAAGATATTGCGGCCTACTTCAATCAGCACCCCGAGGCGGTCAAGCACTGTGCTGAAAAGGCGCGTATTGTTGACCTCAACCGCAGCGCTGTGCTGTTGCATGGCGCCGATAGCAAGGAGGCGCTGCTTACCGGATTGCTCCAGACCTTTACCCCGGACTCACTTGACGCCTTCCGGCAGGAACTGATCTGTCTCTGGAACGGCGATACCCGGATGGAACGGGATGCCGTGGTAAAGACCCTGACAGGGGAGCCCCGTCAGGTAACGGTCAACTTTTCGGTCTGCCCCGGCTATGAGCAGAGTCTTGGCAAGGTACTGGTCTCGCTGGTGGATATCAGCGCTCGCAAGCGGGCAGAGGAGGAACTGCGTCAGAACCTGATTCAGCAACTGGCGCTCCTGGATGTCTACCAGAAGATGCCGACGGCCCAGGTACGCGAGATCATCGCCTTTGTCGTGGACAAATGCGTCAACCTGACCGGCAGCGTGATCGGCTTTGTGGGACTTATCAGCGACGACGACAGCTTTATGGAGACCCACCTGTGGTCGGTTAAGGCCATGGAAAACTGTCCTATCAATACCCCGCTACGCTTCCCGCTCAGTGATGCAGGGCTCTGGGCCGAGCCGGTCAGACAGCGCCGCGTGGTCATCGTCAACGACTATGCGGCAGCCTATCCACTCAAGAAAGGCTACCCCCAGGGTCACCTTGAACTGACCCGTTTTATGGGGGTACCGGTGATCGACAACAACCGGGTGGTGGCAGTGGCAGGGGTGGCAAACAAGCAGGAAGACTATGTCGAGTCGGATCATTACAAGGTTTCACTGCTGCTGAAGGGGATGTGGGACATCCTGAAACGGAAGTGGGCCGAGGAGGAACTGCGCACGCTCAACGATGAGCTTGAAGAGCGGGTACAGCAGCGCACCGCTGAACTGGCTGATAAAAACGAAGAACTGCAACGGATGAACAAACTGTTCGTCGGTCGGGAACTGCGGATGGTGGAGTTGAAGGAACGGGTCAGGAAATTGGAGGAACAGGCAGTTGAAAGCAACACCTGAAAGGAGGCACCCGGATGCAAACAATCAGATTGCTGACATTGATTACACTGATGGTAATGGTAACGGCAGGCGGCGCATGGGCCAGGGAGTATCGCATTGGCGTGCTGTACTGGTCCAGCAACATCCCCGGCCAGGTGGCCATGAGCAGGGGACTTGAGGATGAAGCCCGCAAGATCAATGCCCAGGCGCCAGCCAAAAACAGACCAACCGTCAAGCTGGAAATACGAACTGCCGGGGACGGCGCAAACGGGATTGAAAACCAGATCCGCCAGATGCAGGAGCTGATCCGGGACAAGGTGGACCTGCTGATTGTGCAGCCCACCGATAACGCGGCGTTGGCTGAACCGCTGCGTCTGGCCAACAAGGCCGGTATCAAGGTGGTTGCCTACGATCAATACATCAGCGGTGGTGCCCTGGCAGCCTATCGGACCTCCGACAATTACCAAGCCGGCTATCTGGACGGCGAGTATATCGCCTCAAAATTCCCAAAAACAAAAGAACTGCGTGTGGTGCTGGTGGAATACCCCCATGTCTCCTCCACGGTGGAGCGGGTCAACGGCTTTCTTGAGGCCCTTGAACAGGCCGGTCAAAAGTACAAGGTCTTGAAGTCATATACCGCTGTTGAACCTGTCGGCGGCGGCAAGGCCGGTGATAGTATCCTGAAGGACTTCCCGGTCCGAGGTTCCATCGACGTGATTTTTACGGTCAACGATGGCGGCGGGCTGGCGGTGGTGGATAAGCTGGCCAAGGCCGGTCGAAACGAGATCATGGTAGCCACTATCGACGGTGATCCTGCCTCAGTCAAAAACATCAGGGATGGACGACTGACAGTGATCGATTCAGCCCAGTTCTGCGGCCCCCTTGGCGCCGAGGCACTAAAGGCAGGATATGCGCTGCTTAACGGCGATAAACCGCCCTATCATGCCTTGGTACCGGTATTCCCGATTACCAAGGAAACTCTAAAACAGTATCCCGGCTGGATGGGACCGATCCCACCAGCCTTTACCAAGCCTTGGAAGAGCCGAGTGTCGCAATGGAGCGGGGCGGTGCGTGTTGTCAAACACTGAAAATTCAGGGGATACAACTGCTTTATGACTACCTCACGAAACCCGATTATCGACAGGGTGGACAGAAAACTTGCTTTCAGCTTCGGCGCCTTGACCCTGGTGTTGATGCTGCTGGTTACCAGTGTCTCAAGCTACCTGTTCATCTGGCTGCAATCACGGGAAGAGGATCGCCTGGCCGGGGCGCTGGTCAGAATTGTCGGCGAATCGGTCAGCAAGGTCAGCTTTTCCGGCACCTACCACGCCCGCCTCTTTGTTGAAGAGATCAAGGCCAAAACCCCTGATATTGACGCTATTTCTGTTGAATCAAAAGATGGCCGGATCATTGCCCACAGCGATCCGGCCTACAACGGCAGGCCGGTGCTTGGCGAAGACCTTGCCTTGCTCAAGACATCTCTTGCGCGTAATACAACGGTGATTATCGAACGTGTCAACACGCGTGGCACAACGGAAAAGATCGTTGTGTTTCCCTATAGTGGCGGCATTGACACTGATATTGTTGGTGTTGTCCGGCTGGTGGTCAATGTAGACCAGACTCGTCAGGACCAGCAGTCCGGAATTATCGGCATGCTGCTGATAACCGTGCTGCTCTCCTGCGTGGCTGTCTTCATCATCCTGCTGCTCAGCAGATATTTCGGTTCAGCCGTCAAGGAGCTGGCCATGCAGTTGCAAGCCATTCTCGACAACTCACCGGCACTGATCTATGTGAAAGACCGCGAGGGACGCTATCAGTTCGTTAACAAGGCTTGGCGTGAGCTTTTTCATATCAGTGACGACAACGTCAAAGGCAAGACCGACCTTGAGCTGTTCCCGGAGGAAACCGCACGCCAGTCCATGGCAAACGACCGGCTGGTTATGCGTTCCGACACACCGTTAACAATTGAGGAGCAAGCCCCGGTTGGGGATGAGCTGCGCTATTATCACGGCACCAAGGTTGCCATTCGGGATGCAGACGGGAATTCTTACGGATTATGCGGCATATCCACCGATATATCAGAGCGGAAAAAGACTGAAGAAGCAATGTATCTTCAGACGTTCATGCTTGCACAAGAGGTGGACAAACGGCGGATGGCACAGGAGAGTCTTCAGGAACAGTCTGTTTTGCTGGAGCATGAGATAGAGCAGCGGCGCAATGCGCAGGACGAACTGGAACAACTGAACGAAGAGCTTGAACAACGGGTAGAGCAGCGCACCGCCGAACTGGAGGCCAAGAATAAGGAACTTGAACGAATGAACAAGCTCTTTGTGGGCCGGGAACTCAGGATGGCGGAGTTGAAGGAGCGGATCGCAGCCTGTGAAAGGTCGTCCTGACGGCGCCGGATCTGCGGGCTGCCAATGTAGTGCTTCAGGAATGGAGGAAAGCCATGAAAGCGATAGCAAGGCGTTTGTAGGTCGGGAGCTGAAGAAAATGCTTGCAGAACTTGAAAAGATGTCTGTACCGCACTAGGGGGCATTCATGCAATCAGCAGATAACTCATTTATGGTCGTCATTATTAAAAACACCATGAGGTTAAGGCTGTTTTTGCTTGTCGGCATGATTGTTGTAAGTTGTTGTATTAATGCCTTTGCCGCCAGTGCGACAGACAATCCGAAGGTCCTGGTGCTTCATTCCTACCACAGCGGCTTTCAATGGACCGATGACCAGAATGCCGCAATCATCACGTCACTCCAGTCTGCCTATCCCGAAGGGGATGTCTTTGTAGAATATATGAACACCAAGCGGGTTGCTTTAGACGTCATGTCCCCCATGCTGCGGCAGAATTACGCAACGCTTTTCCGCAAGGCACAACCTGACGTGATCATCGCCACCGATAACAATGCCCTTGATTTTCTGCTCACGTATGGCGACGAACTGTTTCCGGGCGTGCCGGTTGTTTTTTGCGGCATCAACAACTTTGATGACTACAACCTCAGCAACCGCCGCAATTATACCGGCGTGCGGGAAGATTTCGATACCGCTGCCACACTCGACATCGCTCTGCGTTTTCACCCCGGTACACATACCGTGGCCATGATTGCCGATGTAACCGAGAGTTCCCAGATCACCCTGGCGATTGCAAGAAAGGCGACGACGAAGTACGGAAACATCCGGTTCGTCGAGTTAAGCGGTTTGTCCGAAACAGCTCTGGCGGAAAAACTCGCCAAACTCGAAAAAGGAACCATCATCCTGCTGCTGTCCTATTACCGCTCACCAGAGGGGAGCATATTCTCGGTTAAAGACGGCACGCAGCTTATTCAAAAGCAGACGCAGTTGCCGGTGTATGCGCTGTGGGATTTCTACATGCTCCCTCCGGTCATAGGCGGAAAAATCGTGACCGGCACGTTGCAGGGCAAAGCGGCTGCCGAGATCGCCATCCGTATTCTTAAAGGAGAAAAACCGGAAACAATCCCTCCCTACTCCTGTCCGACATCCTATTACTTCAATTACGATGCCCTTCAAAAATTCAGTATCCCTGATTCGCTCATCCCCGCAGACAGCATTATTGCCGGTAAACCGGATACCTTTTATGCGCGATATAAAACCTATATCTGGTTCGGAGCTGCCTTCACGCTCAGTCTGATTGTCATAATACTGATTCTTCTGCGCAGCATTGTTCTCTACCAGCGTAATAAGGAGGCGCTGCACAGATTGAATCGCGAACTGCAGGCCATCAGAAACTGCGATCAGATCCTGATACGGGCAACCGATGAGCAAACCCTGCTTGAGGAGATCTGCCGTATCGTGTGCGATGAAGCCGGCTACCGGATGGCCTGGGTGGGATATCGTGAATTTGATGATGCAAAAAGTGTGCGGGCAGTCGCCTGGGCCGGGGTCGAGGACGGGTATCTCGCAAACGCCAACATTACCTGGGACGATTCTGAACGGGGGCGCGGCCCCACCGGAACCGCTATTCGGAACGGGGAAAGCGCCTGCATACAGGATTTTGCCACCGATCCCAACGCCGCTCAGTGGCGGGAGCGTGCCCTACAACGCGGCTACCGCTCCAGTATCGCTCTGCCGCTCAAGGATGAAGCCCAAACTACCTTTGGCGTTCTCAACATCTATGCAGCCGAACCGAACGCCTTCACCGTAGAAGAAAAGCGTCTCCTGGAAGAGCTGGCAGGCGATCTGGAGTTCGGCATCATGGTCCTGCGGGCACGCATTGAGCACAGGCAGGCGGAGGAAGAAATTCATCAACTCAATGAAGAGCTGGAACAACGGGTGAAAGAGCGGACCGCTGAACTGGAGGAAAAGAATACAGAGTTGAATAGGATGAACCGGCTTTTTGTTGGCAGGGAGATCAAAATGGCGGAATTGAAGGAGCGGATTCAGGAGTTGGAGGAGCAACGCCGCAAGTCTGGGACTGGCGTGACGGAAAGGAAAGGATTGTGAATGTTCTGATTGTTGAGGATAACGTCAGCGCCCGGAAACTGTTGCGCCTTACCTTTGAACACTACGGTTGTACGGTCTTTGAGGCGCAGGACGGACAGGATGGGCTTGAGCAGGCTGCTCGCCATAAACCGGACATCATTATATCCGATGCGTTGATGCCCCGCATGGACGGCTTCCAGCTGCTTATGGCGCTTAAAACCGATCCTGTTCTCAAATCAATCCCGTTCATTTTTTATTCCTCTGCCTACACCGGCGACAAAGAGGCGGAACTGGCCCTTTCGCTTGGGGCTGAAGCCTCCGTCATCAAACCGGTAGAACCTGCGGAGCTTTGGGAAAAGATCTGCGCCATCAGGGAGACATACAAGGCGCGCCAGAGCAAATCTGCCCACGCGGCAGCAGATGAGAGCAACGAGCAGTACCTTCGCGAATACAGCCGGATTGTGGCAGCCAAGCTGGAGGAAAAGGTAAGGGAACTGGAAGATGAAATTGAAGAACGAAAAGAGATACAGGATGAGCTGGAACAGCTGAATGAGACTCTGGAACAACGGGTACAGGAACGGATTGCCGAGTTGAACGAAAGAAATGCCGAAATACAACTGGCATATGACAACCTGAAAAAAGTCCAGGCTCAGCTCCTGCAACAGGACAAGATGGCCTCCATCGGCCAACTGGCCGCCGGTGTGGCCCATGAGATCAACAACCCGATGGGGTTCATCATCAGCAACCTGTCAAGTCTGGGTAAATATGTGGAAAAGGTGACGGCGTATCTGGATGCCGACGAAAAGATACTGGCCGGATGCGCTCTGGAGATTCAGGAGATGGCGCTCAAGGAACGGCAGAAGTACAAAATTGAACATATCTGTAAGGATATGCCGATGCTGATCAGTGAATCAGCGGATGGAGCGCAACGTGTCCGTCAGATTGTTCAGGATCTGAAAAGCTTTTCCAGAATGGACCGTACGGAGTTTGCCAATGCCAATATCAACGAGGGACTGGAGAGCACTCTCTCCATCGCCTGGAACGAATTGAAGTACAATGCAACCGTGATCAGAGAGTTCGGTCAGCTGCCCTTGGTCTGGTGCAATCAGGGACAGCTCAACCAGGTCTTTTTGAATATCCTGCTGAACGCAGCCCATGCCATTAAGGAACAGGGTACAATCAGAATCAAAACCCGGGCTAAGGAGGAATCGGTAACCATTGCCATCAGCGACACCGGCAGCGGTATTGCTCCTGAACATATCAATAGGATTTTTGATCCATTCTTCACCACCAAGGATGTTGGCAAGGGCACCGGTTTGGGGTTGGCCATCGCCTACGACATCATTACCAACAAACATGGCGGGACAATTGAAGTTCAGAGCGAGCCCGGCAAGGGAAGCACCTTTGTCATAACACTTCCGGTTGGAAGAGGTAATACGCAGGCTCCGACAGTACTGACGAGAAATTGAGGCAAACCAGAGCTGGCCTTGACATCCAGCAAATGAACGCTATCATTTTGAACAGGCGCGAAATGCTGAGATAACCGTTGAATTAATCAGGAAATAACCAAGGAGCGCCTACGGCTATGACAAGCCAGTATATTTCTATTATGCTGCTCTTGCTGCTTTCAATCACTATTCAGGCCACAGCCGCAATCATGGCCATCCGTTTGATCGGCATCACCGGCAGACGGACGGCCTGGGGGTTGATCGCTACGGCGTTGGTACTTATGGCGATACGGCGGATCGTGCCGTTGTATCGCCTGATGACGGGTGACCTCTCCCATCCTCCGGACATGACAAATGAACTGATCGGGCTTGTGCTGTCGTTTGTCATGGCCCTGGGCATCTCCCGGATTGCACCGATTTTTATGGAGCGAAAACGGAGCGAAGACGAGCTGCGTAATGCTGCTGAGGAGATTGAGGATCTCTACGAAAACGCCCCCTGCGGCTACCACTCACTGGACAGTGAAGGCATGTTTATTCGTATCAATGCCACTGAATTGCAGTGGCTGGGGTACCAACGGGATGAGATTGTCGGCAAGAAACGTTTTATCGACCTGATCACGACCCGCAGCAGAAAGGTCTTTGACGAGAACTTTCCCCGCTTTAAGCAGCAGGGCTGGATCAAGAACCTGGAGTTCGAGATGCTGCGCAAGGACGGGACCACCCTGCCGGTGTTACTGAGCGCCACAACGGTGACGGACAAGAAGGGTAACTATATGCAGAGTCGCTCGACGATCTACGACATCAGCGACCGGAAAAAGATTGATGAAGCAGAACATCTGTTGAGCTCGATCGTCGAGTCATCAGACGATGCCATTCTATCCAAGGACCTGCAGGAGACGATCCTTTCCTGGAACAGGGGGGCGGAGCGGCTCTTCGGTTACTCCACAGAAGAGATCGTGGGAAAACCGGTAACCATGCTGGTTCCGCCGGAACGGAGGGCAGAGCTGGCCGGTATGATGGAGACAATCCTGCGGGGAGAACGGATTGAGCATTTTACCACCGAGAGGATCCGAAAGGACGGTGAGCGGATCTTTGTTTCCCTGACCATTTCTCCGATCAGGGACGCCACGGGTGAGATTCAGCGTGCTTCGGTCATCTCCCGCAACATCTCCGAAGAGATGCAACTGACTGCACAGCTGAAACTGCAGCAATCCCATCAGGAAGAGCTGGTGCAGCAGCGCACGGCAGAGTTGATGGAGCGGAGCCGGGAACTGCAGGACAACCAGCAGGCCCTGATGAACATTGTAGATGACCTGAACCAGAAGACTGAGGAGCTTGAGCAGGCCAATGCGAAATTACAGGAACTGGACCATCTGAAGTCCATGTTCATCGCCTCCATGAGCCATGAGCTACGGACGCCGCTCAACTCGATCATCGGGTTCTCCAGTATTCTGAAGGATGAATGGCTCGGCCCGGTCAGTCCGGAGCAGAAGGAGAATCTGTCCACCATCCAGCGTTCCGGTAAACATCTGCTCAACCTGATCAACGACGTGATTGACGTTTCCAAGATCGAGGCAGGCAGGATTGAGGTGCGTCTTGAGGAGTTCGACTTGTACGACCTGTTAAAGGAGGCGATTCAGTATGTGGATAATGATATCCGCGACAAAGGTCTGCAACTGGAACTGAATATACAGCATCATGATCTGCGCACTGACCGGCGCAGGCTGCTGCAATGCGTCCTTAACATGTTGAGCAATGCCGTCAAGTTTACGGACCAGGGCAGTATCAGCCTGACTTCAACCGTTGAGACGGCTCAGCCGGGCAAAGCTGCATCCGTTGTCATTACGGTCAGCGACACCGGCATAGGCATTACCGAGCAGGATATCTCACGGCTCTTCAGACCGTTTGTGCGTTTGGAATCTCCTTTAAAGACCCTTGCCCCAGGAACCGGGCTCGGGCTGTATCTAACCAGAAAATTGGTCGTGGAAGTTCTGGATGGTGATATTATATGCACAAGCATGCCAGGCAAAGGTAGCACCTTTACATTAAAGATTCCGGAGCTACTCTATGAAAAAGGTACTGGTGGTAGAGGATAACAATGACAACTTGCGGCTGATCAGCTATGCCTTGCGACGCTATGGTTATGAGGTGATTTCAGCTGAGTGTGGCGAGAAAGGGGTTGAGCTGGCCATAGCCGAACGTCCCCTTTTCATAATCATGGACATCAACCTGCCGGATTTCGACGGCCTTGAAGCCACCCGGCGCATCCGTAAGAGCGGGGCCAACGGCAGCATACCGATCATAGCCGTCACTTCCTACGCCATGGCCGGGGATATGGATCAGGTTATAGCTGCCGGATGCACCGGCTATTTCGAGAAGCCGATCGATCCGCTGACCATCATAGACAAGATCCATGCCCTACTTGGCATACCAGAACAACAGACAGCCGAAAATGGGGACTAACCATGAAGGTCTTGATCGTTGAAGACGACCTCAGCGCCCGCAAATTATTGCGTCTGACTCTTGAACACTATCACTGCACCGTTGTCGAGGCGCAGGATGGACAGGAGGGGCTCGAACAGGCCATTCGCCATATGCCTGATATCATTATCTCCGACGCCCTGATGCCGCGTATGGACGGATTTCAGTTGTTACGGGCGCTCAAGCTTGACCCGGTATTGTGTACTATTCCTTTCCTGTTTTACTCATCAACGTACACCGGAGAAAAGGAACACGAACTGGCCCTGTCCCTCGGTGCAGAGGCCTTTATCAACAAACCGGTAGAGCCTGCGGCGCTCTGGGAAAAGACCTGCCAGATTATGAATGATTGGGAGGCCCGCCAAAAAAAACCGGCTCATCCTGCAATGTGCGAGGGACATGAGCAATTTCTGCGTGAGTACAGCCAGGTTGTGGCAAGCAAACTAGAGGAAAAGGTACGAGACCTTGAAGATGCCCTGAAGTTGCGCAAGCAGGCTGAAGAGGAACTACGCCGCCTGAATATTGAACTGGAGCAGCGCGTTGCGCAGGAAGTGGAAAAAAACCAGGCCAAAGACCGCATCCTGGCGTATCAGGCCCGGCTGGCCGCCATGGGTGAGATGCTCAGCAACATTGCCCATCAATGGCGGCAACCGCTTAACAATGCCTCACTTATTGTTCAAAACCTGCGCTTCGAATACGATGAGGGATCGCTCACAAAAGCCGCTTGCCATAACTATGTGGAAGAATGCCTCAACAACCTGATGTACATGTCCCACACGATCGATAATTTCTACGCGTTTTATCAGCCTGATTCAGGCCGTCAACCGTTTGACCTGTATCAGACCATCACAGAGTCAATTTCACTGGTCAGGCCAGACCTTGAATCACGCGGCATAACCATTACGCTGATTAATAAATGCAATCTTGCCGTGAACGGATTCAAAAAAGAGTTTTCCCAGGTGCTATTAAATGTCATCCAGAATGCAAAGGAGGCGATACTCCTGCGCATGCCGTCAGACCCTTTTATTGAAATTGTCTGCTCACTCCAGGAGGGGGTTGCACGGATAACGGTCAGGGACAATGGCGGTGGTATTTCACCGGAGATACTGGACAAGATTTTTGACCCGTACTTTACCAGCAAGTTCAAGTCACACGGGGCTGGTATGGGACTGTACATGTCCAAGATGATTATCGAGAAACATATGGGTGGAAAAATATGGGTTGCCAACACTGCCGATGGAGCAGAAGTAGCCATTGAACTCCCGATTGACCAGACTCACACGGTCGCAACAGGAGAAAATGGCCCATGAATCCTGCCCTCCGGCTGTTCATCACTATCACGGCATGCCTGCTGACAGTTGTCGGCTGCAACCAGTCCCCACAGCTGCAGGAACCGAAGTATGGCATTGCTCCGGCCAAAAAGCAGGAAGCTGTGTTCAGTTTTGCCGTACACCCCTTGCATAACCCCCAGAAGCTTAATCAGGCCTATCAGCCGCTGATTGAACACCTCAACAGACAGCTTAAGGGGGGGCGTCTGGTTCTGGAGGCGTCCCGTGATTACAGTAACTACGAAGAAAAGATCACGTCAAAAGCCCCGGATTTACTGCTACCCAACCCTTGGCAGACACTGGAAGCCATGAAGAATGGATACCATGTCATTGCCATGGCAGGAGATCCCCAGGATTTCAAGGGCATTTTTGTGGTACGCCGTGACAGCACCATCTACACCCCCCTAGATCTCAAAGGAAAAGCGGTCAGCTATCCCTCACCCACGGCCCTGGCTGCCTGCATCATGCCGCAGTACTTTCTGCAGAGACACGGGATCAACGTCAACAAGGATATTGAAAACCGCTATGTGGGCTCGCAGGAATCATCCATCATGAATGTCTTTCTGGGTCAGACCGCAGCAGGCGCAACCTGGCCACCGCCGTGGCGAGCCTTTCAGAAGGACCATCCTGTTGAGGCAGCCCAGTTGAAGGTGGCCTGGGAAACGCCACACTTGCTCAATAATTCCGTTATGGTGCGCAATGATCTGCCGCCTCAGATCAGGGATCAGATTCGGTCAGCCCTGATAACAGTTCACGACACCCCGCAGGGGAAAGAAATTCTTGCCGGAATGGAAACAGCCCGTTTTCACCCTGCAACCGATGCCGATTATGAGATAGTCAGGCGCTATGTTGAGCAGTTTGAAAAAACCATCCGTCCGGTAAAACAAAAGTGATGCTTTCTGCGTTCATCGTACATCTGTGCCTTGCCCTGTTGTTTTGTTGTTCTCTACCCCAACCTGCCGCTGCTGAGGTCATTCCCGGTATCGACATCCTGGCCCGTCGCAACTTTGACCTTTTGCAGGGCACGCAGGTCGGCCTGATCACCAACAACACCGGTCGTGCTCTGAGCGGGACCAGCTCCGTCGACCTGCTGGCCCAGGCCCCCGGTGTCAGACTGGTGGCGCTCTTTGCACCGGAACACGGTATCCGGGGCGACTCCGACGTTAAACTCTCTTCATCAACCGATAAACGTACCGGCCTGCCGATTCACTCACTCTACGGCAAAACCTGTCGCCCCACACCGGAGATGATGACCAACATCCAGGTATTGGTCTTTGATATTCAGGATATCGGCGCCCGTTTCTATACCTACATCGGCACCCTGCACCATGCCCTCTTGGCTGCCAAACAGCAGGGGATTCCGCTGGTGGTACTGGACCGTCCCAATCCACTGGGCGGTATGGCGGTTGAAGGGGCGGTGCCTGATGCCGGTGAGGTGGCTCGCCGGATTGCTACGGACCAAACCGGTTGCCGTTCGCTCACCGTGACCCATCCGATCCCGACCCGCCACGGCCTGACGGTCGGCGAGCTGGCCCGCCTGATTAACAGCGAAGCAGGCATCCATGCCAACCTGCAGGTTATACCGATGGAAGGCTGGAAACGGGACATGCTCTGGCAGGATACCGGCCTGCCTTGGATCAACCCCTCCCCCAACATGAAAGACCCGGTGGCAGCCCTGCTCTATCCCGGCTTTGGACCGTTGGAGGCCACCAATCTTTCTGTTGCCCGTGGTACGGAAAAGCCGTTTCACCAGTACGGCGCACCCTGGCTTGACTCAGCTGCTGTCCTTAAAAATCTGCCAGACCTGCCGGGCCTGAAATTCAATGCCACCACCTTTACCCCCACCGCCCCCGGCCACTCCTACCAAGGCAAACACTGCAACGGAATTGAAGTGACTATCACCGATCTGCACGTTGCCAACCCGCCGCTGGCCGGACTCTACCTTGTCCGGGCGATCCAGCAGGCGCACCCCAAACAGTATCATGTTGCCGGTGGGTTCTATGGCATGCTGGGAGACAATCATGCCTGGAAGATGCTGCGTGATGGCGCGTCACCGGAGCAGGTCATGGCACGCTGGCAGGGGGGCACTGAACAGTTTAGAAAACTGAGGGAGAGGTATCTGCTGTATTGACCAATAGCGGCACTGATGCTATCGTTGAACAAAATTCATATCGTTGGAGCCAACCGTGGAATCAGTTAAATTATCATCAAAATATCAAGTCGTTATACCAAAAGCTATTCGGGATTCTCTACATCTGCTGCCGGGACAGATGATGCAGGTACTGGCCTATGGCAACCGGATTGAACTGATGCCCGCCCGAACCATCAGCGAAATGCGTGGTTTTCTGAAAGGGATTGATACCACCGTTACCCGCGAAGGTGATCGACTGTGAATGTCGTTGATTCATCCGGCTGGCTTGAGTTTTTTGCCGATGGGGTCAATGCTGAACAGTTTTCCGGCCCGCTCAGCGAGCTTGAACAGCTGATCGTTCCGTCCATCTCTGTTTTTGAGGTTTTCAGGGTGGTCTGCCGTCAGCGGGGCGAGGAACAGGCGCTGCAGGCAGCTGCATTGATGCAGCATGGCAAAACGGTTGAACTATCTAGTTCATTGGCCCTGTATGCAGCCAAGCTTAGCATTGAACTGAAACTGCCGATGGCTGACAGCATCATTCTTGCTACTGCCCGCCTGCACGAGGCCACGTTATGGACGCAGGATAATGACTTTGAGGGAATCGACGGCGTGCGCTATTTCCCAAAACGTTAAAAATCAACCAGCCAACGCCCACCTTCTTTACGGATGCTGACAGTGCCCGGCGGCAGTTGCTTCACTCGCTCCACCACCTCATCCCCCTTTTCTCCGGTCAGCAGCGTTGACTGAAAACCAACCTCCCGGTGCAGGATGTTGACCGGCAGCAGCTCTGCAGTCCGTTTGTTGCCGTCAAACCGCAGCCGTACCAGCATGGTCCGGTCAGCGATCCGGCTCTTATGGGCAAAGGCAAAGTTCCCCAGGCTGTAAAAGATGATTCCCCGCTTGTATGTCTCCACCCCTTGCAGGACATGGGGATGGTGACCGATCACCGCATCAACCCCGGCATCAATCATCATCCGGGCCAGGCGGGGCTGATACTCACGCAGCCGGGTGGTACCCTCTTCACCCCAATGGGCCGTGACAATCACAATAGAAGCCTGTTTGCGGGCCAGGGTAATATCTTCCTTCACCAGCTTTTCCAACAGCGGTGCCGTACCGGCTCGTTTCTCACCAGCCCAGAATTCCTGCGGCAGGGTCAGCGAATAGCCCAGCAGAGCCACTTTGGTTCCACGAATGTCATAGATCAACGGTCTGCGGGCAGCGGCCAGGTTTTCTCCGGCGCCAACATAACCGATCCCTGCCTTGTCCAGCTGCTGCAGGGTGTCAAATAGCCCCACAGCGCCGTAATCCATACTGTGGTTGTTGGCCAGGGTGACGGTGGTGATACCGGCCTTTTTTAAAGCAGCTGCCGCCTGCGGTTTGATCCGGAAGCGGTACTTTTTATCGGTATACTCGCTGCCACGATCCGTCAACGGGGCTTCCAGGTTGACCAGCGTGATATCACTCTTTTTCAGCTCGGCGGCTATCTTCTCAAAGGGATGGAAGTAGTCGTTTCGGGCTACCTGCGATTCCCAGCGCCCACCCAGCATGACATCACCGACCGCCTGGATCACCACTTCGCCGGCAGATACCGGCAGGGCACATGCGAGCAGCAGCAACGCTGCACCAATCCATGAAAACACAGCTGTTTTGCGTTGACGATTCCTGTTCATAAGTGCTAGATACTACACCTTAAATCTGACAGAACCAAAGGAATTTCCCATGCTTGACACCAAATTTATCCGCGACAACCTTGATCAGGCCGAAGCCATCCTTGCCACCAGAGGCGGCGGCCTCTCGCTGGCAGGCTTTCGGGAACTGGATACGAAACGCCGCAGCCTGCTGACTGAGTCCGAATCCCTCAAGGCCCTGAAAAATGCCACATCCGAAGAGATTGCCAAGGTAAAGGACAAAAGCACGGTTAAGGACAAAATCGCCCAGATGAAAGAGGTTTCAGCGCAGATCAAGACGCTTGATGATCAGCTGAAAACAGTAGAAGAGGAGTTTACCAGCTTGTTGATGACAACCCCCAATCTGCCGCACCCCACCACACCGGTCGGCAGATCGGAAGACGACAACGTTATTGTCCGCAGCTGGGGCACTCCTCCGGTCTTTGATTTTGCGCCCCTGGCTCATTGGGACATTGGCGAAGAACTGGGAATCCTTGATTTTGAGCGGGCAGCTAAGATCACCGGTGCCCGTTTCTGTCTCTCCAAAGGTGCCGGGGCGCGGCTGGAACGGGCCCTGATCAGCTTTATGCTTGATCTGCACACCACCGAGCACGGCTA
>DKFG01000047.1:18085-18816 GCA_002452325.1 Geobacter sp. UBA6802
AGGAAGACCTGTTCCGGCTGGTGGATCCCGATTTTCTGCTGATCCCCACCGCAGAGGTGCCGGTTACCAACATCCACCGTGATGAGATTCTGAAAAAATCAGAGCTGCCGATCAGCTACACTGCCTACACCCCTTGCTTCCGTCGCGAGGCCGGCTCCCACGGCAAAGACACCCGCGGCCTGATCCGTCAGCATCAGTTTAACAAGGTTGAACTTGTCAAATTTGTCCATCCGGACGAGTCACAGGCTGAACTGGAAAAGCTGACCGCCCATGCCGAGAAAGTTCTGCAACTGCTGGAGCTGCCCTACCGGGTGCTTGCGCTCTGCACCGGCGACATCGGCTTTTCATCCTGCAAGACCTACGATCTTGAGGTCTGGCTGCCGGGCCAGGGGCTGTATCGCGAGATATCCTCCTGCAGCAGTTTCGGCGACTTCCAGGCCCGGCGGGCCGGTATCCGCTTCCGTGAAGAAGAAAAGAGCAAACCTGAATTTGTCCACACCCTGAACGGCTCAGGTCTGGCCGTGGGCCGCACCCTGGTGGCCATTCTGGAGAACTATCAGCAGGCCGACGGCTCAGTGGTCATCCCGGCAGCCCTGCGACCGTATATGGGTGGATTGGAAAAAATCACCAAATAGGGGCTTGAGGTTCGCTAGTAAACTGTGATAGATAGAATTCCCCAAACGGAGGGGTTGCCGAGCGGTTTAAGGCACCGGTCTTGAAAACCGGCGACG
>DKFG01000009.1:0-3076 GCA_002452325.1 Geobacter sp. UBA6802
ATGTCGGCAATGGCCTGCACCTCATCACGCATATAGTTGTGGGCCAGCAACACCGCCCGACGCTCCGTGAGCAACCGGCGGATTTCAGTACAGATAGCAGTGGTGGACATGCCCCCTCCATGACTTGAGTATTGACAAACAATAACAGTTGGCGCTATAGAAAATATCTTTCGGGATGTAGCGCAGCCTGGTAGCGTACTAGCATGGGGTGCTAGGGGTCGCTGGTTCGAATCCAGTCATCCCGACCATCTAAAATCAAGGGGTTACGTTTTACGGCGTGACCCCTTTCGTTTAGCCCCAGCCAGAACAGGTATCAAACAGTTCTGTTGCCATTCGGCGAAGCAATTCGTATTTTTACGTTATAGGGCTTCACGCGTCAATCATTGTTGGCTATTTTCTCTGAGATCTCCAAATCATTGCTCACCATCAGCACGCTTCTACAGCACCTTGAAGCTGATTGTGGGCAGCACAAGCACCCGTAACGCATAGTTTGCCGATCTGAAGCCAATTAGTATAGGCAGGTAAATGCCATGACTCCGACAGTGACGCGCCAAAATCCGCCGGTCTCGTTGTGGGAGATCTTTGCCCTGTTCTGCAAGGTGGGGTTGACCGGTTTTGGCGGCGGCATGGCGATTGTGGCCCTGACCGAACGGATGGTGGTGCAGGAGAAGCAGTGGGTCACCGCTGAGGAGTTTCTGCACGGCCTGGCCTTTGGTCAGATTCTGGGGCCTTTCTCGCTCAACACCTGCACCTTTGTGGGGTATCGCCTGCGCGGTGTGGCCGGCGGTGTACTGGCGGCTGTCGGTTTTTTACTACCCTCTTTCCTGATCGTCTCGTTACTTGCCTGGCTGTATCTCCGTTTCCAGCACCTGCAGTTGCTCAAAAAGGCACTGGCAGGCACCAACCCGGTGGTGATCGGCCTGATTTGTGCCGTGGTGCTTGATATGGGGAAAAAACAGGTTCACGGCTATTCAGGCTGGTTGCTGGCCCTGTCTGCCTTTGCAGCAGCGGCACTTCTGCAGCTAAACGTTGCGCTGGTGCTGGCTGCCGCTGTGGTCTGGGCCTTTGTCCGTGCGCTGTACCTGCGGAGGCTGAGCTAGATGCTGACCCTGGCCTGGACCTATCTGAAGATCGGCCTGATCTTTTTTGGCGGCGGGTATGTGCTGATACCACTGTTGCAGCACCTGCTGGTGGATCAGTACCGCTGGCTGACCCTGCGGGAGTTTCTGGATGGCGTGGCTATCTCGCAGCTGACTCCCGGGCCCCTGGCGATGCTGGCCACCTTTACCGGCGTGCGGGTAGCCGGTTTTGGCGGCGGCCTGGTTGCCACCATCTGTATCTTTCTGCCCTGCGTCGTGCTGATGCTGCTGGTGGGGAAATATTACAACCGCCTCAAGGAGATAGACCTGATACGGGTCACGCTGGATGGGGTTTTACCGGCTGTGGTTGGTCTGGTGGCCTCGGCTGCCTGGTCGCTGGGGACCACATTGGGCAGCCTGCATGAGTGGCTGCTGTTAATTGCCGCCTTCTGCCTGTTCCGCTGGACCTCGGTCAATCCGATGCTGATGATTCTGGGCAGCGGTTTAATCGGCATGCTGCTTTAGCCGAAAAACTGCGTGCATTTTTGATCCAATGCAGCTATAAAAAGACAAATTGTGTCCTGTATCAGGCGCATGTAAAGCAAACACATTATGAGGAGACAAACCAATGATGGAAAAAGTCCAGGCAGTGCTTGATCAGGTACGCCCGATGCTGCAGCGCGATGGCGGGGATGTGGAGCTGGTGGAGGTAACTGCAGACGGTATCGTTAAAGTGAAGCTGCAAGGGGCCTGCGGCTCCTGCCCTATGTCAACCATGACCCTCAAGATGGGAATTGAAAAGGCGATCAAGGAGCAGATCCCCGAGATCGTTGAGGTACAGCAGATACGCTGATGCCTTGCTGCATTTTGCTGAAGACACAAAAAACCCGGCTTTTGCCGGGTTTTTTGTGTCTGACGGTATGTATCGGATCAGCCGATCAGCTTGGC
This sequence comes from Geobacter sp. UBA6802, assembly GCA_002452325.1. Lineage (GTDB taxonomy): Bacteria > Desulfobacterota > Desulfuromonadia > Geobacterales > Pseudopelobacteraceae > Trichlorobacter. Next base: position 2,028 of record DKFG01000009.1, read on the forward strand.
ACCGATGTGGCTTAGGGCCGGCCAGGCTATGTTGAGGGCAGCGCCTGCTGCGAACAGACCGAAAACACCAAGCACCCTGCCGATATACTTCCTGTCATCTAAATCGGAATAACTGACTTTTACTTTCATGAGCGTGTTCCCTCCTTCAGGAATAGGTATGGTTGTTTTTGTTGTGTTAGCTCAGCAGGCTCAGGATGCCGCTGATGGAGCCAGCTGCTGACCAGGTAATGAAACCGCCGAGGAATACTGCAGCACCGGCGAAGATTGCGAGGCTACCTTTTGCGGTGGTTTCTGCCAACAGGACCGAGAAATTGTTTTTTGCTTTCATGACACTCTCCTTTGTTTTGTAATGCTGCATAGCGCAACGATGTTTGTTGTGGTGGCACGGTGTTGTGTGGTTGCTGTGTGCCGCTTGTGATTTTAGTATTAGCAGAAAGCATGCCAAATACAGATTTATACGCGACATAAAAATAACATGCTGTAATAACAGTATGTTGGTCTATGCGCTGCAGATTAAACATTCGTTACCGACTATATGCTCAGCAGCCTTGTTGCACAGAGCTGCGCAACAAGGCACCATATCAATAGCGCCTAACCATTCGTGTTTATTGCTATTATATCGACGTTGCATGCAACGTTGTTGCGTTGCATCACGCTAGATTTATGTAAACACTCACCACCCAGCAGGCTGACAGACCGATCACCGCTGTCAGTCCATATACAAACCACATCAGTTGCACCGCCTGCAGGATATGTCTTGCCGCCAAGGGTTGCAGCGGATCACCCATAAACGGCCTGCTGCCGGGCTGACCAAAGTAACTGTTCACCCCGCCCAACCTGATCCTCAGCGCACCGGCCACTGCCGCCTCAATCTGCCCGCCGTTAGGGCTGGGGTGATTATGACGATCCCGTTTAAAAATCCGCCAGGCAGTATCGGCATCCAGACGTAACAGCAACGCCGCAGGAACAACCAGCAGGGCAGTCAACCGGGCTGGCAGCAGGTTTGCCAGATCATCCAGCCGGGCTGATCCCCAGCCAAACTGCAGATA
>DKFG01000009.1:3082-8001 GCA_002452325.1 Geobacter sp. UBA6802
ATCGCCTTGTAGGCCAGCGCCCCCAATGGGCCGCCAACACAGGCGAACAACAGCGGCGCCGTACAGCCATCTACGGTGTTTTCAGCCACCGACTCCACCGCCGCGCGGGTCACCTCCCCTTCATCCAGTTGGTCAGTATCCCGCCCCACGAGCCAGCCCACCCGTTGCCGCGCCTCCACCAGATCACCTGACACCAGCGGACGATAGACCGCCAGGGCATGATCATGCAGAGAGCGTGTTGCAAAACAGGTATACAGCAGCAGGATTGCAACCAGATCACCAAGCAGTGGGTGTAGCATTGCAGCAACCCTCAACAGCCCAAAGCCAACCAGCACCGTACTGCCAACAACCAGAAACACCGCAATGATACCGGCTAGTTTTGGGTTGGCAACCAGGCGACGCAACGGCGCTTCAGAGCGCTGAGCCAGCCAGCCGATCCCCTGCACCGGGTGGGGCAGCCAGCGGGGATCACCCAGCAACAGATCCAACAGAATAGCCAGCAGTATTTGTAGGTAGAGGGGGATCATGGTGTTGTAATAGCACGCGGATAGTGCGGATTGAACGGATTTTTGCAGGTACTAGCCCTACAACGTAATAAGCACGAGATAGCGGTTTAGAGGACGTTGGCCACCTGAAAACCCGGTTCCAGATCAAAGGTCTGTTGTACCAGGCGCTGGGTCAGTATCTCCGTTGGCAGGCCATCGGCCAGCAGCTGTCCCTGGCGGATAACCAGCAGGCGATCAAGGTTGCGGGCTAAAATCAGGTCATGCAGGGAGAGCAGGATGGTCAGGTTGTGGGCCTGGCAGAGCGACCGCAGCAGGGTCAGCAGTTCATACTGGTAGCGCAGATCAAGCCCGGCCAGCGGTTCATCCAGCAGCAGAGTCTTGCCCCCCTGGGCCAGGATCATGGCAATAAAGGCCCGCCGCCGTTCGCCGCCGCTGATCTGGGACAGCGGGGTCTGTTCATGGCCTTCCAACCCCACCGCTGCCAGCACCTCCCGGCAGGAGAGCAGATGATCTTTGCGGGCTGCAGCACGGCCCATCTCCACCAGTTCACCCACCCGAAACGGTAACGGCGCTTCAATGGATTGGGGCAGGTAACCCAGGCGGGTAGCCCGTTCTTCACCTTTCCACAAACGTACCGGTTTGCTATCCAGCTCCACCTGGCCCATTGTGGGGGTTAGCAGACCGGCGCCCAGCCGCAGCAGGGTCGATTTGCCGGAGCCGTTGGCGCCGATCAGCCCCACCAGTTCACCTTTGGCCAGATTGCAGGAAAACTGTACCACGCAGGGGGCGTTGCCGTAGCTGAAACAGACCTGATCAAACCTGAGGCTGCTCATCGCAGACCTCCACCCGTGGCCCGGCGCAGCATGATCAGAAACCAGGGGGCGCCGATCAGGGCAGTGACCACCCCGGCCGGGATCTCCACCGGCGGCAAGACGCTGCGGCCAACGGTATCAGCCAGACAGAGCAGCATGCCGCCCCCAATGGCAGACAGCGGCAGTACTCGCCGGGCATCAGCACCCACCAGGGCACGCACGGCATGGGGCACCATCAGCCCCACAAACCCGACAATGCCACCCAGGGCAACCGAGGCAGCGGTCAGCAAGGAGGCTGCCAGCACCAGCAGGGTCCGTTCCCGGCCCGGCTCCAGGCCCAGTCCAAAGGCCACTTCATCACCCAGGGCCAGGGCGTTCAGGCCCCGCCTCCGAGCCAAAGCCAGCACAAAGCCGACTACCATCAACAGACCCGCCATGGGGACCACTGACCAGTCTGCCCCGGCCAGATCACCGGCCATCCAGAGCAGGGCCCGTTTGACCCCATCGGCCTGGGCCAGGGACATGACCAGCATCAGGATGGCAGACAGGAAAAAGCCGATCCCCACCCCGGCCAAGAGCAACCGTTCTGCCCGTACCCCCCAGGCATCCCGCCCCAGAGAAACCACCACGGCGCTGGTGACCAGGGCACCGGTCAGCGCCAGCAGCGGCACCAACCAGATCTCGGTCCCCTGGGTGGCCAGCAGACCAAAGGCAGCGGCCAGGGCAGCGCCGCTGGAGGTGCCCAGCACGTAGGGATCAGCCAGCGGATTGCGAAAAACCCCCTGCAGGATCGCTCCGGCCACCCCCAGAGATCCCCCCATCAGCAGGGCCACCACGATTCTGGGCAGGCGCAGATCCAGCACGATCTTGAGCTGCAATGGGTCAGGATCTAAGAGATTGATGGTCTGTTGCCCCAGTGAGAGCGACAGCAGCAGGACCACCCCCAGGCAGCCCAGCATGATGAAGAGGGGATGGCGTTTCACGGATGTTGGCCGTTACTGATCAGCTCAAGGCAGTGACGCAGCTCAGCGATACCTTCCGGTATGCGGGGGCCGGGGCGGTAGAGGGCATCGCTGACCATGCAGACCCGGCCTTGTTTGACGGTATCCAGTGAATTCAGGTGGCCCAGCATCCGCTTCATCGGTCCGGCAAGTTTTTCCCCCTGCCCGGCAATGATCAACTGCGGGTTGCGGGTAATGACCGCCTCCAGTGAAAGCCGGGGATAACCGGAACGGGCATCACTGGCGATGTTGGTCATACCGGACAGTCTCATGGCATCATCCAGCAGGGAACCAGGACCAGCCGCCACCAGCGGGTCAGGCCAGATCACAAACATGGTCTTGATCGGTGCGCCGGTTTTAAGCGGTTTCAGTGACTGTTCAATCCGGCTGGCTAACTGCTCAGCTGGTTGCCTGACACCAAGATCACTACCCAGTTGTTTGATCGCCGGTGCCAGTTTGTCCAGGCGGGAACCGTGGAAGGTAACAGTCCTGATCCCCAATTTTTGCAGCCGGTTGGCCAGTTTTGAGCCGATCCCCTCTTCATCCACCAGCACCACATCCGGCTTCAGATTCAGCACCGCTTCTAACGACGGGTTAGCCGGTCCCCCCACGGTGGGCTTGCCTTTTATCGAGGCTGGCCTGTCGCAGAAGGTGGTAACCCCCACCAGGTTTTTTTCCAACCCCAGGGCACAGGCCATCTCGGTCAGGCTGGGTGCCAGCGAGACGATCCGCCGAGGTGGCTCCCCGGCAAAACCGGGGGCCACCAGCAGGATAAGGCAGCTTATGCATAGACATAGCTTTTTCATCAATTAAACCTTTAACGGCTGTTAGCCACAGAGGTCACCGAGAACACAGAGAAAAGATCAAAACCTTAAACCTGGGAAAAGCAGTTGTCCACGAAGTTCACGAAAAAACACGAAGGCAAACAAATTGTTTAAAACAAAAGAACAATCATCTTTTGGGTGAATCGTTTGTTTGCTGTAAGGCTTAATCTTCGTGAAACTTCGTGTCCTTCGTGGACATGAACTGCTGTTTTTTCTGTGTTAAAACGATACTTTTACGCCGCCATAGGCACCAATGCCGGGGGTGCCATAACCGGCCACTTCTTCATACTGACGGTCAAACAGGTTGTCTATCCGCCCAAAGAGCTGCAGGCTCTTGGTGACATCGTAGGAACCAGCCAGATTCACCAGCAGGTAATCCTTCATCTTTTGGGTGTTTGCCGTGTCGGCATAGCGGGTGCCCACATAGACCAATCCTAGGTTGACGTTCGCCTTTTTCAGGAAGCTGTAGTTGGCATCAAAGCTCGCCTTGTTTTTGGGGCGGCGTACCAGCTGCTTGCCACTGATGTCATCCCTGGTCTCCAGATAGGTGTAGGAGGCCTTGAAGGTCAAGTCATCCACCGGTTGCAGTGCTGCGGTTAGCTCTAACCCGTGGGTGTGCGCCTTGGCAACATTGGTGTATTTCCAGGTAGTCATATCAAAATCAATCATCTGTGAATATTCATTTCTGAACCAGGTGGCCCCCAGGGTGGTCTTCATAAACGGCAGACCCTGCTCCAGACCAACATCCCAGCCGATGCTCTTGTCCGGCTTCAGGTCCGGAGAGCCGTAGCTTGAATAAAGCTGGTACAGCGAAGGTGCCTTAAAGCCGGTGCCGTAGCTGCCTTTCAGTCTGGTGTCGGTCTGTTTGATCAGGTAGGCAGTGGTGAAGCGATAGGTGGCCTCAGTGCCGAACTTGCTGTGATCATCCACCCGTACGCCCAGCGTGGAGAACCAGGCATCGAACAGATTGAGCTGATCCTGCAGATAGACACCGGTGGTACGGGCAAAACGTTCATCCCAGTTGCTGGTGTACGGCCCAAACATGCTTTCTGAGTAGTAATCCGATTTGCCGTTTTCTTCCGTTGTCTCAGCACCGATTGTCAAGGTGGTGGTCTTGTGCAGCTTCAGGGTATGCTGCCAATCCAGCTTGACGCTCTGGCCGTGGAACGAGCTGCGCAGCATATCGTTGGGATGGGCACTGTCGCGGTCATTGTCATCACGCCAGCTGATGTCGCTGAACGATACCCCCAGTTTCTGATCCCACAGTCCGTTAAACAGAGATAACCAGCCCTGACTGCGGAAGAACAGTTCATCTGACTTCATGATGTGGTTCGGGTCATCCTTACCGGCGCCGCCGCCATTGTCAACCGAGGTGCGTGAGCGGTCATAACGCAGGGTCAGGTCGATCTCCGAATTGCTGGTTGGCGTAATACCCAGTCGTCCGGCTACCGCTGTGTTCTGATAACCGTCCCGCTCTGTGTTGCCGTAACGCTCAGCCGCTGCAGAAACACCGCCCGTGTCCAGGCGGGAAACACTGAGCGAGTACTGCAGCAGGTTGGTACCGCCATTGATGCCGGCGCTTTCTCGGGCCGTGGCAAAGGAGCCACCCTCTGCGGACAGGAAGCCTTTCAGTTTGCCATCGCCCCGTTTGGTGATGATGTTGATCACGCCGCCAATGGCATGGGAGCCGTAGAGGGTGCTTTGAGGGCCGCGCAGGATCTCGATCCGCTCAATGTTATCGGTGGTCAGGTTGGAAAAGTTGTAGCCGCCGCCGGT
>DKFG01000151.1 GCA_002452325.1 Geobacter sp. UBA6802
TGTACGGTTTCTGCGAACAGGTAGGTCTGCCCACTACCCTGGCCGATCTGGGGCTGCAAGGGTGCGACCGCAGCCGGTTGCGGCAGGTGGCGGAAAAGGCCTGCGCTCCGATTGAGAGTATCCACCACGAGGCAGGCATGATCACACCGGACAGGGTGCTGAACGCCCTGCTGGCAGCCGATGCAATCGGCAGGTACAGAGCACGGATCTGAAGAGGTGCCCGCCATGAATAATCCCCAGCTGGTAGTACGTCGGATGACCGCAGATGATCTGGCTCTTGCCGTTGACTGGGCAGCTGAAGAGGGCTGGAATCCGGGCCTCAATGATGCCGACTGCTTTTACCAGGCCGACCCCGACGGATTCTTTTTGGCAACGGTTGACAACACCCCGGCAGGGTGTATTGCGGCGGTTGCCTACGATGAACAGTTCGGTTTTGTGGGATTGTACCTGACCAGGCCGAACATGCGCCGCTATGGGGTCGGTATGGCGCTCTTGCATGCTGCAAAAGGGTATCTGGGTGATCGCACCATCGGCGCTGACGGGGTTACCAACATGGTGCCCAAATATCTGCAGATCGGCTTTTCTCCCGCACACAAAAATGCCCGTTATCAGGGAATCGGCGCCCTGTACGCCTCTTCTTGTGCCGATCCGGCTGATATCTCCTTCGCAGAGCTTGAACCGTATGACCGCCGTTTTTTTCCTGCCCCCCGCAGCAGGTTTCTGCAGCGCTGGATACAGCAGCAAGGGGGCTGCTTCAGAACCGTTCAGGCAGAAGGGCGTCTGGTCGGCTACGGACTGCTGCGCCCCTGCCGAAACGGTTTCAAGATCGGTCCCCTGTTTGCAGATACGCCGGAGATAGCAGACGAGCTGTACCGATCACTTGCATCATCTGCCGTGGGGAGCCCGCTGTTTCTTGATATACCGGTCTGCAACAGAGCCGCCCTTGAGCTGGTGCAACGTTACGGCATGACCATGGTTTTTGAAACCGAACGTATCTACCGGGGGGCTCCCCCGCCACTGCCCCTTGAGCAGATCTACGGCATCACCAGCTTTGAGCTGGGGTGAACAGAGTGAGCAATAACGTGAACCGGTGCCGATATATGGGGCCAGGCTGGCGTTCCGGTGACAGCGTATTTATCGCAGATGAAGTACGCAGGTTGTATAAACCGCCAACAAAGTTGGCGCTAGCGAACGGAAATTGGCAGGCACTGCAGATTAATAATGTCATGTATTCGGTGTGTTGCAGATTGGCGTCACTATTGCAATGTATGTACCGGGTACGTCATGTGGGAAGATGCCGGAAAGATAGCGCTCATCAAGAACAGGAAAGAGGTTAAAATGAACCGTTCACTCCTTACGCTGGTAAAAATTATGTTGTGTGTTTTTCTGGCGGCATTTGCTGCGGCCTGCAGCTCGGACAACAGTACATCAGACAACCCGCTCCTCTCTGATTTCAGTACCTATCGGGAAACCCCGCCTTTTTCAGCCATCAAAACAGAACAGTTTGCACCGGCTGTTGAGGCAGCCATTACCCAGGCAAAGGCAAATATTGCAGCCATCGTCAATAATCCCGACCTGCCGACCTTTGAAAATACCATTGAAGCGCTTGAGTTCAGTTCGCTCAGGCTGGATACCATCAGCTCTATTCTCTTCAACCTGAATCTGGCGGAAACCAGCCCGGCCTTACAGAAGGTTGTGCGCGAGATAACACCCGGCCTGACCGCCTTTGGAAATGATATCACCCTTAACCCGTTACTCTTCCAGCGAATTCAGGTGGTGTATCTCCAGCGGAACAGCCTCGGGCTTACGGTTGAGCAAAATGCATTGCTCGAAAAGACCTACAAACGATTCATCAAAAGCGGCGCGAATCTTGACGAAGCAGGCAAGGCACGCTTCAGGACTCTTTCTCTTGAACTTTCAGACCTGTCGCTGCGGTTTGAAGAAAATGTACTGGCAGAAACCAACGGCTTTTTTCTGCACCTGACCAACGAGGCCGACCTTGTCGGCCTGCCGCAAACCGTAAAGGATGCAGCGGCCCTGTCAGCAAAGGAAAGGGGCACGACCGGCTGGGTCATCACACTGCACTATCCTTCATATGGCCCTTTTATGCGCTATGCCGACAAGCGGGAGTTACGGGAGCAGTTGTACAAGGCATATAAAAGCCGAGCTGCCCAGAGCAACAGCCACGACAACCGCCAGATCGTACTTCGTCTGACCGAACTGCGCCTGGAACTGGCCAGGTTGCTGGGCTACAAAAACTATGCGGAAATGTCGCTTAGCGACAGTATGGCAGAGACACCGGCACGGGTGCTGGCGCTGCAGCAACAGTTGCTTGAGCCGACAATGCGGTTCGCCCGCAAGGAACTGGCTGCGCTGGAGAGCTTTGCCCAGGGGCTCGGCGCCACCCTGCCGCTCCAGAAATGGGATCTTGCCTATTATGAGGAGAAGCTGAAGCAGCAACAGTACAGCTATAGCGAAGAAGAACTGAAACCGTATTTTCAGTTGGAAAAGGTGCAGGATGGCATCTTTACCCTGGTCAACAAACTGTACGGTCTTTCCATTGTCCCCAACAACCAGATCTCGGTCTACCACCCGGATGTAAAGGCGTACGAGGTATTTGATCAGGACGGCAGGTTTTTATCAGTGCTCTATCTTGACTTTTTCCCCAGGGAAGGCAAGAGCGGCGGAGCCTGGATGACAACCTTCCGTTCACAGTACCGAAAGAACGGCGTTGATATACGTCCACAGGTCAGTATCGTTACAAACTTCACCAAGCCAACAGCAACCACCCCTGCCTTGCTTGCCTTTGACGAAGTGACCACCTTTCTGCATGAATTCGGTCATGCCTTGCACGGCATGCTTTCCGAAGGAAGCTATCCCTCAATCACCGGTACCGCCGTCTATCAGGACTTTCTTGAGCTTCCCTCGCAGATCATGGAAAATTGGGCAACTGAAAGGGATTTCCTCAATCTGTTTGCAACCCACTATCTGACCACTGAGAAGATCCCTCAGACCCTGGTGCAAAAGGTGATTGCGAGCCGGAACTTCATGATCGGGACAGCGTCGGCAGGCCAGCTTGGCTACGGGCTCCTTGATATGGCGTGGCACCTGATAGAAACTCCGGTTACCGGTTCGGTTGCCGATTTTGAAGGGGCAGCCTTAAGCAGCACCAACCTGATGCCGGCTGTCCCCGGCGCCATGACCAGTGTCGCGTTTACGCACATTTTTTCAGGCGGGTATGCAGCAGGTTACTATGGCTACAAATGGGCAGAGGTGCTGGATGCCGATGCGTTTTCACTGTTCAAGCAAAACGGCATCTTTGACCGGACAACAGCACAGTCATTCCGCTCCAATATCTTGAGCAAGGGGGGGAGTGAACACCCGATGGTGTTGTACAAACGTTTTAGAGGCCAGGAGCCGACGGTTGATGCGCTTCTTGTGCGAAGCGGCATGAAAGAACCTGATTAGCGCCAATCTTCCGCTCATGGTTCGACAGGCTCACCACGAACGGAAGATCAGTCAGTTGCAAGGACAAACCCGTTCACCCTGAGCCTGTCGAAGGGGGAACGGAGGGACAGCGGAAGAAGAGCGCTAATCGGGTGAAAGAATAGTATTTACAAAGTGTTGTTCAGGCCAATAAAGCGGCGGTATGTATGGCAGGGCAACCGGTTGCCACCAGAGTTGGCGGCAACCGGCAGGGGGCCGGCAGAGTGCATTCGGGTACGCCCATCATGGGCGTGAACATAATGGGGTGCAAGTCCCCTGTACGAGAATCCAGTCACTGTCAAAGCCGCTCTTTAGCGTTTATATAAACTTGATTGTTTTCCCTTTTGCCTACAGCAATGACGGTCACCGAGACAAGATTGTAGCAAACCTGATAGACAAGGCGATATCCTGCATCGCGCAGCTTGATCTTGTAGCAATCGGGCATTCCACTTAGCTTGGCAGACTCTACTCGAGGAGCCACAAGGTGTTCTGCAAGCCGTTTTTTTAAAAGTTCTCTGACACTGTTGTCCAGCTTGCGCCATTCTTTGAGTGCGGATTCTTTGAATTCTAATTCATAGTTCATCAAGCGAAACCTTGATGCTGCGTTCATGCTGACGATCTTTGACAAGCTGGACGAGGTACTGATTATCAAGTTGCTCGATCATCTGTTCAAAGGCAGCAGCAGGGACGAGGTAAGCGGTAGGACGATTATGGTTGAGGATAGCGACCGGCGCACCATGCGAGCGTTTGATTACGTCGGAAGGATTTTTTTTGAGGTCGCTTATGCTGACTGTAGCTGTTGCAAGCATTGTTTGCATGGCTCACTCCTTAATTTATTTAGAGCATATATTAGGTCATTATTTAGGTCTTTACAATAAGTAAAACGTTAAAACCAGGGGCATCTCCTTGTTTATTTCGCCTGTATAAACCAGCAAACTGCTCCGGATTGAGTTCCGGGGCGGCTTTTTGCAATTCTAAATCCGACCTTGTACAGCTAAATGAAAAGCAGGCCAACAAGACCGCTGCGGTACAAGCTCTTACCAAAGCAGCAACGGAATCGCAAAGAGGACGTTGTTGATGAGTTGATTAACTCGATTTTTAATTGACTTCTGAGCAGCGTCAACATAACCAGCTTAAATTACAACAATTGGCTTGATGAAGTTACTCTGATGAAAATTTGCCCCCAAAGGGGCGTGGGTCGCTAATCAACAACGTCCCCCGAGCCATGCCGAGAATGAGTCGCGAAGGGTTGCGCAAGAAATTGAAGCGGCTGGGGATGGAATAGTGCCACCAGAGTTGGCACTGCCAAACGGAAGTTGGCGCTCCAGCCGCCGCAACATGCTGTAATAACGATGCTTGGCTTTGGCATATCAATTGCTAAACAAGCTATCAAAGCCGGCAATAGTCGTATACCTGCCAACGGGGGATAAAAAGATGAAAATGAACCTTACGGCACTTATAGCAGCGTTTTTTATGAGTATCGCAGCAACCGGTGGGTGGGCGGCAACAGACAACGGCGACGGCACGGTTACCGCCGAGGGGCTGATCTGGCTGAAGGACGTCACATGGGGCCAGGTTCCGGGGACGCCATATTTATCTTTGATGAATTAAGTAAGTATGCTGTCCGTATAATCCACCTGATCCGAAATCAGGCTGGTCCTGCTGGAAAGAGTAAACTGCATAACACCGTGTTCCGTATGTTCTTCTTCAGGCAAATAAACGCCGGGATATCGTGTTGGACTATGAGTACCAAAAGAGAATTGCCCCTTTTTCAGCACACAGAAAGGACAACATCATGGAAAAGAGAAGCAGAATTGTTGTTTTGTGCATTGCTACGTTGCTGGCCCTGCCCTGCGGCGCCCTGGCTCAGACGTTCACCTGCGCCACCAACCCGGATTACTTCAGCAAACGCTGCACCGTACACCCCTACGCCATTACCAAAGTCGTAAACGGAGTTGTGGAAAAAGGCCACCTGGTGGGTTGCCAGTTCAAATCCTGGTCATGCATACGAGAAGAAGGCAGATACCAGTGCCGCGACAACTACGGCTCGACCGTGATCCCGTTTGACTTTCCCATGACCGATCTGAACAGGTTTTGCAGCCTGCTCTGCACCGCGCCGCCATGTTCTGAAACTTGGCAATAAATTCAAAGAGGAGAACAGCATGAACAAAGACAAACCGACCAGATACTTTATCCCTGTTGCCGTACTTATGCTATGCCTCTGAAAAGGGTAAAGGGGGCGTTGTTGATGAGTTGATTAACTCGGCTTTTAGTCGACTCATCAACAACATCCCCCTGAGACCCTCCCAAAGCCACAACCGCTAAAAAACGGGGCGGCAACTGTAGAAGAAAAGCATTGGTAAGGGGAAAATAGGAACACCCCCCGATTTACCGTTGGGCGCTTCAATAATCCGGGGAGTATCCCTAATTAATTTATTAGACATTTGTTTGTACAAGAGGAGGGTGTCATGAGACTGGCAACAATCATTACTATCTTGGTTATTTTGGCTTCCTCGGTTTCAGCTCATGCGATGCGCAATGGCTGCCATTATCTGGATCTGTATGTGTCTATTGAAGGCTACCAGATCGGCAGGGTGAAATGTTCAAAAGGCAAAGTACATCACCACGATCCCAACCTCCTTATTGTTGAGCAATTCGACGTGAAGGGACCAAGTTGTGATGTGGCGTTCGCTCAAAACGGCTTTGAAGTTTCCAAGATACATATCCAACAAAACCTGTGTGCCTTAAAGGCAGGCGACATTCATGTCAGCCATCTGAGCGGTAAAGTTCCCACCGTCAGGATAGAGAAAGGAAGCTTCTCAAAAGGCCGACGCGGAGCAATAGCCATTACCGGCTTCAGATAGCGATCGATACAGAACTACCATAAGGTCAGCAACTTCTACCTATAGCCCGTTCGTGGCTGACAGTAGGCTATTGGGCCGCGGTTCAAAAAATCTGGAGCATAACAGAGGTTGATCTGATTAATATCAAGCGGTTACATCAAAACT
>DKFG01000272.1:0-7172 GCA_002452325.1 Geobacter sp. UBA6802
GCTGCTGCTGGCCGCCGGACAGCTCACCAGGGGTGTGGTGTTCCCAGCCGCTCAGCCCGACGGCTGCCAGGGCCGCCTTGGCCAGCTCATGGCGGCGTTTGACCGGATCACCACGGTAGATCAGCGGCAGTTCCACGTTTTCCAGGGCCGTGGTCCGGTTGAGCAGGTTAAAGCCCTGAAACACAAAACCAAGGTAACGCCTTCGCAGCATGGCCCGCTGATCACGGTTCAGTCCGCCCACCTCAACCCCCTGAAACAGATAACTGCCGCTGCTGGGGCTGTCCAGACAGCCCAGGATGTTCATGGTGGTGCTCTTGCCTGAGCCGGATGGCCCCATCACCGCCACAAACTCCCCCGGACGGATCAACAGGTCCACCCCGCGCAGGGCCTGCATGGCTGCGGTTCCTTTGCCGTAGGTTCTGGTTACCTGACGCAGCTCAATGACCGGCGGGGACTCTGGCGTGATCTCCGTTTGCATGGCTAGTTTTTTTCCTCAATACTATCCACCACCACCTGCATACCGGCTGAAAGACCTGACTTGACCTCGGTCATGGCGCCATCACTCAGGCCGGTTGTGATCGGTTGTTGCTGCAATTTTCCCTCACGCAGCAACCAGACACGGGGGTTTTTCCCTTCGCTCTCCGGGTTTTTCTTGGGGGCCTGACTTGGCGGACGGGGCAACAGCTTGCTGACCAGACCGCCGCTGCCCTGTTTTGTCTGATCAGACGCTACAGGCGGGGTAAAGCGCAGGGCGCTGTTGGGCACCAGCAGCACCTTGTCCACCTTGTTTACGGTTATCGTGGCAGTGCCGGTCATACCGGGTCGCAGCAACAGTTCACGATTGTCCACCCTCAGCACGGTTTCGTAGGTAACCACCCCGGCCACGGTCTTGGCGCCAAAGCGCACCTGGCTGATGGTGGCCGGAAAGATGCGATCTGGATAAGCCGCCACGGTAAAACCGGCAGACTGGCCGGTGCGCACCTTGCCCACATCCGCCTCATCCACATCCACATGCAGCTCCATCTGGGTCAGGTCTTCGGCCAGGGTGAACAACACCGGGGTCTGGAACGAGGCTGCCACGGTCTGCCCCGGTTCTGCTGCCCGCTTCAGCACCACCCCATTGATCGGCGAGCGGATCAACGCCTTGGAGAGGTCAATCTGTTGGGTCTGAAGGGTGGCAACGGCCTGGGAGACGCTGGCCTTGGCGCTTGCTTCATCGGCCAGTGCCCGGTCCAGGGTGGCGATGGCGCTGTCCATCTCTGCCCTGGACGGCACCTTGCCGTTACTCTCCTTCTGCACCTGCACCAGTCGGGCCAGCTTGGCCTTTGCTTCAATAATGGTGGCCTGCATCTGCAGCACCTTGGATCTGGCCGCCTCAAGGGAGGCCGCGGTCTGGGCCACCTGGGCCTCAAGCCGTGCCGTATCGATCCGGGCCAGAATCTGCCCTTTTTTGACCAGACTGTTGTACTCAACCTCAACGGTCTTGATGGTGCCGGAGATCTCGCTGCCCACATCCACCTGATTGGTTGACTGAAGTGCGCCGGTGGCAGAAACCGAGACAACCAGATTCCCCTGCCGCACCTCCTGGGTCTGGTAGCCGGGCTGACGGTTATCCCGTTTGCCTTTCCAGATCAGCAGGACAGCAATCAGCAGCGCCAGCAGGACTCCTGCGACAAGATAGGGGCGCAGGTGTGCAAAACGCGAGGGGGGCTGGTCCAGTCCAAGGGTCTTGGTCAGATCATTGGATGGGGTGGTATCGGTATCAGTCATTTGGTTGCTCCTGAAGGATCTGTTTTTCAGCCTCTGTCCGGCTCCAGCCCCCACCCAGCGCCTTGTAGAGCCGGGCCAGATTGGAAACCACCGTTGCCTCACAGCGGACCAGCTGTTCCTGCGTACTCAAGAGTGAGCGCTGGGTCTCCAGCACTGACTGGAAATCCACCAGTCCGGCCCGGTACTGGCTGCCTGCAATGTCGGCTGCGCTCTGTGCCGCCAGCGCCGCCTGTTTCAGGGACTCTCTGCGGTTCAGCTCCTGACTATATGCAATCAGGCTGTTTTCCACATCACGCAGGGCGGTCAGCACACTGGAGCGGTACTGAAGCTCCGCCTGTTCCTGCAGGGCGTTCTGGATCTCGATATTCCGGCTGATCCTGCCACCGTCAAAAATGGTCATCAGCGTATTGGCTGCCAGGGAATAGAGCATGGCGCTGGGTTGAAACAGGTTGTTAACGGCCAGGGCCTGCAGCCCCACTGAACCGGATAGCGAGAGGTCGGGATAGCGGGCAGCGGTGGCAACGCCGATCTGGGCGGTGGCTGCCGCCAGTTTCCGCTCGGCGCGACGGATATCAGGTCGCTGACGCAGGGTATCCGCCGGTATGCCGATTGCCAGTTCAGCCGGGACAAACGGCAGAGCAGCAGGGTTTGCAAGCTCTGTCAGGGCACCGGGAGGGCGTCCCAGCAGCAGCGCCAGACTGTTTTTGGTCTGTTCCAGCGAACCTTGCAGGGTGGGTAACAGTGCACGGGTTTGCTCAAGACTCACCCGGGCCTGATCTTCATCCAGCTGGGTCACCAGTCCGGCCTTGTTGCGCCAGCGGGCGATCTGCCAGGTCTCGGTCTGGCTGGTGATGTTGCTCTGAAGGATGGCGAGCTGGGCCTGCCAGGAACGCAGCTCAAGGTAGGCCAGCGCAACTTCGGCCAGCAGGCTGACTCTGGTTGCGCGCAGATCCTCCAGCGCCGCCTCTGCCGTGGCGTCGGCAGCCTCAAGAGTCCGGCGTTTTCCTCCAAACAGGTCCAGTTCCCAGCTGGCGTCAAACTGCAATCCAAAGCTGTCACTGGTTCTGCCGCTACCGGTTTCTTCACTGGAACCGGTGCGGGTTACCCCGGCTCCGGCCTGCAGGGTTGGATAGCGGTCGGCTGCAGCATACCCGCGCCGGGCCCGGGCCTCTGTCAGACGGGCAGCGGCCAGCTTCAGATCAAGATTGTTGGCAGCTGCCTCCTCAATCAGGCGGGACAGCAGCGGATCATTGAGGCAGTGCCACCAGACCGCAAGCTGATCCGGCGCCGTTGCCCGCTTCTTGAGGCCCCCCTGTTCCGGGGTCTGCCAGGTTGGCGGCACAACGCTCTCCGGTCTGCGGTAGTCAGGCCCCACAGCGCAGCCGCTGACCAGAACAACAATGCCAATCAGGCAGCAAAACCTGCTGAGGCTGCTCATACCGCTTCCTTGCGGTTAACAACGGGTAATCTGATCTCCACCTCAAGTCCTCCTTCAGGTCGGTTGCGAGCCGTTACCGAGCCGCCATGCAACGCTACGGCGCGGGCGGTGATGGCCAGGCCGATGCCGGTGCCGCCGCTTTGCCGGTCACGGGCCTCTGCCACCCGGCAGAACGGCTGGAAGATCGCCTCCAGCATCGCCTCAGGCACGCCAGGACCATGATCACGGACCCGGATCACGGCATGGTTCTGCTGACTCTGTTCAAGCAGCAGTTCAACAGCGTTTCCTTCGCCGGTATAACGCAGACCGTTGCGCACCACATTTTCAATTGCCCGGCGCAGCAGTTCACGATTTCCGGTAACCTGTAGCCCGGCCTGCTGGCTCAGCAGCACCTGACAGGCGCTTCCGGCTGCCTCAAAGTCAGCGTCTTGCGCCACCTCATCCATCAGCTCTCCCAGATCAACCTGCTCAGTCTGACTCAATGTCGCGCCGTTGTCCAGCAGGCTCAAGGTCAGCAGCTCGCCGATCATCCCGTTTAAACGCCCGGTCTCCTGTTCAATCCGGTCCAGGGCCTGTTCCGCATCTGCTGAAGCCTTGCGACGCGCCAGCCCCAACGCAACCTGCAAACGGGCCAGGGGAGAGCGGAGTTCATGGGAGATATCACGCACCAGCTGTTTCTGCGCTACCAGCAGGGTTTCAATCCGTTCTGCCATCCGGTCAAAGTCACGACCCAGATCGGCAATCTCATCGCCTTGCTGCCCCGCAGCAATGCCGGTACGGGCTGTCAGATCGCCATCCGCCAGCTGCTGTACCGCCTGCCGCAGTTGGCGAACCGGAGCAGTAAGCCGCCAGGCCAACAGGTAACAGATCCCGCCTCCCACCACCAGAAAGATGACTGCCTGGACACCAAGATCAAAAAGGAAGGGGATAGGGAGCGGACCATGGGGCCGGAAGGATGGCTTCATGCCAGGAAAATCAGGTGGCGGCGGTAGTTTGCCCTGTTGCAACTGTTGGGTGATCTCCGGGTGTCGGTGCTGCAGCAGCCAGTCCTTGACCCGGAAGGCCAGAGAGAAAAAGACCGCTCCCGAGATAAGCATGGCCAACAGAAAGGCGATGAACAGTTTCACAAACAGTGATTTCATACCGTGCCTGTCGGGCGGAGGTAGATATAGCCGACCCCGCGCACACTCTTGATCCGTTCGCTACCATCGCCGACGGGTCCCAGTTTGCGGCGCAGGCTGCTGATATGCACATCAATACTGCGATCAAAGGAGTTGAGCGGTCTGCCCAGGGCCTGGCTGCAGAGTTCCTCCCGGCTGATTACCTGTCCGGCCTGGGCCAGCAGCAGTTCCAGCAGCGAAAACTCAAGGGAGGTGAGCTCCACCACCCGTTCCCCCTGCAAAACGGTTCTCCGGCCCGGATCAAGGGTCAGATCCCCCACGCACAAGGCTGTTCCCGGTGTCGTCTCCCCTTTCTGCGATACCGCCTGACGGCGCTGGATTGCCCTGATCCTGGCCACCAGCTCACGGGGATTGAACGGCTTGGGCAGGTAATCATCAGCTCCCAGCTCAAGCCCAACAATCCGGTCCACCTCTTCACCACGGGCGGTCAGCATCACCACCGGCACGGTCGATGCAGCCCGTATCCTGCGCAGCACCTCAAAACCGTTCAAGCCGGGCAACATCACATCCAGCACAACCAGGGCATGGTCGCCCCGGGATCCCAGCTCTGCCCCTTCACTACCGTTATGTACCGCTGCAACCTCAAACCCTTCGCCTGCCAGGTATTCGGTCAACAGGCTGCATAGCTCTTGATCATCATCTATCACCAGTATCCGGTTTTCCATCACGTCACCCGTCTTGTTTGAACTGCTGCTCAGTATAGACCGTCTGCAGCGCAGCGTCAGTAAAGTTTTGTAACGTTGCAGTTCCTTACAAAACTTTACGAACCTGTTGAAACTCTTAACGAATAGTTTTGCTCCAGCTTCCGATAAGGTCAGTACCAGAGATCAGTTTTGGCTCCAATTCCGTATAAGGAGGTGCACCATGAGCAGTATCAGCAGTGTGAGCAGCAGCATGCTGCAACAGATGCAGGAGAGGATGTTCAAAAAGGCAGACGCAAACGGGGACAGCAGCATATCGAAAGATGAATTCAGTGCACTGTCAAAATCGGGGGATAGCACGAGCAGCAGCGATGCAGCGGCTATGTTTGCCCAGTTTGACACTGATAGTGATGGCGCCCTGAGCAGACTTGAGTCCGATGCGGCCATTGCCAAAGCCGGGCAAGAGATGCAATCACAAGGCACACGCCCACAGGGTCCACCCCCCGGCCCTCCACCAGCAGAAGATTCAGAAACGTCATCTTCGGAGAGCAGCGATGTCAGCGCCATTTTTGACGAAATGGACACTAATCAGGATGGTGTTGTCAGTCTGGCCGAGATGACGGCTGCGCTTGCCCAATCCGATGAGAACGACTCTTCATCAGATCCGAAATCATTGCTTGATACCATCAGTACGGCACTGGAATCAGGTGATACCACAACGGCACAGGCCGCTTTGGCCACCCTGCAGGAGCAGGCTGCAGCACGCAATGGCGGACGGACCGATGATCCGTTTAACAGGGATCTGCAAAAACTTGCCGATGCGCTTGAATCGGGCGACACATCCGCTGCCCAGTCATTAGTGGCCGGTATTCAGGAAAAAATGGCGTCCCATGGACCGGGCCGTGAGATGGCCGGTGACAACCAGAACCGGAACAGCAGCTCTGAGGACACGGTAGCGCAGACGTTGCAAAGCATGCTTGATGCAATTGATGAGTCATCGTCTTCCAGTTCAGACACCAGTGCCAGCACTATACTCAAAAGCCTGCTCACCTCTGCCTTGAACAGTTATATGCAGCAAAGTTCAAACAGCTATGCACAGAACTCGTTGAACAGCATGAGCGTATCGACTACGGCGTAGCCTCAAACCTAACCACAATACGGTTCACTTAAGGCTTAACCGTTCGCCCTGAGCCTGTCGAAGGGCCGTTCTTTTCTTTTGACGACATGAGAAGGAAGAACGGTGCTTCGACAANNCGAACGGCTTAACTGAACGGTATTGGGTTTAACCAAACTTTACCGATCTCGACGCACTCTTAACCCATAATCACAACCAGTACTGCTAGACTCCGCTTATCTGCTGTCGGTACCGGCAGCCACCAAGAGAATCGAGAGGAGTTAACGATGGGAATCAAACTTATTTCGGGCACCATCCTGACAACCGTACTGCTGGGAGCCGTAGCTGCATTTGCCCACCCGCCCTGTAGAGAGCTGCCGCATCTGCAACCACCGCCGCCGTTTGAATACAATCAGGCGCTACCAGCTCCACTGCCGCCTGCAGTACGTGACCAGGTTGAAGATCTGCAGGATGCTGAACAGGCCGCAGCAATGCCGTTACTGCAGAAGCTGCAGAAAAATCGGCACGCCTTGCGGAAGGCTGCCGTAAAGAGGCCGTTTGACGAGGCTGCAGTCACCGCCCTGGCCAAGGAACAGGTCTTTGTGCAGACTGAACTGCTGGTTTTGCGACTACGCACCCAGAGCAGGATTCATGAACTGATGGAACAGGGACGTCCCCCTCAAAAGTGATTACGATCTTGCAAAATATACAGAATCCGGCTACTTCCTTTCTGGTGCAATTCTGTGTTTCATCACACCGGAAAGGAATCCCATGCCAAAGCAGTTTATTGCAGAACTGAAAGATAGAGACGCCGTTGCCTCCGTATTCATGGTCAAGGAAAAGACCAAGGCCATGGCCNNCCATGGCCAAGAACGGCAAGCCGTATATGAACCTGAAGTTTATGGACAAGAGCGGTGAGGTTGACGGCAAGCTGTGGGACAACGTGGATGAGCTGGACAAACAGTTTCAGAAGGGTGATTTTGTCCATATCCGCGGCACGGCTTCGCTCTACATGGGCAAGATGCAGC
>DKFG01000272.1:7179-7641 GCA_002452325.1 Geobacter sp. UBA6802
ATTTTGTGCCGGTCTCACCGGTGCCGCAGGCTGAAATGCGGGCTGAACTGGCCCGTGTGGTGGCATCACTGACGAATCCCTGGCTGAAGGCGTTGATGGATGGCTTTTGTGGAGATGCTGAATTTATGGCAGGCTACTGCAAGGCACCGGCTGCCAAGGGGATGCACCATGTCTACCTGGGGGGGCTGCTGGAACACTCACTGTCGGTGGTGCGGCTGGCCGATGCGGTGGTGCCGCTCTATCCTGATCTGAACCGCGACCTGCTGGTGGTGGGGGCGCTGCNNTGCTGCATGATGTGGGCAAGGTGGCGGAGCTGTCATACGACCGGGCCTTTGAGTATACCGATGAAGGTCGTCTGATCGGCCATATCAGTATCGGGGTGGAGATGTTGTCAGAACGGATCGCCGACCTGCCGGGTTTTCCTCGTGAGCTGGCCCTGCTGCTGAAACACCTGCTGCTCTC
>DKFG01000272.1:7682-8483 GCA_002452325.1 Geobacter sp. UBA6802
CCAAGATCAACGGCATCCGCTCCCATATTGCCAAGGACACCCCCCAGGGCAGTCGCTGGACTGGCCACCACCGCCTCTACAACCTGTACTTTTTTACCGGCGACGGAAGTTCCGGGGATGACGAGGCGGCTGAGTTGATCGCGTTGTCAGAGCCGATGGCCGAGGCGGCGCCGGAACCGGTTGCCCCAAAAAAAGAAGCGCCGAAACCGTCACGTACCAGCTTCGGCAACCAGCCTTTTGCTGCTTTGCAGAACCTTAGCCTGTTTGGTGAGAAGGAGTCTGATCCTTTTTAAAGTAAGGATCGTTGGCTGCCTTTTGTGCCAGAGAGGCGGCTAGGGCAACTCCTGCCACCAGGGCAATCAGGGCGCCCAGCCGCTGCCAGCGACAGCCAAAGGCCAGCGGCAGTACCGCGCAGGTTACGGTCAGAAAGGCCAGCAGAAAACCGGCAGTGGGGGCCGGAATCAGCAGGGCTGCTGCCAACAGCAGCCAGGCCAGCCAGAAACCGCCGCTCACCGCCGTATCTCGCAGGTTTCCTACCTTCATGCCGCTTCCTCCCTTTGGGCGATACGGGCCATATCATCGCAGGATATGACCCGGTTCCGACCGGTCTGTTTGGCCTGATATAACGCCTTGTCAGCCCGCTCCAGCATGTCGCAGCAACTGTCGCCTTCCTGCTGCATGCAGCTCAGACCGATGCTGATGGTAACCCGCAGTTCCTGGTAGCCGTCGTCTGAGGTGGTGATCAGCACTGGGGTCTGTTCCACGGTACGCCGTAACCGTTCTGCCAGCATCCGGGCGTCG
>DKFG01000162.1 GCA_002452325.1 Geobacter sp. UBA6802
CATCAACAACCTGATCAACTGGCTGGTGAACCCGATGATCGGCCGATCCATCAACGCTTTTGGTGAGCGCACCCTCTGCACGGTGGAGTATCTGGGGGTGATTGTGGTCTTTTTGACCTACGCATACGCCTCTTCCAGATGGGTGGTGGCCGGAATGTATATTCTGGATTACATCCTGTTCAACTTTGCGGTGGCGATCCGCACCTACTNNTACTTCCAGAAGATTGCCGATCCGGAGGATATCGCCCCCAGTTCAGCGGTGGGGTTTACCATCAACCATATTGCAGCGGTCTTTCTACCGGCCCTGGGGGGCTACCTCTGGATGGTGGATTACCGGATACCGTTTCTGATGGGGGCCGGGCTGGGGGTCATCTCGCTGATCCTGGCCCAGTTCATCCGGCTGCCAGACAGAGCTGAACGGTTAGCTGCCGGATAGAAAGGATAACTACCCTTCTTCAAAAAGTTGGGTAGAGAGATAGCGCTCGGCCCCGTCCGGCAGCACCACCACGATCGTTTTGCCGCTGAACTCCTCCAGCTGCGCCAGCCGTACCGCCACAGCAGCAGCAGCGCCGCTGGAAATTCCCACCAGCAACCCCTCTTCCCGCGTCAGCCGTCTGGCAAAACAGATCGCCTCGTCCCCGGTTACCTGTTCTACCCGATCAATCAGGCTTAGGTCCAGGGTCTCGGGTATGAAACCGGCGCCGATCCCTTGAATCTTGTGGGGCCCTGGCTGCAGCGGCAGGCCTGCCAGCTGCTGGCTGATAACCGGACTCTCCTGCGGTTCAACGGCTACTGACAGGATCTGTTTGCCCTGTGTTTGTTTAAGGTAGCGAGAGACGCCGGAGATGGTGCCGCCGGTGCCGACACCGGCCACCAGCAGGTCGATGGCACCGTCGGTGTCGTGCCAGATCTCCGGGCCGGTGGTCAGTTCATGGATGCGGGGGTTGGCCGGGTTCTTGAACTGTTGCGGCAGAAAATACCGTGCCGGGTCTGAGGCGACCAGTTCTTCGGCATGGTTGATGGCACCTTTCATCCCATCAGCACCGGGGGTCAGGAGCAGGTTGGCGCCCAGAGCTGCCAGCACCCGGCGGCGTTCAATGCTCATGGTCTCCGGCATGGTCAGGGTCAGGCGGTAGCCCCGGGCAGCCGCTACAAATGCCAGGGCGATACCGGTATTGCCGGAGGTGGGCTCGATGATTTCCACACCCGGTTTGAGGATTCCGCGCTGTTCGGCATCCCATATCATATTGGCGCCGATCCGGCATTTGACCGAAAAGGCCGGGTTACGGGCCTCAACCTTGGCCAGCACCCGGGCCTTTGCGCCAGCCGTAACCCGGTTCAGCTGTACCAGAGGGGTGTTGCCGATTGAGCGTGCGTTGTCTTCAAATATGCGTGCCATGGTCCCGCTCCTGTTACCGCCAAGAGTAAGCTGCGTAGCACTAGGTATAAAGAAGTTGCAGGGGCTGGTCAATATGCAGATAAAAATGTTAAATAGGGCTCTTTCAGGCTGACAGGCAGCTGTCACTGGTATCTGCTATCTTCCTAGATTAAATTTTTTACCATAGCCCCGGCTGTCGATCATGGCGTGCTTCGCTTGTCGCTCTGAAAGGACGTATGTACAAATATACCAACAAGATAGATGCCCTGACCGGTATCTTGAAGCGACTTGACGCCGGTGAGCAGATAACGGCAGAGCTGCTGGCCGATGATTTTCAGGTGGGGGTGCGCACCATTTACCGCTACCTTAACCACCTGCAGGCAGCCGGCTATCCGATCTACTTTGACAAGGAGAGCCGTAGTTACCGCTTTCTGAACAGCTTCCGACTCAATCAGACCAAGACCCCCGGCAGCGGTACCGAAGCCTTTGCTCTGCATCCCCTGAACCAGGTGGCCAGTATCGCTGTTGCCACCTTTCGCACCAGCGGCGAGTGTGTCCATATCAATACGGCCATGCAGCAGATGCTGGGCTGTTCCGATAATTTCAGGGAGCTTGACTGGTGGCGTGAATCCGGCTTGCTGGCTATGGCTGATGAAGTGCTTGAAACGGGCCGAGAGATCTGCCGCGATCTCACCCTAAACCGTCAGGGGCGTGAGCGCTGGATTCAGGCCCATCTGGCTCCGGTGCAACAGGACAAAGTCACCTATCTGGTCTTTCTGGCCCAGGATCTTTCCCCGCGGATGCACAAAGAGATTCAGGTGGCACGCTTTTTTGCGGCCATCAACCAGTCGCCGAACCTGATTCTGGTCACCGACACCACGGGCACCATTGAGTACGTCAGTGAACGGGTAGAGGAAATGACCGGCTATACTGCCGAAGAGCTGATCGGAACCAACCCGCGAATACTCAAGTCAGATCAGACCCCGCCTGAAATCTACCGTAACCTCTGGGATACCATCAACCGTGGCTATACCTGGAGCGGAGAGCTGCACAATCGCAAGAAGAACGGCGACTACTACTGGCAACACATTCAAATATCGCCTATTCGTAACCACCGTCAGGATATCCGTCGCTTTGTGGCTGTTATTGAAGATATCTCGCGACAGAAGCGACTGGATGAAGAGATCTACGGATACGCGGTCAGCGACCGGATCACCGGCCTGTACAACCGCAAGATACTGCTGGAATTGGGCAACCGCGATATTGCCGCTGCGCAGCGCTACGGGCATGCCATGACCCTGCTGATCGTGGATATCGACCAGTTCAAGCAGTTTAACGACCAATACGGCTATCCGGCCGGTAATCAGATCTTGCAACAGCTGGCAGCCCTTTGTCGTGATTCGGTGCGCAGTAGCGATCTGATCGGTCGGACCGGTAAGGATTCGTTCGGTATCCTGCTGACGGAGACCGACCTTGCTGCTGCTGCTCCGGTGGCAGAGCGGATACGGCAGAAGGCCGGCACGATCTGTACTGGCCAGGCTGCGGAACCGCCGTGTTGTACGGTGAGCGTAGCCGGAGTTGCGCTGGAGAAACGGCACCTGGATATGGAAGAACTGATGAACGAAGGGGAGCGGTTACTGTTGCAGTATCAGACCTGTCATCATGACTGCTGTATCGGGTTCAAATGACGATAGTAGAGCAACGGGATAGCGGTTTTTTGAACCGGCGTGGCCTGCATTGGCTGGCACTGCTGTTGGTGCTGCTGCTGTTGGGCGCTACGGTTGCGTACAATCTGTACACCATGCGGCATCAGGTGGTGCTACAGGAGCAGAACCGGCTGCTGACCCAGGCAAAGGTGATCGGCAAGAATATCGAACGCCAGCTGGGTTCCATTGGTCTGGCTCTGAACGGCATTGTGCAGGACTGCGCCCAGCTCTGCCGACCGGAAAACCAGACAACGGCCAACAAACGGCTGGCGGTGCTGGCCGATGCCATGCCTGCAGTGCGTACCCTGTTCATCACCGATGCCAACGGCACTGTCACCGTGGCCAACCGGCCCGAGCTGGTGGGGCAGAATTTCAGACATCGATCCTACTTCACCACCCCGCAGCAGCATCCCGACCCGTCACTGCTCTTTATCTCCCCGCCGTTTAAATCGGTGCTTGGCAGCTATGTTTTCAACATCACCAAGGTGCTGGTCACCCCCGATGGCCGGTTTAATGGGGTGGCAACCGCAGGTTTTGATCCTGGCTATATGTACGACATCCTCAGCTCGGCCCTCTATACCCAGGATATGTGGAACACCATCAACCATGGTGACGGTACCCGGTTCATGACCGCCCCGCACCGCGAGGGGCAGGCCGGTAAAAACCTGGCGGTCAAAGGTTCGTTGTTCACCCGCCACCGTGAGAGCGGTCACCAGGAAAACCTGTTTGTTGATACCGCCTACGCCACCGGCGAGTACCGCATGGCGGCCCTGCTGACGGTTCAGCCCGCTGAACTGAAGATGGATTATCCGCTGGTGGTAATCATCAGCCGCAGCCCCAAGGCCATCCTGGAGGGGTGGCGTCGTGAAGCGTTGTTCCAGGGGGGGCTGTACCTGCTGGCCTGTATTGGCAGTGCGCTGGGGCTATTGCTGCTGCACCGCCGTCAGCAGTCCCTTGAACAGCAGGCCGATCAGGCCCAGGCGCTGGTGGCCTTGCGCTACCAGCTGCTTGATTATGCTGCCATGCATACTTCTGATGAGCTGCTGCAGTATGCCCTGGATCAGGTATGCGCAATCAATGAAAGTCCGGTAGGTTTCTATCACTTTGTCGATCCAGACCAGCAGGCCTTAACCTTGCAAGCCTGGTCGACCCGTACCCTGCAGGAGTTTTGCAGTGCCGAAGGACACGGGATGCACTACGGCGTGGCCCAGGCCGGAGTTTGGGCCGACTGCGTCCAGACCCGCGCCCCGGTGATCCACAACGACTATGCCTCCCTGCCGCACAAAAAAGGGCTGCCGCCGGGGCATGCGCCGGTGCTGCGCGAGCTGGTGGTGCCGGTGCTGCGGGATGAGCGGATTGTGGCGATTCTGGGGGTGGGAAACAAGGCCCGTGACTACACCCTGAAGGATGTCGAAGAGGTCAGCTATCTGGCCGATGTTACCTGGGAGATCATCGATACCCGTCGGGCCCAAGAGGAACTAGCCGTTTCCCGACAGCAGCTGGCCGATATCTTTGACTTCCTGCCTGATGCCACCTTTGTGGTGGATAACGACCTGAAGGTGGTGGCCTGGAACCGGGCCATGGAGGAGATGAGCGGCATCCCCAAGGAGCAGATGATCGGGCAGGGGGACAACGCCTATACCGTGCCGTTTTACGGCGAGCGTCGCAACAACCTGATCAATCTGCTGGATCTTGACGACGAACAGCTGACGAGCCGTTACCAGCACGTAGCCCGTAAGGGGGACCGGATCTTTGGTGAGGCATTCTGTCCTGCACTCCGCAACGGCAAGGGAGCCTATATCTGGGCGGTGGCTGCGCCGCTCTGCGACCCTCAGGGCAGGCGGGTGGGCGTGATTGAAGCGATTCGCGACATCAGCCGGATTAAACAGCTGGAAGCAGAACTGAAGGCATCCAACGAACTGCTGGCCGCTCAGGCCCGGATCGACTTTCTGACCGGCATCTACAACCGGCGGATGTTTGACGGGCTGATGACGGCAGAGATCACCCGCTCCTGCCGCTATGACTACCCGCTCTCGCTGATGTTGATGGACCTCGATCATTTCAAGCAGGTCAATGACACCCTGGGCCATGCTGCAGGTGACCTGGTACTGCAGAAGCTGGCAGAGCTGATCTCGGGGCGGATCAGGAATCATGACATCTTCAGCCGCTGGGGCGGCGAGGAGTTTGCGATCCTGACCCCCAAGTGCGACGAGCAGCAGGCCGCCGTGCTGGCCGAAGTGCTGCGGGAGATGGTGGAACAGTATGATTTCGGCAACGGTCTGCAGCTTACGATCAGCATCGGCGTGACCCGCCATATCTGCGGCGAAACGGCAGATCTGTTTGTTGACCGTGCGGATCAGGCCTTGTATCAGGCCAAGCATCAGGGCAGAAACCGCGTCTGTATCCAGTGATCCTACAAAAAGCAGTTGCCACAGAGGTCTCAAAGGAAAAACGGGAAGATACAACAAACGACCTGATTCCTTTTGGGTGAGATGCTATAAGTTAATTTTTTTGTAGTTCTCTGTGATTCTCAGTGCCTGATGTTGCCGTTGGAGGGCGACCCGTGACGTGCCGCCATTACCTGATAAGCATAGCCATACTGTTGCTCTGCATCAGCCCTGCCCAGGCGGCCTTGTCCGACTGGACGTCCTCGACGTTGTTCTACAGCGTTCCGGCAATTCTGCTGGTGGTCGGACTGTTTCTGATCTACCAGCGGCTGCTGATCGGCAGGCGTGAGCTGAAGCAGGTCAACCAGCGTCTCGAGTGTGCCCTGACAGAGCTGCATCGGCAGTCAAAGGAGCTGGATCATTTTTTCAGCAGCAACCTGGACCTGTTCTGCATAGCCGATACCGACGGCCACTTCGTGCGCTTAAATCGAGCCTGGGAAGAGCTGTTGGGCTATCCAGTGACAGAACTGCAGGGACAGCCCTTTCTGGAATTCATCCATCCTGACGACCGTTACAAGACCACCCAGGTCATGCAGCAGCTGATCGGCCAGCAGACGGTCTGCGGCTTTGTCAACCGCTACCTCCGGAAAGACGGTCGCTATGTCACGCTGGAGTGGCGTTCTCAGCCGGTGGGCAACAGGATTTACGCCACGGCCCGGGATGTGACCGAGCGCCAGCGTTATGAGCAGGAGCTGCAGGAGGCCCGGCAGGCCGCTGATGTCGCCAATCAGGCCAAGAGTGATTTTCTGGCCAATATGAGCCATGAGATCCGCACGCCGATGAACGGGGTGATCGGCATGGCCCAGCTGCTCCGCTTCACCTCGCTAACGGCTGAGCAGCAGGAGTATCTGAACAGCATAGAACTGTCGTCAGATAACCTGCTCTGTCTGATCAACGATATCCTCGATTTCTCGCGGGTGGAGGCGGGCAAGGTTGAGCTTGAGGATGAGCTGTTCAATGTGCACAAGGCGATCCGTGAGGTGTCGGTAACCCAGTTGGCAGCGATCTACAAAAAGCATCTCCAGCTGCAGCAGCAGTTTGATCCGGGGCTGCCGGACTGTCTGGTCGGCGATCAGCTGCGTTTCAAGCAGATCATGCTCAACCTGATCTCCAATGCCATCAAGTTTACCGAGCATGGCACGATCACCATCACCACCTTGGTGCTCACCCGTAATCAGTCCCAGGTGAGGGTGCTGGTGACGGTCAGTGACACCGGGATCGGCATGACATCGCAGCAGCTTGCACGTGTCTTTAGCCCGTTTGAGCAGGCCGATAACTCAACCAGCCGCCGTTTTGGCGGCACCGGACTGGGGCTTGCCATCTGCAAACAGCTGGCAGAGCTGATGGGGGGGACGATCAAGGTCGAGTCGCAACCTGAAGTCGGCAGCAGCTTCCATCTTGAGCTGGTGTTTGGCGTCTGCAACTGTGTTGATCATGCGAGCAACTTGTCGGAACAGCTGCCGGATCTGCC
>DKFG01000263.1:0-904 GCA_002452325.1 Geobacter sp. UBA6802
TCCTGCGGATGAACCGGATGGCTGAATTGCGGGATCCCAAGGAGACCGGGCCCCACGTCAACCGCGTAGCAGCCTATTCGGTTGCCCTGTATGAGGCTTGGGCCTCGCGCAGAGGCACCCCCCAGCAGGAGGTGGACCGTACACGCGATATTCTGCGGATGGCAGCAATGCTGCATGATGTGGGCAAGGTGGCCATATCCGACAACATCCTCAAAAAACCGGGGCGTTTTACCCCGGAAGAGTTTGCGGTTATGAAAATGCACACCGTCTACGGCGCCAAGCTGTTCCCCGATATCTACTCAGAACTTGACGAGGCAGCGGCCGCTGTGGCGCTGAACCATCACGAACGCTGGGATGGTAACGGCTATCCAGGTCATATCAGCCTGGCCACTCTCAAACCGCTGCCCGGTTACGAAAAAGAGGATGGCACGGCGCGGGGCAAGAAGGGAGAAGAAATCCCCCTCTATGGCCGGATCGTCGCCATTGCCGATGTGTACGATGCCCTCTCAAACCGTCGCTGCTACAAAGAGGCCTGGGATGCCTCAGCCGTGCTTGACGAGCTCAAAAAAGATGCCGGCACTGTTTTTGATCCCGAGCTGATGGAGGTATTCCTGGAAAATCTGGATACGATCCGCCAGATCGGCAAACAGTTTCCTGACCCCCCCGACGCTCACGACTAGCCCTCGCCATTTTGCCTGCTACAGCGTACGTCCGTCTGCCTCGGCAAACAGCCGCAACTTCTGCATCATTGCTGCAAACTTCTTAGGCTTCAGCGATTGCGGGCCATCGCTTGAGGCCCGCTCAGGATCAGGGTGTACTTCGACAATCAGGCCGTCGGCCCCGGCGGCAACCGCTGCATAACACATGGCCGCCACATAATGGTAGTTGCCGGTGCCGTGGGAGG
>DKFG01000263.1:994-1175 GCA_002452325.1 Geobacter sp. UBA6802
CGGCGCTCATCAGAAATTCCTGGATCGTCATGGCCATGCCCCGCTTGAGCAAGACCGGCTTACCGCACTGCCCCACCTTCTTCAGCAGCGCAAAATTCTGGGAGTTACGGGCGCCAATCTGCAGCATATCAGCATAATCAGCCACCAGATCAACGGTCTCGGGGTTGATCACCTCGGTCAC
>DKFG01000263.1:1211-4677 GCA_002452325.1 Geobacter sp. UBA6802
CGCGGCTTGAAGGCGCCGCCGCGCAACATAACTGCGCCGGACTCCTTAACCAGTTGTGCCGTCTCGATCAACTGTTTCTCGTTTTCCACGGCACAGGGGCCAGCCATTACCACAACCTGATCCCCGCCAATGACCACGTCACTTCCAACCTTGACCAGGCTCGGCTCGCGTTTTATCTCGCTGGAGGCCAGCTTGTACGGTTGCAGGATCGGCACCACGTTTTCAACACCATGCATGTTTTCCAACGATTGCAGCACCAGTTTGCCCCGTTCATCACCAATGGCACCGATTACATCCCTGGTTGTACCGTGAATAACGTGGGGTTTGTAACCCAGCTCCTTGATCCGTTTCACCACTTCATCCCTGTCTTTCTTGCCTGCACCTGCCTTCATGACGATGATCATTTCTCGCTCCTTTGTCCCAAAAGCAACAAGGCCTGGAGGAGTCCCCCGGCCTTGTGTCGTCTTCTTTGGATGCTAAAACGAAAAAAGCCGGGAGACGTGTTCCGTCTGCCCCGGCTTTTGGTTGTGTAATCGGTTTTTTGCTCCCTAAACCGCGTACACCCTTGCCCGGGCAGACGGCGTAAAATAAAAGCCGTACCAGAAAAACCCGAAAAAAGATGTAAAGCGATAGAAGGAGTTCATGGGACAGGATAAAAACACAGTTGTTGTCCGGCTGTCAAGCGTGTTTCTGTGACAATGCCGTTACACCGGTAACACGGCTTGCGTAATCAGTTCGCGGGCATGATCTCTGGCAGCTTCAGTAATCTGCTCTCCGGCCAGCATCCGGGCAATTTCCTGTACCCGACCATCTTGTTCCAGCTCGTGTACCGTGGTGATGGTTCTGTTGTTTTCCACCTGTTTCTCTACCCGGATATGCTGCATGGCCCAGGCCGCCACCTGAGGTAGATGGGTCACACAGAAGACCTGTTGACCAGTTGCCAGATTCCTCAACTTGCGCCCCACCACGCCTGCAACCGCCCCCCCTACCCCGGTGTCTACCTCATCAAATACCATGGTTGGCGCTTCACCTTCAGGCAGCACCTGTTTAAAGGCCAGCATCAGCCGGGAAAGCTCACCACCGGAGGCCACTTTACCCAGAGGACGGGGCGGTTCACCAGGGTTGGGTGAAAACAGAAACTCCACCTTTTCAAAACCACTGCTGCGCGGTTCTGCAAGAGGCTCAAACGCCACCTGTACCACGGCATGGGGCATGGCAAGCTGACGGGTCTCTGCGGCAAGCTGCTGCTCAAGTTTTACAGCGGCTGCACGACGTTTTTTGCTCAGCTCTGCCCCCAGCTTTTCAAGGGTCGTGCGCTGATCAGCCAGCTCCTGCTGCAGCTCATCACGGGACCTGCTCCGCCCCTGCAGTTCTTCCAGCTCTGCTGCAAGGGTAGCCCCCAGTGCAATCACCTCTTCCACGGTTGGCGCGTATTTACGCTTCAGGCGAGTCAGCAGATCAAGGCGATCATCAATCAGTTTCAGTTGCTCCGGGTCTGCTTCTATCCGTGCGGCATAGTCCCGCAACTGCAGGGCCGCATCCTCAAGCTGCAGGTAACCTTCATCCAGCATGGTATACAGCGGGGCAAGCGCTGCATCAACCATTGCAGCCTCACCCATGGCAGCGGTTACCCGCTTCAACTCCCCCAGCAAGGCCTGATCACCGCCATACAGCGCCTCGTAGGCAGAGCCGGTGGTACAGGCCAACCGTTCTGCATTGGCCAGCAGTCGCTGCTGTTCCTCAAGCGCTTCCTCTTCGCCTGCCTTAAGCTCGGCTGCAGTAATCTCTTCCACCTGATAGGCCAGCAGGTCAATCCTTCTGGCAGTATCCCGCTCCTGCTCATCAAAATGGACCAGACGCTCGCTCATCTGCTTCCACTGGTCAAATGCAGCAGCCACCTGCTGTCTCAGCCCGATGGTATTAGCAAAGGCATCAAGCAGCACCAGATGGTACTCAGGCCGCAGCAGCCCCTGTGATTCATGCTGGCCATGGATGGTGACCAGTTGGCGCCCAAGCCCGGTCAACTGCGCCAGGGTTGCCAGTGAACCGTTGATGTAGACCCGGTTTTTGCCGTTACGAGAAAGGCAACGTTTTACCAACAGCTCATCAGCTACCTCAATGCCTGACTCCTGCAACTGAGCCTGCAACAACGGCAAGCCGCCAAGGTCAAACATCGCCTCAACCGTTGCTTCATCTTCACCGGAACGGATCAGATCGGTTGCTGCACGACCGCCGCAGACCAGGGTCAGGGCGTCGATAATAATTGACTTGCCAGCGCCGGTCTCACCGCTCAGGATGTTCAGGCCTGCCTTAAAGGAAAGCTGCAGCTGGTCAATAATGGCAACATTGCGGATGGACAGTTCGGTAAGCATGGCGGGTCAGCGTTCATTCCATTTCAGCTTGGTACGCAGAATGGCAAAATAATCTTTCTCTGGCGAGGTGACCAGCACCGTGGTTGTTTCGGCACGACGCACTTCAATGCAGTCACCTTCCTGCAACTCCACCCCTACCTGGCCGTCAAGGGTCAGGTAGACCATCTCGTCAANNNNGGGTATGGGGACAGATCGGGGTAATGACCATGCAGTGCATCAAAGGCTGAACAATCGGACCTCCAGCTGAAAGCGAATAGCCGGTTGATCCGGTGGGAGTAGAGATGATCAGACCATCGGCCTTGTAGGTGGTCAGGAAGGTATCATTTACTTTGGCTTCAAGCTCAATAATCCGGGCNNATGGCCCCCTTGTTGATCACCGCGTCATTCAGAACTTCGCAGCGTGCTATTTCGCAATCACCACGGGTGACGCTCACATCCAGCATCATCCGCTCGGTTATTCTGTGGTTACCAGCCAGACACTGCTCAAGGACCGGATACAGTCCTTCAACCGTAATCTCGGTTAAAAAGCCGAGGCTGCCCAGGTTGACACCCACAATCGGCACCTGACGACCGCTGAACAGACGCGCCACCGAGATCAGGGTTCCATCCCCACCCAGCACCACCACCAGCGTAGCCAGTTTGCGCATCTCCTGATCTGATACGCCAAGCTCACTGCCGATATGCCGGGCCAGATGGGCCTCCACCAACGGCTGAAGTCCATGCTGTTCAAGCCAGCTGATCAGTTCAGTGGCAACCCCCTGGCAACGGGGATCATGCACCTTGGCAAAAATGGCTATCTGTTCCATAGCGCTCCTCTACCACAGCTTCCGCAGCTTGTCCACAGAAGCCCTCGTTTCACCCGGCAGCAGCAAACACGGTGGTAATCAGGTAGACCGTGTACCCGATATAAACAGCCAGCAACACCGCCCCTTCAAGCCGGTTGATCCGCCCAGGGCCTCGAAAACCGTAGCAGAACAGAAACAGCACCAACGTCAGAACCCCCATCAGCAGCATATCCCGTGAAAAAACCACCTGCTCAAACGTCAGCGGATGGATAGTGCCGGCAATTCCCACCACTGCCAGGGTATTAAACA
>DKFG01000263.1:4705-8697 GCA_002452325.1 Geobacter sp. UBA6802
CCAGTTCCGGCAGCGAGGTGCCCACTGCTACAATCGTCAGACCGATGATCAGGTCGCTTACCCCCAGCTGGTGAGCAATGTCAACCGCCCCCCAGACCAGCAGCCGAGAACTGGCGATCAGCAGCACCAGGCCTGCCAGCAGCCAGAACAGGGCACGATTAAGCGGCATCGGATGTACCGCCAACTCCTCTTCAACCTCATCACCCAAGGCATCATGTCGTTGCCGCAGGCCCTGGAAGATCGTCCAGCCCATCAAACCGGTAAAGACCGCCAGGTGCAACCAGCCGTCAAGCCTGGTTAACTCCCGATCATACATCAGTGCCAGCGCAAAGCAGGTCACCAGTGTCAGAATCGGCAACTCTTTACGTAACACCTGTGAATGTACGGCAATCGGGCTGATCAGAGCCGTAAACCCCAGTATCAAGGCAATATTAGTTATGTTTGAGCCATAGGCATTCCCCAATGCAAGACCTGGATTGCCCTGGTAGGAGGAAATCGCCGAAACCACCATCTCAGGTGCAGAAGTACCAAACCCCACAATCACCATACCGATCAAAAGTGACGGCATTCCAAAGTGGCGCGCAGCAGCAGCAGCCCCATCCACAAAACGATCGGCACTCCAGACCAGCAATGCCAGACCTGCCACAACAGCACCTATTGCAAGCATCATACGTGTCACCTGTTTAGAAAGACTATTTTCAAAACTATCCTACCCAACACAAAAGGGCAACCTCTTAATATCACAGAGGTTGCCCTTATCATTGGTGGAGGCGGTCGGAGTCGAACCGACGTCCAAAGGACCTACAAAACCAGACGCTACGAGTGTAGTTCATTTTCTTATCTTACGCTCCGGTCGAAATAGAACAAAATCTCCAGAGCCTCAGAAGGTTTAACTGACACCTACAAACAGGATCACTCTTGTTTACTTACGTTGCTGGGCGAACAGTTACCAGAATTATCTACTGTTTACCCCACCCAGGATGTTCTCTGGGGATTGTTGACACTAGGCGGCGAGGCGAGCCTCGAAACCATAGTTGTCTGCTACTGCATTTTTGAAATTGGCAAATAATAATGTGCAGATTTTTTAACGCGGGCCATCTGCGTCCCTCGACTCGCTTCCGATTCCTTTAATCCCCTGTCGAAACCTTTACGCCCCCAATTTTCAAAGATCTTACACCTTGAGTATAGACTATCGCGCCTTGATTTTAAACTCTTTTGCGTGTTCACGCTTCAGGTCCTTCTTTTTCAGGTCTTCACGCTTGTCGTGCAACTTCTTGCCTTTGGCCACCCCTACCTCAACCTTAACCTTGCCGTTTTTGAAGTAGAGTCTGAGCGGCACTGCAGTACAGCCGTCCTGCCTGATCCGGCCGTGCAGCTTGTCGATCTCTTTTTTATGCAGCAGCAGTTTACGCTGTCGTTCAGGATCGTGGTTCTGGCGGTTGCCGANNGCAGATTGTGCAGCCAGGCCTCGCCGTTGCGAACCAGCACAAAGGCATCGGCAAGATTGGCTTTGCCGGCACGCAGGGATTTCACCTCGGTACCCACCAGGGCAATACCGGCCTCAAGCCGTTCTTCAATATGGTATTCGTGGAAGGCCCGTTTATTGGCGCAGATCAGTTTCTCAGACATAATGTTGGGACTGTAGCAGACCAGGCGTAAAAAATAAATGATGGAAACGTTGCACGATTGTGACCTGCCATACGGTACAGCACGCTGTTCAACGGTTGACAAGCACCAACGCGGAGTCTATACAAAAATGCTCAACATTTTCCGGAGGCTTCCGCCATGATCAAGGTCTACTACAATGCAAACGGCGTCATTTCAAGCCACCTGATCAGCGNNGGTGGATATGCTCTCCCCCAGCATGACCGAAGTCAGTGCGCTGGATAAGAAACTGGGACTTGATCTGCCCACCCGCCAGGAAACGGAAGAGATTGAGTTTTCTGCCCGCTACTGGGAGGATGAATACGGCATAACCATTAACACCTATTTTCTGGTCAAGCAGGGCTCCACCGCTAGTAACGAATCCGTCTCGTTTACCCTGAAGGATAACTTCGTTGTCACGATCCGGTTTATCGAGCTGCCGGTCTTTGGTGATTTTAACCGCAAGCTGCTGCTAAACCCCAGTCACTACACAGACGGCGCCCGGGTGATGGGGGGGATTCTGGAGATGCGGATTGAGGACGATGCCGACACGCTGGAGGCGGTCTCCCGCGAGATCGCCAGCATTGCCCGCCTTAACCCTGGCAGCGCCGACGACACCAGAGAGTTTCTCTCACGCTTGGCAGACTTTGAGGCCACCAACATCACCATCCGGGAAAACCTGACCGACAAGCAGCGAGTGCTCTCCTCGCTACTGAAAAGCGGCAAGATCCCCAGCTCGCTGAAGAGTGACTTCAGCATCATGATCAAGGATGTCAACTCGTTGATCACTACCGCAAATTTTAATTTTGAACGGCTTGATTACTTGCAGAACCTGTTTCTCAACTTTTTGAGTATTGAGCAGAACAAGGTAATCAAGATCTTTACGGTGATGTCGGTTATCTTTCTGCCGCCTACGCTGATTGCCAGCATTTATGGGATGAACTTCCAGTATATGCCGGAGTTGAGTCAGACCTATGGATACCCCGTTGCTCTGGTCATGATTATCATATCAGCCGTGCTACCGTTGTACATTTTCAAACGCAAAGGCTGGCTGTAGAACCGGCCATTGCCTGACCACAGGAGTAACCTGCAATGGACACCGGCCATACTTCCGCCGCAGCCCTGTATCCCGCTTCTGACGGCAGAGGGTTTGACGAGCGGCGCCCGCAGATCCTTGATGCCTGCAAACAGTACCTCGCCACCCATCATGCCCAGATTCGCAGCAAACACGATGGCGGTGCCGGTGGCACCGAGGTGGTGCATCTGTTAGCAACGGTTATGGACCAGATGATCTGTGCGCTTTTTAGCGGCATCCTGACCGAGATGGAGACCGAGGCGCACCGACTTGATGCGCACCTGACTTTGGTTGCCGTTGGCGGTTATGGGCGGGGTGAGTTGAACCCCTTTTCCGACATTGACATCATGTTCCTGCACGACGGTACGGTCGCGGTGGAAACGGTGGAAGCCTTTGCTCAGAAACTGCTGTACATCCTGTGGGATCTGCGACTGGATGTCGGCTACTCGGTTCGCACCGTGACAGACTGCAGCGAGATGGCGCTGCAGGATCTGACCGTCAAGACCGCCCTGATCGACTGCCGCTATCTGACCGGTCATCAACCGCTGTATGCCACCCTGCGCAAGACCGTCTACACTCAGATCCTCCCCAAGGCCAGCGATAAATTCATCAAGGAAAAGATGGCCGAGATGCGTAACCGGCGCAGTAAATACGGTGCCACCATCTACCTGCTTGAGCCAAACATCAAAGAGGGAGAAGGTGGCTTGCGGGATCTGCAGACCGCCCTCTGGGTGGCCCAGGTCAAGTACAAGTTTGATGATCCCAAAGAACTGGTGATCAAGGGGGTACTGTCAGAAGCCGAGATGGAGGTCTACCGCTCTGCCCTGGACCATCTCTGGCGGATGCGCAACGAGCTGCACTTTCATACCCGTCGGAAATCAGATCAGATGAACTTTGACCTGCAGGTACATCTGGCCAATTTTCTCGGTTACAAAGATCGCGGTCGGGTGCTGGCGGTGGAAGACTTTATGCGGGATTATTACCGCCATGCGGCCCGGGTTGAGCACTTTTCTTCATCGCTGGTCTCCCGCTGTGTCTGGCGTGATGAAGGTGCCCTTAAGGTGCTGGGGTATTTTGTTCGGCGACCCGTGGGCCAGGGCTGCTTTGTTCTCAAAGGGGAGCTGATCATCCCGGATGAGTCGGTGCTTGAAAAGAACCCGGCACTGCTGATGCAGCTGTTTGAACTGGCACAAAAGCACAATGTTGGCCTCAATATCAGGGTCAAATGGCTGGTCAGACGCTCACTGCATCTGGTCAACGACAAGTTCCGCCG
>DKFG01000087.1 GCA_002452325.1 Geobacter sp. UBA6802
CCATCCGCAACAGCAAGGATGCCCTCGAAAAAATTGCCCTGCTCAAGTCGGACATCTATCAGCTGAACGGTGAGGTTCTGGCCTACATGTCAGAAAAGCGCGGCCCTGTTGCGGAAGCGCTGCTTTCAAAAATCAAGGATCATGCCGACGATATCGATTTCAAATATGATGACGTGCAGGGACTCATTGAGTCCCCGGAAAAGCGCGAGGCCGTCATTAAAGCCGAATCAATCTGGAATGATTACAGAAAAACCCTTCTGGAAGAGATTATTCCAGCGGTCCAGAGCAATGATCCTGCACGGGCAAACACCCTGCTGAACGGCATCCAGGAACAACGCTTCAATTCATTCAGCTCCACCATTGCCCTGATGGTGGATTCGCTCCGCCGTGATGTCTATCAGACCGAAAAAGAGGTCAGTGCCATCACCCAGAAGAAAATCGTGGTAACCGCTGTCATCGCCTTTTTCCTCATTACAGCCATCATTGCCCTTTCTGCATTCATTACTGAATCAGTCACCCGACCGATCAAACAATGTGTTGATTTTGCAAAAAAAGTTGCAGGTGGATCGCTAGAACAGCGCCTATCCATCAGCGCCTGTGGCGAAGTAGGGGACCTGGCAGTAGCCATGAACACCATGGCAGAAAACCTGCACGGCATTGTTTCGCGTCTGAACATTACCGCCCGCGATCTGACTTCCATTGACCGCAACATAGAAACCGCCACCCGCCAGGTGGCGGGCGCCGTTCGCCTTCAGGAAGAGTCTATCAGCGAGACCACACGCACGGTAGAGTTGATCAACGGTTCGGTGCTGCAAATAGCCGATGGTGTTGATCAGCTGTCCTGCTCTGCCACCGAAACCTC
The DNA here is from genome assembly GCA_002452325.1 of Geobacter sp. UBA6802. Taxonomy (GTDB): domain Bacteria; phylum Desulfobacterota; class Desulfuromonadia; order Geobacterales; family Pseudopelobacteraceae; genus Trichlorobacter. The sequence goes on from DKFG01000087.1 coordinate 863, forward strand.
TTCCTCGATTCTCCAGATGGCAGCCAGCATCGAAGAGGTGGCGCTCAATACCGACAAACTGGGGGAATCGGTTGATGAAGTCAGCTCCTCCATCATTGAAATGGCCACCTCTATCAAAGGAATCAGTAACAACATCGTCAACCTGCTGGATGCCTCCACCACCACCGCCTCTTCGGTTGCCGAGATGGACGCCACCATTCAACAGGTTGAACGTAACGCCATTGACACCGCTGCCATCTCCGAAACGGTCAAAACCGATGCGGCCAACGGCCTCAAATCAGTGCAGGAGACCATTGTCGGCATGCAGGAAATACGGCGCGCCTCGCAAATTACCACCGAGGTGGTAGAGCATCTCTCGCTACGCGCCCACGACATCGGCGCAATCCTCTCAGTTATTGATGAAGTGGCGGAACAGACCAATCTGTTAGCCCTTAATGCCGCCATCATTGCCGCTCAGGCCGGTGAGCACGGCAAGGGATTCGCCGTGGTAGCCGATGAGATCAAGGAGCTTGCCGAACGGACCTCCTCATCTACACGAGAAATCGGGCAGGTCATCAAAGGTGTTCAGGAAGACACCAGCCGCGCCGTAGCTGCTATCAATGAGGCTGAAATGGCCATTTCAGCCGGCGAAGAGCTCTCGGAGCGCTCCGGCCAGATGCTGGAAAAGATCGTTGCCGGCGTTCAACAGGCCGGCCTGCAGATTGATGCTATAGCCCGGGCCACGGTTGAGCAGGCAAAAGGCAGTCAAAGCATCAGGATCGCCATGGAGCAGGTAGAAGAGATGATTGAGCAGATGGCTAACTCCACCCGTGAGCATAGTCGCGGCAGCGATCTGATCACGATTGCGGTGGAACGGATGCGTGAGATGACCATCCAGGTGCGGGGATCTACCCGTGAGCAGAGCAAGGCCAGCTCTCTGATTGCCAAGGCCACTGAAGATATCATTGCCATGATCGACCGGATCAGGGTCGCCTGTGATGCACAAACCGAACACAGCCGCTCCATTGACCGAATGGTGGGCAACATCCGGAAGTCGTCCGACAGCACGTCACAGGCCTCCCAGGTCATGAACAACGCGGTCACCGGTCTTTCACACCAGATCGATCAGCTGGAAAAAGAAATGGCAGGATTTACGATATGACCAGTCGCATCAAAAGATGTTTCAAACAGCTGGCGGCAACCGGCGACAAAGCGCTGGTCACCTTTATTACCGCCGGCGATCCTGATCTTTCAGTCACGGCTCGCTTGCTGCCTCTGATGGCTGAAGCCGGAGCCGATATTATAGAGCTGGGTATCCCGTTCTCAGATCCTATGGCTGACGGTCCCACCATCCAACGTTCTTCAGAACGGGCACTGGCAGGGGGAACCACCCTGGAACAGGTGTTGCAACTGGTGGCCTCTGCCCGTAAACAGACCGAGGTACCAATCGTACTGATGGGCTACAGCAACCCGGTTTATGCCTATGGCTGGCAGCGGTTTGCCCAGGATGCAGTGGCCGCCGGGGTAGACGGCCTGCTGCTGGTGGACCTGCCGCCTGAAGAGGCTGATGAACTGCGGCCTGCAGCCCGCGCCGCCGGACTTGACCTGATCTTCCTGCTGACCCCCACCTCCGGACCGGACCGGATCAAGACCGCCAGCAATCATGGCAGCGGTTTTATCTACTACGTCACCGTCACCGGGGTCACTGGCGCCCGTCAAACCGTCTCCGGCAGTCTGGCCGACGAGCTCAAGGCCGTCTGTAACGGGGTCGCCCTACCGGTTGCTGCCGGCTTTGGAATCGCAACACCGGAACAGGCGCGGCAGGTTGCCGCTCTGGCTGACGGCGTCGTAGTGGGCAGCGCCATTGTCAAGCTGTTTGAACAATACCAGGGAGATGAGCTGCAAAAGGAGGTTATCTCTCTGATCAGATCGCTGAAACAGTCCCTGAAAACACAAACTAACATTCATGCGGAGACATAATCATGAGCTGGTTCAAACGAGACAAGACAGGCATCGAGAAAAGCAGCACCAAAAACGTCAAGGTAC
>DKFG01000205.1:0-3991 GCA_002452325.1 Geobacter sp. UBA6802
TGGATCGCCTGACCTGAGGCCCCTTTAACCAAGTTGTCTATGGCCGAGACCACCACAATCCGGTTGGCGCGACTATCCAGGGTGATGCCGATGTCACAAAAGTTGGAGCCGCGCACAAACGCGGTGGAAGGGAACTGGCCTTTAGGCAGTGGGCGCACAAACGGCTCATCCGTGTAGGTTGCCGCATACAGTGCAACCAGCTCATCGGTTGATACCGCTCTGCTCGGAGTTGCGTAGATGGTGGAGAGGATACCCCGATCCATCGGCACCAAGTGAGGGGTAAAAGTAATGGTGACCGGTGTGCCTGCCAGTTCAGAAAGTTCCTGCTCGATCTCCGGGGTGTGACGATGCACGCCGCCCACACCGTATGCCTTGAAAGAATCGTTCACCTCGCAGTAGAGCGAATCAACCTTAGCGCTGCGCCCGGCACCGCTGGTGCCGGATTTAGAATCGGCAATGATGGTGGCCAGATCAATCAACCTGTTTTCCAGCAGCGGCTTGAGCCCCAGGATCACACTGGTGGGGTAGCAGCCGGGGTTGGCTACCAGCCGGGCCTGCTTGATCAGATTCCGCCGCAGCTCTGGCAAGCCAAAGACCGCATCCGGCAACAGCTCAGGGTTCAGATGCGGTTCGTACCAGGCAGCATAGACCGCAGGGTCGTGAAGACGATAGTCGGCTGACAGATCCACCACCTGCTTACCGGCTGCCAGAAAAGCAGGCACCACCTTCATGGCTGCCTGATGGGGCAGCGCGGTAAAAATCAGGTCTGCCTTGGCAGCAATGGCTGCCGGATCCAATGGTTCCAGAATCAGGTCGCAACGTCCCCGCAGGGTCGGAAAGATCTCAGAAATCCGTTTACCGGCACTCTGTTCAGAGGTAACATAACTGATCACCACCCCGGGATGGCGATCAAGCAGGCGGATCAATTCAAGGCCGGTATAACCACTGGCACCGACAATAGCAATCTTCAGCATGGTTCGTCAGTCTCCTTTTGGGTAAGCCGCGCTGCCTGATCCGGCAGTGACTCCGGTTCAACCACATACAGCTCGTATAAAATCGCCAGCAATAACGGGCCAAAAATGGCCCCCAACACGCCAAATGCCGCCAGACCACCAAAGGCACCAATCATAATCGGTAAGAGCGGCAAGGTCACTCGACTGCTCATAAAGAGTGGTTTGATAAAGTTATCAGACATCCCCACCGCAAAAAAACCCCAGACCACCATGATCAGGGCCTTGACCGTGGCCCCCTGCAGGTAGAGATAGACGGCAGCAGGCAACCAGATAATGGCAGTGCCCACCACCGGGATCAATCCGCCAATGGCAGTCAACACCGCCAGCAGCAGCGGTGAAGGCACCCCAAGCAGGAGATATGCGCCGCCAGCCAGCACCCCCTGCACCAGACTGGTCAGCAAGGTCCCAAAGATAAAGCCGGACAAAACATTTTGAACTACCTGGGACAGTCGGGCCTGCAAGCCCGACTCAAACGGCAGCATGCAGCGCAGCCAGTTGAGGACACGCTGACCATCATGGTAGACAAAGAAAAGCACAAACAGCATGAAGAGCAGATTAACCAGAAATCCAAAGGAGTTTGCCAGCAGGGCACTGAGAAAGCCGAGCAGCCGCGACAGGGCCTCTTTCGAGTTAGACACCAAGCTTTCGCTCAGGTTAAAACTGGTCTCCCCCAACAGGGACTTCAGCTGCTCAACATGAGGCGCAAGACGCGGGTCTGTCAGCCAGCGCTGAAACAGCTGTTCCGCGCCACCGCTATTGACGCTGGAACTGACCGCTGTGTACAACGTTGACAACTCTTGCACCAGAACCGATATCAGGCTGATCACCGGTACCACCAGCAAGAGAATCACTGCCAGGGTCATTAACCCGGCGGCCTGCGCCTCGCGTCCTTTCAAGAGCCTCAACAGGTGTCGGTAGACGGGGAAGGTGATGATGCCGACAATCAAGGCCCAGGCAATCGGCGAGAGAAACGGCAGCAGTATCTTGCCCAACAGCCAAGCCCCGGCCACAATCAGAGCAAATGCCAACAGGGTATTCAGCAGGGTACGATCCATGCCATGAAACCTTTCACCATGCAATGTAAAGGGGGAAGATCCGTGCGGACCTTCCCCCTGTAACACTTTTCAGTGTATGGACAACAACCTGATTAGCGCTTGGAAAACTGGAAGCGGGCGCGGGCTGCTCTGCGACCGTACTTCTTACGTTCTTTAACGCGAGAGTCACGGGTAATAAAACCGGCTTTCTTCAGTTCAGCGCGCTGTTCGGGATCAGCCTCCAACAAGGCTTTGGTGATGCCATGCTTGATGGCGCCGGCTTGGCCGGAGTCACCACCACCGCACACATTCACGAAGATGTCGAACTTGCCGACATTCTCAGTCAGCTCCAAAGGCTGGCGTACCACCATTTTTGAAGTTTCGCGGCCAAAATACTCATCAAGAGTCTTGTTGTTAACAACAATGCGACCAGCGCCGGGCTTGAGCCACACGCGAGCTATCGAACTCTTTCTTTTGCCAGTGCCGTAAAAGCTGACTGCTGCCATATTGTTATCTCCTCAGATACAGGTTAATTTTAAAAAGCGAGTTGAGCAGGCTGCTGTGCCTCATGGGGATGGCTGGTGCCGCTGTAGATCTTCAGCTTCTTCAGCATGTGACGAGCCAGCTTATTCTTGGGCAACATACCTTTCACTGCCTTGCGGATCAGCTCCTCAGGCTTTTTTACCAGCAGCTCACCAGCGGTAGTGGACTTGATACCACCGGGAAAACCTGAGTGACTGTAGTAAATCTTGTCAGCTACTTTATTGCCGGTCAGGGCGATCTTTTCGGCATTCAGCACCACCACAAAATCACCGGTGTCAACGCTGGGGGTATAAATCGCCTTATGCTTACCACGCAGTACGTTAGCAATCTGGGTAGCCAGGCGACCCAGCACAACATTTTCAGCATCAACCACAAACCACTGGTGGTTAACGGTTTCTTTTTTAGCAACTTCTGTTCTCATTACGAACCTCACACACGGCCTCGACGAGCTTTACAGCTGGGTCGTAGCGCCGCCTTAGTTTTACGAAGAGGTGTACCATACGTGACCACCAAAACCGTGTCAAGCAAAAAATATATCCAACATCCTGAACTGAGTTGCCAGGAAAGGGGATTCTGTGCTACAAAGACACGGCTTTTACCACCGTTTTTGCAAGGAAACAATCATGAGTATCAATCAGCAAGAGATAGAACATGTGGCTAAACTTGCCCGACTTTCACTGCGGGATAATGAAAAGCAGCTCTTCACCGGTCAGATGGAGGCTATTCTGGCCTATGCAGAAACCCTTAACGAGCTGAACACCGATGGCATCAGCCCCACCTCCCATGCGGTGCCGATGGAGAATGCCTTCCGTCCTGACTGCGTGACCCCGTCCATTGGCCATGATCGCGCCCTGGCCAATGCCCCTGATAAAAACGAGACCTACTTCCGGGTTCCCCCGGTTATAGAATAGAAGAGTACATCATGGAACTTTACGAACAGACCATCCATGACCTGCAGGGCCAGTTACAGGCACGCCAGGTTTCCTCGGTTGAGATCACCAATTCTTTTTTAAACCGGATTGAATCCACCGACCCGTCCATTAATGCCTTTATCACCGTCACCAAAGAGCAGGCGTTGCTCGATGCAGCAGCAGCAGACCAGCGGATTGCAAACGGTAACTGCGCCCCCCTGACCGGCATTCCGGTGGCGCTGAAAGATATCTTCCTCACGGAAGGGGTACGCACCACCTGCGCCTCAAAGATGCTGGACAACTTCATTGCCCCCTATGACGCCACTGCCTGGGCCAAAATGAAAGCGCAAGGCGCTGTCCTGCTGGGCAAGTTGAACCAGGATGAATTTGCCATGGGCTCCTCCTGCGAGAACAGCGCCTTTGGCCCGACCTGCAACCCCTGGAACCGCGAGCATATCCCCGGTGGTTCCTCCGGCGGTTCTGCTGCAGC
>DKFG01000205.1:4002-4149 GCA_002452325.1 Geobacter sp. UBA6802
AGCCAGCCTCCCACTGCGGTTGTGTGGGGCTCAAGCCAACCTATGGCCGGGTATCACGCTACGGCGTGATCGCCTATGCTTCTTCACTGGATCAGGTCGGGCCAATGACCCGCGACGTGACCGATGCAGCCCTGCTGCTGGGAGTCA
>DKFG01000205.1:4164-4398 GCA_002452325.1 Geobacter sp. UBA6802
TGCCGGACTACATGGCAGCACTGAAACAAGGCGTCAAAGGGCTCAAGATCGGCCTGCCCAAAGAGTATTTTATAGAGGGGCTTGACCCAGATGTTCAGCAGGCCATGGATCAGGCCATTGCGGTCTATCGCCAGCTTGGTGCAGAGTTTGTCGAGGTTTCGCTGCCCCATACCAACTATGCGGTAGCCACCTACTACCTGATCGCTACAGCTGAGGCCAGCTCCAACCTGGCCC
>DKFG01000198.1:0-4766 GCA_002452325.1 Geobacter sp. UBA6802
CGGGGGCCACCGCAAGCAGGATCAGCCAGCTTATGCATAGACATAGCTTTTTCATCAATTAAACCTTTAACGGCTGTTAGCCACAGAGGTCACCGAGAACACAGAGAAAAGATCAAAACCTAAAGCCGTATGAGTCTCTTTCAAAAGTATTCCGTTCATGGTTCGACAAGCTCACCACGAACGGAATATCAGCGACTTATAGAATAGATGCCGTTCGCCCTGAGCCTGTCGAAGGGCAAATCAAGGCTTTTGAAAGAGCCTCGTATGTAACGGTTTAAACTAAAACCATTTTTTGGTTTGTTTACTCTGAGAACTCTGTCTCCTCTGTGGCTCATTGCCTTTAATCCATTTTGTTTCTCCAGTGCCTCCAGCACTGCCTGATACACCGCCTTGGCGATCAGCTCACCGATCCGGCTGTGTCCAGCTGGTTCCCCTCTTAAGGGCCGCTCACCCCGGCCTGCTCAAATGTCGCCATTTCCGCAAGTATCTTAGCTCCTGCCTCAAGTAGCGGCATTGCCAGAGCTGCTCCGGTACCTTCGCCCAGTCGCAGTTCCAGTTCCAGAATGGGACGGATCCCGATCCGCTCCAGCATAAAACGGTGTCCAATCTCGGCAGACTGGTGAGCGGCAAACAGGTATTCCCGGACTTCAGGATGCAGTTCAGTGGCAATCAGTGCCCCTGCAGTAGAGATAAAACCGTCGATAACGACCGGGATCCGTTCTGCAGCGCAGCCAAGTACCAGTCCGGTGATGGCGGCAATCTCCAGGCCACCTAGCCTGGCCAGCACGTCCAATGGCTGGGACGGATCAGGACAATGCAGGGCCAGACCGCGTTTGATGGCCATGATCTTCCTCTGCAGGGCCTCGTCAGTAATGCCGGTGCCGCGGTGGGTAACCTGTTCCACCTCAAACCGTCCGATGGCCGCAATAAGAGCTGAAGAGGGGGTGGTGTTGCCGATCCCCATCTCACCGGTCCCTACCAGGCCGATCCCCTCTGCCTTGCATTGTGCTGCCAGGTCCAGACCAACCGCAACAGCAGCGGTCATTTCCTCAGAACTCATTGCCGGGCCTGCACAAAAGTTGCGGGTTCCCCGGGCAACTTTACGGTGTATCAAACCCTGGCAGTTCTCAAAATCATGATCCACGCCAACATCAACCACCCGCACCTCAGCTCCGGCATGACGTGCCAGAACATTAACCCCTGCCCCGCCGTGCAAAAAATTGAACACCATCTGGGCCGTTACTTCGCGAGGATAAAGTGACACCCCCTCTTCTGTCACACCATGATCAGCGGCAAAGGTAAAGATTACCTTTCGTGACAGGTCCGGCTGTTCCTGTCCGGTGATCGCAGCCAAGCGGCAGGCAAACTCTTCCAGACGTCCCAAGGAACCACGTGGTTTCGTTTTGCTGTCCAGGCGAGATTGGGTGGCTGCCAGTAACTGCTGATCAAGCGGCAGAATCCGTTGCAGGGTTTCTTCAATACGTTTCACTGACAACTCCTTGTTTGCAGGGATGAGAGCAGCACTCCTCTTCCTCAACTCCATCAGTTGAAAAAAATTGAAACACAGAGGCACAGAGAACACAGAGTAAAAGCCAACAACAACGCGAAAGGCTGAAACTTAACTCTGTTTTGGTTTAACCATGAGATTTTTAGGACTTTTCTGTTCTCTGTGACCTCTGCGCCTCTGTGTTTAAGTGCCTTTTACAAGTTTAAATCCGTTCTGCTTTTCCAACGCCTCCAGTACTGCCTGATGTACCGCCTTGGCAATCAGATCGCCAATCCGGCTATGGCCACCAGTGTAGGTGACCTTGGGGCCGCTGGTGCCGGACACCACGATCACGCTGTCAGTGCCGGTGCCGGTGGCCTGGGCTCCTTTGGTGTAGCTGCTGGGCACCTTCAGATCCTCCAGTGCTGCGGTCTTGGCCTCGGTGATGGTCACCACGGCCCGTGCCAGAGCGCCGTCGGTCAAACGGGCATTGGTCAGCACAATGATGTTGATGGTCCCGGCTGGCGGGTCGGATGGCTCAATATTGGTCCCCTCATCAACCCCAGCCCGCAGGGCATTGCTTTTTGCTCCGGCTGTAACCAGGGCGGTCACCGTAAAAGGTGGAAACTGCTTGGTGACCACAGCCAGGTTGTCCATATCCGCTGCCGTGCCCACTAGGGTCAGGTCTGCAGGCTGCAGCCCCAGCTTGCTGGCGATCATCCCTTTGCGTTGCTGTTCGTAGGTCTTGCCGCCACACTGCAGTTTGGTGGCAAGCTCAACTGCCAGCTTCTTCCAGAGCAGGGGATGGGCAGCATGGTTAATCGCCCCCAGGCCATTGATGATGCCGTCACTGGTGGAGAGCAGGTGCCGCGGCTCATTCAGTTTTACAATCAAGCTCTTTTCCCAGAGTCCGTCCTGTTCCGTCTTCAGTACCTGGGCGGTTGCGCCAAGCTCAGGCGGTAATGTCAGGTTGGCTGCAAACAGCGGTACAGCCATAAACAGGCAGGCTGTTGTCAACATCAAGATGGTTTTACGCATTGCAGGCTCCTTTTTTCAGCCGTTCAAACCGTTCCAGTCCGACTTCTGCGTTGCTGTTTTGGCAGGCAACCCACTGCTGTAACTTACCGAGAGCTGCCCCGCTGGCCAGGGTTTCATGTGCCATGGTAATCCCCTGTTTCAGGTCAGTTGCCTTGCCTGCGGTCCAGAGCAGGGCACCGGCATTCAGGCTGACAAATTCTTCGCAGGCGCTGAAACGACCGGTACCGCTAATGACCTGCATGAAACGGCGGATCTCGTCTTCCCGCGCGTTACAGGCAGCAATCTCCTCGCCGCGACGGCGGACCAGCCCCAGATCTTCGGGGGCGATGGTGAACTGTTCCTGCTGTTCTCCCTGAAAGCGGCAGATCGTTGAAGGGCCGCAGATTGACAGCTCATCCATGCCCAGGCCGCTGGTCTGATCAATGCCATGCACCACCATGCCGTGTTGGTAGCCGATTTTGGCCATGACCGCAGCGGTGGTGGCAACTAGCGACCCGCTGTAGACCCCCCGCAGCGCCTGGCGGGGACGGGCAGGATTTGCTAGTGATGCCGCAATGTTGAGGGTGGAGCCAAAGCGGATCTGGGAGAGGATGCGGCCCAGACCGCCGGGGTGGATGGCCTGCGACATGCCGTTAAACAGGCCGATCCCGGCCTTGCGGATGCTGTCGGCCACCTGTGCAGGGGCGCAGTCCACATCAACCCCCACTGCTTCCATAATATCCACGGTGCCGCAGCGTGAGGTAATGGCCCGGGCACCGTGGCGCGCCATGTTCAGACCGTTGGCAGCCCCTACAATGGCGGCGGCGCTGCTGACGTTGAAGGTCTTGAAGCCATCCATGCCGGTGCCGGAGTTCTCAAACAGGTTGTCCGGCAGCTGCTCGGGATGGATCGTGTCAAACTCATCAATGGCCTGCCAGGCACCGGCGATTTCATCAATGGTTTCACCCTTGGCGGTCAGGGCAGCCAGAAAGGCCCCCTGCTGCAGCGAATTCTGCTGATCCAGCATCAGCTCGCGGAACATCAGGTAGGACTGTTCCCTGGTGAGATGCTGTTTTTGAATCAAGGTCTGGATCTGCGCGCCAAACTGTTCCGGGCTCATCGGTTGCATCGGTTATCTCTCCGGGTAAAGGTGGATCTTCATGCACTGACGGCTTGCCACCAGCTCAAGGGCCTCAGCCAGTCGGGACAGCGGCATCCGGTGGCTGATCAGGTCATTGACCGCCAGCTTGCCGGACTGCAACAGGGTAATCGCCTGTCTGCCGTGGCGGTAACAGCAGCCATAGGCCCCCACCACCGTCTGTTCCAGATAGTGCAGTTGGTTAAAATCAGTAGTGATAGCAGGGGTTTCTTTTGAGAGACCAGAAAAAACCACCAGCCTGCCACGGGGCGCCAGGCGGGCCAGGGCCTGCTGATAAGCCGCGTTGTTACCAACCGCCACCACGCAGACATCAAACAGTTGGTCAGGAGGCTCAGCTACCCCATGGGCCAGTTCTCTGCGTTGCAGGTCCGGTTCAATTACCGTGGGCAGGGCATCGTAGGCGGTTGCAGCGCGGGCCAGCAACTGCCCTGCCGGGCCGCCGCCCCAGATGGCAATGGTCTCAAAGGGGGCCAGCCGAGCCAGCTCCAGCGCATTCAGACAACAGGAGAGCGGTTCCGCAAAGACCGCCTGCTCATCGCTCAATCCTTCCGGTAGGGGAATCAGGCTTTTAAGCGGGGCAACCACGTAACCGGCAAACCCGCCATCGCGGTGAAACCCCATAATCCGCATGAAACGGCAGAGGTTTTTCGCACCGGATCGACAGGCCGGGCAGCTGCCGCACCATTCGCCTGGGTAGACATAACACCTTTGATTTAAGAGAGTTGCATCAACCTGTGGCCCAAGTGCCACCACCTCACCCACCACCTCTTCACCGGGGATACAGGGCAGCAGCAGATCACGGTGGCCAACCTGGATAATCTTCAGATCAGTCCGGCAGAGCCCGGTAACGGTCACGCGCAGTAACACCTCGCCCGGTCCCGGTTGGGGCAGCGCTTGCTGTTCAAGTAGAAACGAGCCGATCTCCCGCACGGAGACCGCCTGCATGGTTTCGGGTAACGACTGCATCATGACAAGCTGGCGCTGGAGGGTGAAGTTGTGGTTGAAATTATTGGGAAATATGACGCGGATTGCTGCTGGTTGTACATGAGTTGCCTCCCCCGAAGCCTACGAATGGAGCGGTGTTCCGGCTCAGGGCGACCTACT
>DKFG01000198.1:4839-5039 GCA_002452325.1 Geobacter sp. UBA6802
TCCATTCGGTGTTTGAAATGAATCGACAGTATGGTTAGCCTTTTTAGCGTGAAAAAGCAAGTCCTGCAGAGGGGATCAAGGGGCGTGCCGTTGCAAAATCAGGATGTTCAGGTCTGAGCAGGGGAGCTGTAGCAGGCTGGGCAGGTCGGTACAGGTAGATTTTTCCGTGGGCAGTCCCAGGTCTTCACAAAGCCATACCG
>DKFG01000198.1:5157-5421 GCA_002452325.1 Geobacter sp. UBA6802
TCTTTGATCAGGGCAAAGGCGTATTGCACGCTGGAAATATTACTGATAATCCTGATCCGCTGCTTGGGCAGATGGTTCAGCAGGAAGCGCCCTATACCAAAGTAGAGCGGGTCACCGGAGGCCAGCACAGCGGTCATTTTGGGGGTCGTTTCAAGCAGTTGTAGCAGATCAGGCAGTTTTCCCAAGGGGATTTTCTCGCCGGAATGTTCAGGAAACAGCGCCAGGTGGCGCGGGTGGCCGATCAGCAGTTCTGCCTGCATGATC
>DKFG01000174.1 GCA_002452325.1 Geobacter sp. UBA6802
GGTTTACTGAAAACCTTCAATTACGGGACATGATCCGCACCTTGTCGGGCCAGCGGGAGAATGCCGATTCCGGGGTATCCTTCAGACGCTTGTCGGCTGTGCTGAAATAGGGATCCAGAGTAGTGAGTACTCCTTTTGGCATCATCCGTGACAGGTACTGATTGGCCAGCTTGAAGGTAAGTGCTGTGACAGGATCCATATTGGGAATATCAAAAAGAGGAACTTCCCTGTTCCAGTACCACCCTTCCGGTTTTTTGTTGTCGCGGATCAAGGGAAATCCTTTGTCCTGGAGAAAGGGAAGGTCTCTTTCGATTGTGCGCCTGCTGACGGCTATGTTGTAGTCTTTCTCCAGATGACTGTGTATGTCCGAGATTATAATACGGCCACGTCTGGGAATCATGCGCAGAATCATCCATTGGCGATAGAGGGTCTCCATGGTCATGCCTCCCATGTATACGGTTTTAAAGCGACATGCAGTGTCGTTTGTCTGCAGTATACCATTCATAGGGCAATTATCAAGAAAAGGGGGGCTACAATGAACAGACGAGACCTGATAAAGAAGCTGGCTTTCGGGGCAGCAAGCATTCTGGCTATGCCGGAGATGTTAAAGCCTGCTCATGCAAATACCTTGTATCCATGTGACACTGCACAAATCGTGACGCCAGAAGCTCTCGATTCTGTTGTGGCGGCGGATTGCCAGAAACGCGGGTGGGAACGATCTCCAAAGGAAAGAGAAAGTATATTCAATGCCTACTCTCGCATACAGCCACGGACACACACGGAGTTGGCTCTGGTGGTCTGGGCCACGATGAGTTGTTACGATCCGAAGCGACAGGAACTGCTTGAGGAGTATTGTTTACGCAAGGCAGGCAAAGAACCGCAGATTTTCGTACATCCCGTTCTTCAGAACTGTACGCTCGAAACTGACAGGACTTTCGGATTACCGATATTCAAGGAGCAGATCGAAATTATCGGGCGAGTGGTTTTGGGGCTAAACGTTGCAAAGCTCTACCAAAAATTTCACGAAGGTGAAGATCTGTCAGCCAACATCGAGTTGGTAAGATACAAGAACCCTGCAGTTGCAGGGCTCACTGACAGCGAAATAGTGCAGTGCCTGGAGCTTCTCGTTCAGAATTATGCCACTTCTATACCTCACTATTCCTATTGCAGCGCAGTCGTGGAACAATCAGGCCTTTAGCTACCTTCTTCGTTACAGGCTTACCCCGTAAGTCTTTGCCAGCAAACTTTGATCAGTGCGGGAATGGATCAGGCGTGACAGGGCAGCGCAGAAGCCCTGCATGGCATCGCGGTCGGCAATACTGACCCTGATCCAGCCGGGAAACCGGAATCCGGTCATGGTCCGTACCATATAGCCCTGCTGCATCAGCAGGCGATAGGCCAGGGTGTCGCTGAACGGCAGCTTGATCATGGCAAAGTTGCAGTCGCTGGTCAGTATCGGCAGTTTCAGTTCTGCACATTGGGCTGCCAGCATCTGCTGTCCGTCCTGCACCAGGCTGCGGGTGGCAGTGATAAAGGCCTGATCCCCCAGTGCCGCCAGTGCGGCTGATTGGGCAAGGGTGTTGACCGAGTAGACAATGGCGGTCTTACGGACGATATCCGTTATCTGTTCTGTAGCAACCAGATAGCCGATTCTTAAGCCTGCCAGGGCATACATCTTGGAAAAGGTGCGGAAGATGATCAGGTTGGGAAAACGGGACAACAGCGCGATGCCGTCCGGATAGTCCGGTTGGTCCATGAATTCAGAATAGGCCTCATCCAGCACCACGATATGATCCGGCCCCAGACGTTCCATGAAACGGATCAGGCGATCCCGGCTCCACCAGGTTCCGGTAGGGTTGTTGGGATTGCAGATAAAGACCAGCTTGGTGCGGCTGTCAACCCGTGCCAGTAAGCCTTCTTCATCAAACCCGAAATCAGCAAGCGGCGCCAGCCGCGCATCAACACCTGAAAAACGGGCAATCCATTCATAGACCGCAAAGGTGCGGTCAGCGGTTACAATATTGTCTCCCTGCTCACAGAATGCCTTGATCACAAAGGCGATTACTTCATTGGCGCCGTTGCCCAGAATAACCTGAGGCGGTTTAACCCCCAGATAATCAGCCAGTTTAGCCCGTAACGGACTACAGTCTCCACTGGGGTAGCGGGACACCAGCGCCGGATCGAATGATCTAAGGAACGCAGCTGCTGCCGGTGGAGGCCCCAGGGGATTCTCGTTGTTGTTCATCCTGATCAGGCGTGAACAGCCGAACATCTGCTGCAGCTCTTCATCGGGCGGCGAGGGGATGTAGGCCTCAAACTGCCGCACATATTGCGGTACCAGAGCCTCAAGGTTGCAGAGGTTCATCGGCTGCCCCCGGCCCGGTGCAGGTGAATCAGGTCGCCGGTGCCACCCCAGGGCACCAGCATGCGGGGGGTGAAGCCGCGCTTTAGCAGGTGTGGGGCCAGCAGGGCATCAAAGGGGCGACCGGTATCAACGGTGCAGTAGATTGCGCTGAACTGCTCCTGATCCAGCAGGTGCAGATGTTCTTCAAGCACCGCCTCTGCATCCCGTCCCACCAGCAGCGGTGTCAGGCGGGCCATGCCGGTTGAACGGTTGAGCCGGGTTGCAAACAGGGTCAGTCCGTTGCCGGTTTCACCATCATCGTGATAAGTGCGGGTGTTTCTGGCCAGGGCCATGCTGCTGCACCAGTCGGTGTAGAACGGCAGCAGTTCAGCCGCAACAGCGGCATCGGCGCCAAACTCCTCTGTCAGCATCCGGTAGCCGGTCCAGATCGTCCCGCCGGGTATGGCAAGACTGCCCGCTGCCTCAAACCCTGCTGCCACAGGTGGTTGTTGCGGCGCATACAGCACCAGTCCCAAGCGGTTGCTGCGGCCAAACAGTTCAGCCAGCTTTTCGCACAGCGCTATGGTCAGCTGTTCCGGTTCTGCAGGCGCTGCCAGGTAGGGGCCAAAACATGCCACCATCCTGCCTTCGTCAGCATGCCAGATCAGGCCACCAGCCAGCTCTCCCTGTTCACCTTGTGCCAGTATGATGCCGTATTCATTGCTGGCCAGTTTGTCCAGCAGACGTCCGGGCGGGGTAAACTCCTCGGGAAACTGACAGGCAGCGTAGGAATCAGCAATCAGGGTTGAGAATTGCTTGACTGCATCCGGCGCAGGGGTTGTGGTCAGCTGCCAGGTCTGGACAGAAGGGTGGGGTTGGGATTGCTGAACAGGTGCAGGATAGCTGCGCTCTTTACGCAGCATGATCTCCCAGCCCCCCAGCTCCATCTGCCGGATGCTGAACTGGTCGCAGGCGCGTGACGCTAGAAAAAGCCCCATCTCTGCCAGTCCCACTTCGGTTTCATGGTCTGGCCGGGAGGTGATGTTGAAGATCCGCAGATCAGGCGGCTGGGGAACCTGGAACAGGAGGTCCGCTGCATAGCGCCGGTCATGGAATCGCACTGTAATCCCGGCTTTTGGGATGCTGCTGCAAAGCGCCAGGAACAGTTCTTCGGTGCTGAGTGCCAGCATGGTGGTTTCAGCCTCGGCCAGTCCTGCTGTCTTTGCCGCGCTTTCAGCAAAGGCAACCACCACCGGCATCCGCTCCGGTATAAGTTCAACATTCAGTTCCATCTGCTATCCTTCCTTACTCTGTTTCCAGTCTGCACGTACCATCTCCAGAATTGTTTTTGCCCGTTCCGAATACAGCTGCATCGCTTCAAAGCCTGGATCAACGAACAGCTTTTGCATCAAGAGTCCGTCATCACCAAACCAGACTGGCAGAAAACCTCCCAGAAAAAACCGTTCCTGCTGCAACAACTTCACCACCGGTCCGGCGCAGGAAGCACCAAGCGATACATAACATTGCAACAGGGTAAACTGCTTCTCTCGTAACTCTGCTTCCAGAAGCCGCAACCGGTCAGCCAGATCATTGCCCGGCGCAGCGATGGTGCAACGGGCAATTCCGGCCTCAGGGAACAGTGTTGTTTTAAGTCTGGCCTCAGCAGTCGGTAAGCTGTCATTGCTCGCAATTTCTTCGCGATCCAGCTTACATTCCTCCATCAGGAATGTAAGCTGGTTACGATAGGTATCGGGTATGCAGAGCTGACGTTTCCGGTCCTGCACCACCTTGAATGCCATCAGGCAGGACACTCTCCCCTCGGCACTCTGTTCAGCCTCATAGGCACGGGCAGGCATCAGGGCTGGTTCAAGGGCGGTTTCAACGGTGCCCACCTGTCTGGTCAGTTTCTGGGTGATAACGTGGTTGCAGACCGCTTCGCCGAAAAAGGCATCAATCCCCTCGGTTCCCGGCAGGGTCATCAGTAACTGGCTGCAGCGGGCAAAGGCCAGGGTGCTCCGATAGGCCGGCAGGGTCAGCCCCAGACCAAACTCGTACAGACAGGGATTGGGGGCAGAGCTGCGGTAGAGCGCCTCATGGCAGACCACATCCCCTGCCTGGGTGACCGCAACAGCGCTTCTGATTCGACCAGCCCGGTTCTCTTCAGTTAACCGGTCAGGCAGGTAGAAGGTGTCGATCGGATAACCATCACCGTAGATCGCATAAAAAAGCCGCGCCACACCTGGCCCATCCTCCGGCTGGTAGAACCGCGTGGTAAACAGTTCCCCAGCCGGAAGTGGACGGTTGTCGGCAGCCAGCAGCTTGATTGCTTTCTGGCGCGGTGTCGGCATTAACGGTTTACAAAGGCCACAAAGTCGTTGATGGCCCTCAACTGCATGGCATCAGAATCGGAGATCTTTACCTGGTATTTTCCTTCCAGTGCCACGGCAAAGGCCGGGCAGTCCACCGAATCAACCCCTTGTCCAGCCAGCGGTGCAGCGGGGTCAAGCCCGGCCACCAGCTCCTTGTCCATCCCGATCTGCAGCATCAGCTCCTTCATCTCTTGTACGGTTGCAGCCATGGTGTTCTCCTTTTTGTTGGTTTGACTTACTAATAAAAATAATCATAGCAAATAATCGGTCAAGTGCAACCATCGGGTTTCTGTTTGACCCTGCCCGCCAAGAGTGCTATGGCTCGCTCATGAACCTGAATACCCCGCTTTATTTCGGTCACGCACTGCCGGTTGATGCATCTCTTGAGCAGATCCTTAATGCCTGTCGAGAGCTTCTCTGCGATGCAACCTTTCCTACGCTCCGACTCTGGCAGGAGCGGGGGGGTAAGGTGCTGGGGCATTTTCAGGTCTATCTGCCGGAGGAGATCGCCCACGCAGCCGGGATGCTGACGGTGAAGCTGGGCTGCACAACCGGTATTACCGGGCAGCCGGGCTCCCATTTCGGTTCATACCTCTGTGCAGTGGTCAAGCAGGTCTTCAGCCTGGTGGACGAAGGCCGTCTCAAACCGGATCTGTTTGTTGTCCCTTCCATCTGTGATGCGGCCCGTAACCTGCCCGCGATCTGGTCCCGCAATTTTAACACCCCCTGCCGGATGCTCTACCTGCCGCAAAACAGCGCCAGCCCTGCTGCAGCGCGCTATCTGCAGCAGGAATATGCCGGGTTTGCCGCCGTGGTGAGCGAGGTGACCGGCAGACCGCTTGATCTTGAGGCGCTACGACGCTCAGCCGCTGTCTATAACCGTAATCGCCATCTGCTGCGTGTGCTGCAGGTTTTGAAATCCTGTGAGCCCTGGAAACTGGCGCTGGATGAATGCTATCTGTTGACCGCTGTGGGCAGCCTATTACCGCCAGAAGAGCATAATCACCTGTTAGAGCAGGTGATTCCTCAGCTGGCTGTCCGGCAGTGTCAACAGCAGGACAAGATCCGGGTGGTGCTGTGCGGCTGCTTTTGCGAACAGCCGCCGCTGGGGATGCTGGAGGCAATTGCCCGCTCCTGCCATGTGGTCAGCGATGACCTGCTGATCGGGCTGCGCTGGCTGACCGATGATCTGGATGTTCAGGGCGATCCGTTGGCTGCTCTGGCCCATGCCTACTGTAGCAGCTCATCCTGGAGCCCGGTGCAGCATGATCCCCACCGGCAAACGGCAGATCTGCTGCTGCAGCAGGTGAAACAGCAGGGAGCCCAGGCGGTGATCGTCACGGCGCCCAAGATGTGTGAACCGGGGCTGGATGAGCTGGTTCCGGCGTTGGCCGCCCTGACCAAGGCCGGCATTCCCAGTTGTGTCTGTGAGTTTGAACAGGGGATGACCTCCTTTGAGCTGGTGGAGCTGCAGGTGGAAACCTTTGCCGAGAACATTCTTTATAGCGGGGAGTTACCATGACCTTTCCGGCAATACGGGCAAAGATCGAGGCAACCTCGCTGCTGGAGTCCTGGTCTGAGCGGCTGGATCAGCTGGCACAGCAGCAGCGCACGGCAGCCTACGCCTTTGTGATGGGCAGTTGCGCTGAACTGCTGGCGGCCTTTGAGATTCCATTGTTCCTGCCGGAGATCAACTGTCTGCAGACCGCCATCAGCGGAACTGCGCAGGGACTGCTGCAGCATGCCGAAGAGCAGGGCTATCCCTCCGACATCTGCAACTATCTCAAGGCGGATGTTGGCCTGCACCTGCAGGGGCGTCGGCTGCCGCATAAGCGTCTGCCTGCTCCCTGCCTGGCCATTGCCACCACGGCCTGCAATACCTACATCAAATGGGCCGAGGTCTGGCAGCGGCTGTACGACATGCCGCTGTTTGTGTTTGATATCCCCGGAACCCGCAACCCTGGCCACCCCTCCCAACCAGGGGATCCTGCCTTTGCCGCTGACCTGGCCTATATGATCGAACAGCTGCGTGACCTGATCAGCCTCTGTGAACGGATTACCGGCAGACGCCTTGATCCTGACCGTCTCAGCCATGCCCTGGACTGCACCAACCGGATGAGTCGTGACTTCAATGCAATCCTGAAACTGAACCGGCAGGAACCGGCCTGTTTTGATGCGGTGCGGCAGGGGGGCGCCTATCTGGGGGTCTTTAATGCCTTTCGGGGAACGGATGCCGGGGTGCGCTATTTCAGCAATGCGCTGGAGGAACTGCAGCAGATCAGGCAACGCTGTCTGCGGGAACCGGTTGCTGAAGCCCCCTTCCGGTTGTTGTTTGCCGGGCTGCCCTGCTACCCGCTTTACAGCCGGTTCATCAGGATGTTCAGCACACAGGGCGGCCTGTTTGTCAGTTCAACCTATCTGCAGTTTGCCTCAGGCGGCGGCTGCATGGGGTATCAGTATGATACAAAACGTCCGGTGGAGAGTTTTGCCGAAGGGCTGCTGCTGACTACCCGTGAGGCGATGGACAGTATGTTTCTGGCCGGAGATCGCCTCTTTGAAGCCCAGGCTGCTTGCAGGGCTGACGGGGTGGTCTTTCACGGGGTCAAGAGCTGCCGGACCGTCTCAACCGGGCTGGCCGATGCCCGGCTGGCGCTGCAATCCCGTTCATCGATACCGACCCTGCTGCTTGAATCAGACATGATGGATCGTCGTCTGATCTCTCCGGCCCAGATGCAGAACCGGATCGATGCGTTTTTTGAAACCCTGCGGCTGCGCAGGAAGGCCGGTGCGCCATGACCTGCTTCCATCCCCCCTTTACCGCCGGGATTGATGTCGGTTCAACCCAGACCAAGGCGGTGCTGCTGGATGTCTCGGCCAGGATTGCCGGAACCGCGATCATCGACACCGGTTTTGACGTCGATGCTGCTGCCCACAACGTCTACGCAAGGCTGCTGGCAGGTGCAGGGCTGTGTGCCGATGCTATCCATACCGTTGCCGGTACCGGGTACGGTCGTTTCAGAATAGCCTTTGGAGATCTGCAGGTAACCGAGATCAGCTGCCATGCCCGTGGGGCGGTTCATCTTTTTCCAGCCACCAGGACCGTGCTTGATATGGGGGGGCAGGACACCAAGGCGATCAGGGTGGCAGCCGATGGCGGGGTGATTGATTTCAGCATGAATGACAAATGCGCTGCCGGGACCGGCCGGTTTCTATCAGCTGCTGCCGCAGTGCTGGAGATGCCGCTGGATGGGCTGGCCGCTGTTGCCGCCACCGGCTGCAACCCGGTCACCATCAGCACCACCTGCACCGTGTTTGCCGAGACCGAGATCCTGGCCTGGGTGGCGCGGGGCAAGGCGATCAACGATATCCTGCTGGGGGCACATCAAGCCATAGCCAGCCGTTCTCTGGCCCTGCTGAAGCGGGTGGGGCTGCAACCGGCCATCACCTTTACCGGCGGTGTCTCCCGCAACAGCTGCATGGTTGACCAGCTTGAACGGCTGCTCGGCAGTCGGCTGCAGGTGGGGGAACAGACTCCCTTTGCCGGTGCCCTGGGTGCGGCTCTGTTTGCACGTGACCGGTTGATGGGCTTGCAGCAGGCGGTGCTGCCATGAAGCGCTTTGCTGCCGGCATAGACCTGGGGGCTGCCTGTACCAAGGTGATCATTATCGACGCCGACGGGGAGGTGCTGGCCCGTAGTCAGGAAAAGACCGGGTTTCAGCCTGATCTGGCGGCAGCACGCTGTCTGGCAGGCGCACTGGAGGCCGCCGGTCTGGCGCAGGACGACCTGTCTGCCATAGTTAGTACCGGCTTTGCCCGGCATCTGGCCTCAATGCGCCACCGGGCAGTAACCGAGCTGACCGCCGCAACCCATGGGGCACGGCTGCTGTTTCCTGCTGCAGGTTCGGTGCTGGATCTTGGCGGGCAGACCATCAAGGCCTGCAGGTTTGATGAACAGGGCAGGATTCTGGCCTTCCGCCTGAACGAAAAATGCGCGTCCGGCACCGGCGCCTTTCTGGAACGAACCGCCCGGATCATGGGGGTGGGGCTTGACCAAGTTGACGAGCTGGCACGGCAGTCGCTGCACCCTGCGCCGATCTCATCGGTCTGCGCGGTCTTTGCCGAATCAGAGATCATCAGCCAGCTGATGCAGGCAGTCCCCCCGCAGGATATCATGCAGGGGGCGCTGGTTGCCTGTGTTGACCGTGCCTTGCAGATCCTGCGGCAGGTGGGCCTGCAGGATGAGCTGGTGCTGGCGGGAGGGGTGCTGCGTTTTTCAACGGCAGCGGAACTGCTGCAGCAGAAACTGGGCTGTCAGGCGCGGTTGCCTGTTGACGGGATGCTGCAGTTTGTTGCCGCGCTGGGGGCGGCCCGGATCGGCATCCGTTTTGGTAAAGAAGTCAGCTCCTGAGCTTAAAACGCTGCACCTTGCCGGTGGCAGTGCGGGGCAGATCATCCACAAAGAAATAGCGCACCGGCACCATGTAATCCGGCAGGCGGGCAGTCATAAAGCTGCGCAGCTTACGTTCAAGGGCCGGGTCTGCAACGCAGTCCGGCTTAAGCATCAGGTGGGCTGCCGGTCGCATCAATCCCATCACCTGACAGGCGGCCACCGCACAATCAGCCACCGCCGGATGGGTGCGCAGCACCTCTTCCACCTGTATTGGCGAGATCCACTGTCCGCCTGCCTTCAGCATATCGTCACTGCGTCCCCGGTGATAGTAGTAGCCCTCTTCCTCCAGAAAGACATCGCCGGTTTTGATGAAGCCATCTGCCAGCATGGTGGCTGCGGTTTTCTCCGGCAGGTTCCAGTACCAGGGGGCGGTGCTGTCTCCCTGCACCTGCAGATGCCCTGGCGTACCGCTCTGAACCGGGTTGCCTTCATCATCCACCAGACGGATCCGGTAGCCCGGTACCGCCTGTCCGGCTGAACCTGACCTGATCCGGCCAGACTGGTTGGAAATAAAGATGTGGGTCAGTTCAGTGGTGCCGATCCCATCCAGAATATCCAGTCCGGTCAGGCGCTGCCATTCATCAAACACGGCTGATGGTAACCCTTCACCGGCAGAGATGCAGAGCCGCATCGGCAGGTGTAATTGCGGTCTTGCGGTGGAGAGGATGATCTGGGCGTAGACGGTGGGGACCGAGAAAAACAGGGTGGGGCGGTGCTGTGCGATCAGGGCCAGCAGTTCCTCCGGTAATGGTTTTCCCGGATGGAGCAGGGCGGTTGCGCCACTATACAAGGGGAAAGCCAGGCTGTTGCCCAGGCCATAGGCAAAGAACAGCTTGCTGGCTGAAAAGAGCAGGTCATCCGGTCTGATCCCCAGTACCTTGGTGCCGTACTGCTCTGCAGCAACCAGCAGATCCCGGTGTCGATGGGGCACCCCTTTGGGTTTGCCGGTTGAACCGGAGGTATAGAGCATGAAGGCCAGGTCATCGGCTGCAGGGGCAGGGGCCGCAAGCTCAGCTGACGGATACTGCTCCAGCCAGCCGGTTAAGGTCTCGGTACAGACAAGGTCAGGCAGCGCGGGGGATGCAAGTTCTGCAGCCAGAGGCACTACAGAGGAGTACAGCAGGAAGCGCGCACCGGAATCCTGCAGGATGTAGTGGTAGTCATCAGCGGTAAGGGCGGTGCTGACCGGCACTGCAACCGCGCCATGCAGCACGGCACCCAGAAAGGCAGCAACAAAGACCGGGCTGTCAGGCAGGATCAACAGTACGCGATCCCCGGCAGCAATACCGCTTTGCTGAAAAAGAGATGCAAAACGGCAGGCAGAGTCTGCCAGCTGTTGGTAGCTGACAGACTCACCGTTACAGATATAGGCGGTTTTGTCCGGGTGTCTGGCCAGGTTTGGGGCCAGCAGGGCAACCGCCAGATTTTCAGGTAAAGAGGCTGTAGGCATAGCTGACTCCAGTATTACTTGCGTTCACCGCCCCAGGGGCTTTTCAGGGGACCGTCGCAATGGCCATACTTACCGTTAAAGGTGGTGCCGGAAAAGCGCAGTTCAACCCTGCCCCAGTAGTAACGACCGTTTTTAGGGGTTGCGCACCGTTCGGCAGACATATCTTCAATCCAGTAGCCGCTCAAGGTGTCATTGTGCAGAGTTCCCACGATCTCGCCGTTGTCGTTGGGGTAGCGTCCAGCCACCCGGTTGCCCTGCTGACGGAATGTGATGACCCCTTCTGATGACGACCAGATTCCTTCCAGATTGGGAGCACCGCTGCTGATGCCAAACGGGTCATTGTCTGCCGGAGGTGGGGGGGTAAAACCCTGGCCGCCACCGCCGTAACTGCGTGTGCCGTTCCAGGAGCGGGTCGGCTTGTCATCACAATGTCCCCAGACGCCAGTGAAACCGTTGCCGTTAAAAGTGAAGGTGGCACGCCCCCAGTGGTAGCGTCCGTTTTTCGGGGTGGCGCAGCGGCGCTCAGAACCATCCTCAATCCAGAACCCCTCAAAGATGTTGCCGAACATCAACCCGGTCAGTTCACCGTTGTCGTTGGGGTAGCGACCAACGACCCGGTCGCCGTTCTGCTGCAAGGTCAGAACCCCCTCACTGCTTGAGTAGGCGCCGGAGATGTCAAAGGCCTGACTGACAGCGGGGGCAAGCAGTAGCAGGCAGATGATCAGCAGTCTGTTGATTGGTTTCATGGTCTCCTCCTTGTGGTTGGTTGCGGCTGCTTTGGTTGTTTGCAGCCATGCATCAGAATTTTACCCGTGCTCCGAAGGTGCCGACATTGATATCGGCAACCGGCGCTGAATCACCGGCTCGATCTAAGGCGTAGATTCGATACTGGAAGTATACCTCGGTTGCGAATTTTTCAAAGGCCTGCACCACAGCAGCGCCTACTGAATAGCCACGGTCTCCCGGTTGCGCCACATGTTCGGAGCGGGTGTAATCAATGCCAAAGGCGGTGTGGCCCAGTCTGGTCAGGTTGGCCAACCAGCCTAGCTTTACAAACAGGTTGGTGCGGTCTTCAGGTGCTACCCGTTCAAGGATAGCGCCCGAAAGAGTCAGGTTAAGTCCGCTGGCAGTGTGCAGCAGCGAGAATGAACCGTCATAGAGCAGGCCGGCGTTACTGATCTTGGGGTTGGAAACGGCAAAGGCGCCAACGGCTTTCATGCCGTAACCCTCACCTCCCCAGTACAAGGCGATATCGGACTGCTGATTGGAAACAAGCGAACCGGCCAACCGGAAACCGTTCCAGACCGGGGTGTCGTAGCGCAGCCGTGACTGGCGTGAGAGGCCGTCACCGCTTTTAAAGACATCCGAAACCTTTAATGTGGTCAGGCTGCGTGCGCCGTTTTTTGCCCGAAACAACATACCGCCCGAGATGTCGGCAATACCGGCGTACTGTACCACATCGGTTCGGGAAAGATCAGCCTCTGCCGTGGTGTTTGAAGCGGTATCACCTTTACCCAGCGAGAGTTTGCCGAATCTCTTGCTGGTAAGCGAAACCTCAGCCCAGCGTTGGTTGAAATAATCCCCCGGCGCCTGGTTGTTCTGGGAGACCACCGACGATTCATCAGGTGCAATCGAAACCTCCAGGCGGGTTCCCAGGGTCAGGTCATCACGGATCTTTGCCGTACCGACAAAACGGATCCGGCTGTTGCTGGCATCGTTATCAACCGGGTAGATCTTGGTGCTGCCGCCATCGTTGGTGCTATTGACGGCCCGGTTGATCTGGCCCGAGAGGGAAAGTTTGATCTTGTCGTTACCAGAGGTGATGACCGGGACAGGGGGCGGTTGGTGTGTGGGGGCTGTGGCAACAATAACCGGTTCAGGTTTGCTGACGGGTTGCTGCAGGGCTTGCACCTGCTGCTGCAGGGCCTGCAGGGTGCGGGCCTGAGCTGCGATCTGGTCGGCCTGCTGCTGCAGTTGCTGCTGTTGTTGCCGGATGGTTTCCTGCAGCTGTTGCAGGACCTGCTGATCAACGGTGATCGGCTGGGCCTGGGACAGGGCAGGCAACAGCAATGGCAGGATGATCGTCAGGGCCGTCACGAACAGGCGCATGCGGAGCTCCATTATGTGGGCTTTTGCAGCCAGTGTGCCAGTGTATTAAGCATCTTGGCAGGCACCAGCGGTTTGCTCAGGTAGTCGTTCATACCGGCGGCAAGGCAGTTCTCCCGGTCAGTTGCGCCTGCTGCGGCGGTCATGGCAATGATCGGCACAGTGGCGCCGTTGGGCAGGGTGCGAATCTTGCGGGTTGCCTCAAGGCCGTCCATAACCGGCATCTGCATATCCATCAGGATGGCGCCGAATCTCTGTCGCTGTACCTGTTCCACCGCCTCCTGACCGTTCATCGCTGCAACTACTTCAAGGCCTGCCCTGCTCAGAAACTGGCCGGCCACAAACTGGTTGGCCTCGTTGTCCTCCACCAGCAGAACCCGTGTGCCGCGCAGGTTCTCCGGGAAAGCCGACGCAGCCGGCTGTACCCTGGTATTTCCGTTGTTTGAGGCCTGTCCCAGCACCACAGTGCAGGCAAAAGAGCTGCCGCTCCCCAGTTGGCTGGAAAAAGTAATGCTGCCCCCCATCAGCTCCACCAGGCTCCTGGCAATGGACAGCCCCAGTCCGGTGCCGCCAAAGCGTCGCACAATAGAGCCATCTGCCTGGGTAAACGGTTCAAACAGCCGTGCTGCAATGGCAGGATCAATACCTATACCGGTATCGCTGACCTGGAACCTGAGTAGTAACCCCTCGGGTTGCGGTTCAATAAACTCGGCACGGAGCGTGACGGCCCCCTGTTCCGTGAATTTGACAGCATTGCTGAGCAGATTTCCCAACACCTGTTCCAGGCGAATCGGGTCGCCCAACACACGCTTCGGCAGTTTTTCATCCAGCTCCATCTGCAGCTGCAGCCCTTTCTGCTCAGCCATGGCTGTGAACAGGCCGCAGGACTGCCCCAGCAGCTCAGGAAGGTCAAACTCCTGCTGTTCAAGCTCCAGTTTGCGGGCCTCAATTTTGGAAAAATCAAGGATATCATTGATGATGCAGAGCAGGTTGCGGGAGGAGTGGTCAAGCCTGACCAGATTTGTCCGCTGCTGCTCGGTAAGTTCTGAATCAAGGGTTAGCTTGGTAATGCCGATAATGGCGTTCATCGGGGTGCGGATCTCATGGCTCATGTTGGCCAGAAACTCGCTCTTAGCCTGGGTTGCTGCCTGGGCTGCCTCAGTAGCGGCTCGCAGTTCGTCTTTCTGGCGTTTCAACAGGCTGTTGGTCAGGTCAAGCTGCTGGATCTGGGTCAGCAGCATCCGGGTCAGCATGATCACCAGCAGGCAGAGCAGCGCCACAATCCCGGCCTGCTTCAGGGTGGTATCACGCCAGTCTGCAACAGCGTTATCTCTGCCGAATGAGCTGATGGCCACCACCGGGTAGCGATCCAGTCGGTGGTAGGAGATAATCCGGTATTCCTTGGCAATGTTAGATTTGGGGTTGTGGTAGGTGCGGACCGGCTGTTCAGCGACATACTTCCGGAAAAAGGCAGCGGTCTTCTTGCCGTTGGCATAGACCGTTTCATCGGAAGGCACCAGCACCAGATAGTCGCCGGTGGTAGTGCTTGCCAGACTGAAACGACCGTTACGCCCTTCAACAATGGAGCTGTACAGCTTTTCAAAATAGGCAATATCAAAAAAAATGAGGATAACGCCGTCAAAGTTCCCTTTGCGGTCTTCCAGGCGTCGTGAAAGAATGAAACCCCATTGCTTGTCGGCAAGGGATTGTAATGGCGGGCTGATAAACAGCTCTTGTTTTGTATGGGTCTGGTGGTGGGTAAAATACTCCCGTTTTGAGGCATCAAGAACCTTGTCAAGTTGCAGTCGGGAAGTGGCGCGAACATAACCATCGGGACCGATAAGGGTAATGGCGGAGATATGAGGCAGGTTGTCGTTGTGTGACTTTAGAATGGCGCTTAGGGACGTGCTGTCCAGGGCCTGGTAGCCGCCGACTTCCTCAAGCCTGTGGATGGCGGACTGCAGAATATGATCGGCCTCGGAGAGTGCCCGTTCGGCATGTTCCTTCAGTGCCCGGGCATAGCTTCTGGACTGCTGCTCGGCGTTGCTGACCGCCACTTCGTAGCCCTCCATGGCGTTCCAGACCGACATCACAACCAGGGCACTCAGCAAGAGTGATACGCTGAGGAAAATGCGCAACCGCAGACGACGGTAGTGGGCCAGGGCCTGCTGGTCAAATGTGGTGGGGTCTATCGGCATACCGTCCTCAGCCGCATGAAAAGGGCGGCACAAAAGGCGTAAAACAGCGTATACACCATACGCCAGCTGCCATCAGGCGTCAATCAGGGTTTTGAAAGCCCTGCAGGACGCGAGGTGCGAAAGTTTGGCCTTGCCGCTTCACTTTTAGCCGACTTGTGGCATACTCTGCGGCAACACGATTTTGAGAAGGGAGAAGCAATGAAGGTAGCCATACTTGGCGCAGGCCACGGCGGGATTGCGATGGCCGGGGATCTGACCCTGGCCGGGCATGAGGTGCGTCTGGCCGCAGATCCGAAGCATGCCGCCAACCTGCAGTTACTGATGGCCTTTGGCGGCATCATGGTGGAGGGGATCACCTCCAGTGGTGCGCCGGTTGGTTTTGCCAGACCGGCCCTGATGACCACTGATATTGCGGCTGCCCTCAAGGGGGCCCAGGTGGTGATGGTGGTGGTGCCTGCCTTTGGTCAGGAGCCGTACATGCGTGCCCTGATCGAGTACGGTGAAAAAGGGCAGATCGTGGTCTTTAACCCCGGCAAGTTCGGTACGCTGGTCTTTGCCAGAATGCTGCGGGAGGCGGGCCGTTTTGATGATTTTTTGATCGGTGAGACCACCTCGTTCATCTTTGCCGCCAAGACCAAGGGGTTGGGCCATGTCAACATCAAGGCCGCCAAGCAAGAGCTGCCGTTTGCCGCCCTGCCGGCAGTACGAACCGCCGAGGCGCTCTGGACCCTGACCGATCTCTACCCGCAACTCTCACCCAGCATGGGGGTGCTGCAGACCAGTATCGATGCCCCCGGTCTGATCATCCACCCGATCTCTACCCTGATGAACATGAGCCGGATCGAGCAGATCGGCCCCTACCGCAACTCCCACTACGATATCACCCCTTCCGTGGGGCGGATCATGGAGGCGGTGGATCAGGAACGTATGGAGGTGGCCAGCCTGCTCTGCCGCGAGACCTTTTCCTTCATGGACACCATGCAGGTGCTCTACAAGGTGAAGGGTGAGAGCGCTTACGATATGATGTACCAGATCTCGGCCCACAACGTGCAGATGGCGCCCGACTCGCTCCACCATCGCTACGTGACCGAGGATATCCCCTACGGTCTGGCCACCATCGCCTCCATCGGCAGGCAGATCGGCGTGCCGGTGCCCCGGATCGAGGCGATGGTGAACGTGGCCTGCATGGCCAATGGTGAGGATTACTGGACCACCGGCAGGAATGCGGAAAAACTTGGGCTGGCAGGGATGGATGCCCATCAGATGGCCCGGTATGCCCTGGAAGGGACGGTATGAACCGTATGAGCCTTAAAACAATAGTTACTCACGCGGAGCCGCGAAGCTCGCGGAGAACATCAGGCAGTTACCTGAAACAAGAAGAGAGTAACCCCGCAGGTAAAACAATGGCATGCCGTACGTGCATGATGTTACTCTTCGCGTCTCCGCGTCTCCGCGTGCAACGGTCTTTGCTGGGATGAAGAGTCCAGCGTCCGAGGGGCGGGACAAAGGAGTGCTGATCCTGTTCAGCATCGCCTTTGCCACCTTCATGGTCAATGCCGATTCCTACATCGTCAACATCTCGTTGCCGGTGATTTCCAGCTATTTCAAGGTGGGTACCGAGGCGGTCTCCTGGGTGGTGATGTCGTACCAGTTGACCGTGACGGCCCTGCTGCTGGTGTTCGGCACCCTGGGTGACCGGATCGGTATCAAACGCCTGTTCATGCTGGGTTACGGCCTCTTTACACTCAGCTCACTGTGTTGTGCGATTTCTCCCACCCTGGGCTGGCTGGTGGCCAGCCGTGCCCTGCAGGGGATCGGCGCCTCAGTGCTGTACGCCCTGACCCCGGCCATGGTGCCGCGCTATCTGCCGCCGGAGCAGCGTGGGCCTGCCTTTGGCGCACTGGCAACGGCAGCGGCCCTGGGAATCTCGGTCGGCACACCGCTGGGGGGGCTGATCACCGGTCTGCTTTCCTGGCACTGGGCCTTTCTGATCAACATCCCGATCGGCATCGTGGCCATGCTGGTTGCCAAACGGGTCCTGCCTGCCGATCTCTCTGCCGCTGAAAAGGCACCGCTGCCTGCGTTTGACTACGCTGGTTCAGTCTTCAGCGCCTTGGCCCTGGTCAGCCTGATCTACAGCTTCAGCAAGCTGAACAGTCTCGGGCTGGCGCCAACGGTGATGGGTGCTGCAGTGCTGTTTGTGGTCAGCTTGGTGCTCTTTATTCTCTGGGAACGCCGGGCTGCTCACCCTCTGCTGGATTACAGCCTGTTCCGCTCTCCGGCCTTTAATTACGGCAATCTGGCCAACTTTCTCTGCCTCTGTTACCTGGCTGGCCATAACTTTATCACCCCCTTTTACCTGATGACCGTTAAAGGCCTGCCTACCGAGCGGGCCGGTGCCGTCTTTCTGATCTATTCGCTGATCTACATGGCCATGGGACCGCTGGCCGGGCAACTCTCCAAACGGATCAACCCGCGCCTGCTCTGCACAATCGCGCTGTTGACCGGCGTGCTGGTCTCCTTTGGTTTCAGCTGGTTGCTGGGCAGTACCACGATGGTACCGGTGTACGGCTATTTTGTAGGCCTGGCGCTGGTGATGGCCACGTTCATCCCTTCCAACAACAACGTGGTGATGGGGATGGCCCCACCGGGCAAGCAGGGGGCCGTGTCCGGCAGTTTCCGTATGGTGGGCAGGGTGGGGATGACCGTTGGGGTCTGTCTGTTTCAGACCATCTTTGCCCTGGCAGCCCTGCAGGCCGGTAACCTGCATGCTGATGCGCTCAAGACGGTTGATCAGGTACATCTTCTGTCAGCCTTCAGCACGGTCTACACCGTTGGTGCAGTCCTGTTTGCCGTGGCAGCGGTCAGCTCGTTTCTGGCCCGTGAACGATCAATAGCGTAGCTCACTGTATTCAAGACTTTTCAGATGCAAAAAACAGGAGGATCAACCCGATGAGCGAGACCACCACCATCAGCACCTATCTGCTGCAACGTCTGCATGAACTGAAGCTTACCCACCTGTTCGGGGTGCCGGGTGATTATGTACTGGATTTTCTGGATCAGGTGATTGAAAGCCCGCTTGCGTGGGTCGGCACCTGCAACGAGCTGAACGGCGGCTATGCTGCCGACGGTTATGCCCGGATGCACGGCATCGGAGCTGCTGTGGTCACCTACGGTGTTGGCGGCTTCAGCGCACTGAACGCCGTGGCCGGAGCCTTTGCCGAGATGGTGCCGCTGGTGCTGATCAGCGGCGCCCCGCCGCTCAAGAGACGTGCCGGAGGGGCGCTGGTGCATCACCTGGTTGCTGATTACGACCGACAGCTGGAGATCTTCCGCAAGGTAACGATCGACGCAGCCCTGCTGGATGACCCGGCCACTGCCCCGGCACTGATCGACCGGGTGCTGGCAGCCTGCGTTACCCGCAAACTGCCGGTCTATCTCGAACTGCCAGCTGACCGGGCCCGTACGGTCTGTCAACCTCCTGTCGGACCGCTGCTGCTGCCGCAACGGGTCTCCAACCCGGTAAGCCTGGCAGCCTGCGTTGCAGCGATTGCCCAGCGTTTGAACGCAGCGCAGCGCCCGGTGCTGCTGGCTGGTATCGAGGTGGCCCGCTTTGGTCTGGGGCCGGAGCTGCTGAGTCTGGTGGAGCAGGTGGAGTTGCCGTACGCGGTCATGCTCAGCAGCAAATCAGTGCTGCCGGAGCTGCATCCCCAGTTCATCGGCCTGTATCAGGGGGGCTGGAGCAGGCCGGAGGTGCAGCAGCAGGTGGAACAGGCCGACTGCCTGCTGTCGGTGGGTTCCTGGATGACCGACCTGGATACCGGCATCTTCAGCATCCAGCTTGATCCGGAGCGGATGATCGAGGTGGGGCGTGATACGGTGCGGGTGGGTGATCAGCTCTACACTGATCTGCAGCCGTCTGACCTGCTGCATGCTTTGAAACCGCTGCTGCGTGGTCGCTCCTACCTGGAATCCCATCCAATGCGTCCGCCGGTTCAGGCTGCCCCCTTTGCGGCCCAACAGGGGGCAGCGCTGACCGCTGCCCGGATGTACGCAGCCATTGACAGCTTTCTGGATGACAGCATGATCCTGCTGGCAGAGCCGGGGGATGCCTTCTGTGCTGCGCCTGAGTTCATGATTGAAGAGGCCGAACGGTTTGTGGTCCAGTCGTACTACTCCTCCATCGGCTTCTGCACCCCGGCGGCCCTGGGGGTGGGGCTGGCGCGTCCCAACCATCGCCCGGTGGTGCTGACCGGTGACGGCGCCTTCCAGATGACGGTGCAGGAGGTCTCTACCCTGCTGCGCCAGCGGATTCCGGCGGTCATCCTGCTGATCAACAATGATGGCTACCTGGTGGAGCGGATGCTGCATGAGGACGGCCCCTACAACGATATTGTGATGTGGCGCTACGCCGGTCTGCCGGAGCTGTTTAACGGCAGCAGCGCCGGACGTGGTGTGGTTGTGGAGACCGAAGATCAGCTGCAGCAGGCGTTG
Source organism: Geobacter sp. UBA6802 (assembly GCA_002452325.1). Taxonomy (GTDB): domain Bacteria; phylum Desulfobacterota; class Desulfuromonadia; order Geobacterales; family Pseudopelobacteraceae; genus Trichlorobacter. The sequence continues at coordinate 19,412 of DKFG01000174.1, forward strand.
CAGCGTGCCAAGGCCCAACCGGATATGCTGATGCTGATTGAGTGCCGCCTGGACAAGCTGGATGCCTCCGAAGGGCTGAAGCGTCTGGGGGCCACCATGCGCAAGAGTTGACGGAGCGGATGCAGATGACCGGTCAGACTGATCAGACCATTACGCCCCAACGGATGCGGTTGGCCATGTTGGTTAGTGCCCTGGCCATGTTCATGGCCAATCTGGATGTCAGCATCGTTAATATCGCCCTGCCGTCGCTGGCCCAGCTCTACCATACCGATGCCGCCGGTATCTCGGCGGTGGTGCTGGGGTACCTGCTGACCCTGACCGGTTTTTTGCTGGTGGCCGGGCGTCTTGCCGATGCCAAAAGCCCGGAGCGGATCCTCTGTATCGGCTTCTGGATCTTTATTGTCACCTCGCTCTTCTGCGCCCTGGCCCCCTCCCTGCTCTGGCTGACCGTGTTCCGCATCCTGCAGGGGATCGGCGGGGCCATGCTGTTTGCCACCTCATCAGTGATCGTGGTGCGCTACGTGCCGCCTGAACAGCGGGGACGGGCCTACGGTCTGAACGGCCTTTTGGCCGGTACGGCAGTGGCCTTTGGCGCGCCGATCGGCGGATTCCTGCTGCAGCACTGGGGCTGGCGCTGGATTTTTCTGATCAACATCCCGGTGGGGCTGCTGGCGTTGGGTCTGGCCCGCGCGGCCTTTATCCGCCGTCCTGCCCAGCCGCTTGCCGGTCTGGATCTGGCCGGGGCGGTCTACAGCTTCATCGCCCTGTCGGCCCTGCTGTATGGTCTGCACCGTGCTGACGATCATGGGTTTCTGGCAGTACCGGTGGTTGTACCCCTGCTGCTGGCCCTGTTTTTTCTGGTGCTGTTTCTGCGCCAGGAGGCCCGCGCCCCGGTGCCGCTGCTGGATCTGGGGCTGTTCCGCAATGCACGGCTCTCCGCAGCCCTGCTGGGCAACTTCTGCTACCTGATGCTGGTGGGGGGGCTTACCTTTGTGCTGCCGTTCTACCTGACCCATGCCCGTCAGCTGTCACCGTCTGATGCCGGTCTGATCATGATGATCTCACCCGGTATCTCGATCATGGTCAGCCGGATATCCGGCAGCCTGTCCGACCGGATCGGCCCCCGTCCGGTCTGCATCGGCGCGGCGGTTGCCATGTTGCTTGCCTCTGGCGGCATCATTATCTTCGGCATTACTACCCCCTACCTCTGGATCGTGGCCCTGCTGGCCCTGCTGGGGGTGGGGCGCGCCCTGTATGTGACGGCGGCCCTGACCATGATCATGTCTTTTTCCGAACCGGGCAAGGAAGGGATGCTCTCTGCTGCCAAGGCGCTGATCCCGAACCTGGGATCAGCCCTGGGGGTCAGCCTGTTTGCCCTGTTGTACAACGGACCGCTGAACCAGGTGACGGAAACACCGGAGCTGGTGGTGAGCGGCTTCAGAACTGCCGCACTGGCAGGGCTGGCTGTGGCGATACTGCTGCTGACTGCTGCAATCCGTTCCGATATGAAACGTCCTGTGCCATTAGGAGATTGAACCATGCCTGACCTGTACCCTTTGAGCCACCCCCAACAGCGCATCTTTCTGGTGCAGCAGCTTCACCCCGGTACGCCGGTCTGGAACGTGCCCTACGGGGTGCGGATGGCAGGCCCCCTGGATGAGGAAGCCTTGGAGCAGGCCGTTGACCTTACTGTGGCAGAGTTTGATGCCCTGCGGCTGCAGTTTACCGAACAGGAAGGTGAGGTGCACCAGTACCTGGTGGAGGCAGGCCAGGGGTATCTGGAGCTGGTGCAGCTGGCTGATGAAAACCAGCTGGGATATGAGGCCTGGGCCCGCAGTTTTGTGACCGAGCCGATCTGGGCCCTGGATACGCCGCTGTTTTGCTTTGTTGCTGCCCGGATCGGCGAGAGCAGCTGGGGCCTGATCCTGAAGGCCCACCATATCATCATGGATGGCCGCGGTGCCCTGAACGTGGTCAACCGTCTGCTGGAGCACTACCTGGAGCTGCAGCAGGGCGTCACACCAACAGCGTTGGTCAAGCGGGCATCCTATCTTGATTTTTTGGGATACGAGCAGCAGTACCTGGACTCGCCCCAGGCCCGACAGGATCGTGATTGCTGGCTGCAGCAGTTCAGCAGTATTCCTGAGGCGCTGGAGCTGTTTCCGGAGACTGGAGGCGGCTCAGTGGCCTCAAACCGCTATGCCTGTACTGCTCCACCAGAGCTTGCCCAACAGGTTGAGGCGTTCTGCGAACAGCGCCGTATCAGTCCGTTCAGGCTGGTGCTGGCAATCCTGTACCTCTATCTGGCCCGGACCACCCGCACCCGCGACCTGGTGATCGGCACTGCCTTTATGAACCGCGACTACCCCGGCATGGCGGATATTGCCGGCATGTTTGTCAGCACCGTGCCGATCCGGCTGGAGGTGGCAGAGGATGCCACGCTGCACAGTATGCTGCAGCAGCTTAAAACTGCGCTGGACCGGCTGCGGGACCACCAGCAGTATCCGTTTGACCTGCTGATCAATGACCTGCGGGAGCGGGATGGCCAGACCCAGCAGCTAATCCAGATCACCATTGCCCAGGTGATGCGCAGCGACCTGCCCGGCGGCGCCCGGCTGGAGTATCTCTGCCGACGGTCCCATGCCGATCCCCTGACCCTCTATGTCTCCCACGGCAGACCGGGAGAACAGGGGGTGCCGCTGGAGCTGTTCTTTGACTACCAGACCGCGGTGTTCAGCGAAGAGCGGGTCCGGGCCCTGGCCGGGCACCTGCTGAACCTGCTGAAAGATGCCCTGGAACAGCCGGACCTGCTGTTTTCACGGCTGAGGCTGCTGGGGGAGGAGGAACAGCGCAGGCTGCTGAAGGAGTTTAACGCAACGGAAACAGTCTTTCCCGAAGGCACGACCCTGCACGCCCTGTTTGAGGAGCAGGTGCAGCGGACACCGGACAAGGCTGCCCTGGTGTTCCGGGATCAGCAGATCAGCTATGCCGAGCTGAATGCACGGGCCAATGCCCTGGCGCAGTTGTTGCGGAAGAACGGGGCACAGCCGGATACGATTGTCGGTCTGCTGGTGGATCGCTCGCCTGAAATGATCATCGGCGCCCTGGGGATTCTCAAGTCAGGCGCAGGATACGCGCCGATTGATCCCCAGTACCCGGATGACCGTATCAGCTATATGCTGGAGAACAGCCAGGCGCGTCTGCTGGTGACCCAGGGACAGTACCTGGACAGGATGGCCGGGGATTTCAAGGTGATCAACCTTGACGACCGTGCCGCACTCACGGAATCGGGTGGCAACCCGGCCCCCTTAAGCGGGCCAGAGCAGATTGCCTGTCTGATCTATACCTCCGGTTCCACCGGCAACCCCAAGGGGGTGATGCTGGAGCATTGCGCCCTGGTCAATTTTGTCCACTGCATGCTGCGGGACCGGGGCCTGACCGCTGACGACAAGGTGGCCAAACATGCCAGCTTCAGCTTTGATGTCTCGATCTTTGAGATCTACCCGACCCTGGCCTGCGGGGCCACCCTCTACATCGTGCCGGACGAGATCCGCCTCAACCTAGTGCCGCTGAATGACTATTACGAGCAGCAGGGGATCACCCGGGCCTTTTTCACCACCCAGCTGGGGGAGCAGTTTATTGAGCTGTTTGACAATCGTTCCCTCAAGACCCTGGATGTGGGCGGGGAAAAACTGCGCTTTTTCCGTAAGCGCAGGTACCAGCTTTACAACTGCTACGGTCCCACCGAGGCCTCGGTCTACTGTACCCAGTTTCCGGTGGAACGGGAGTATGCGAACATTCCGATCGGCAGGCCCCTGGCCAACTACCGGATCCATATCCTGGATCAGTACGACAACCTGCTGCCGGTCGGCGCACCGGGCGAGCTCTGCATTGCCGGGGTTGCTCTTGCCAGGGGCTACTGGAACCTGCCGGACAAGACCGCCGCCGCCTTTGTGTCTGATCCGTTTGAGCCGGGTGGGCGGCTGTACCGTACCGGCGACCTGGCCCGCTGGCTGCCGGACGGCACCCTGGAGCATCTGGGGCGGATCGACCGTCAGCTCAAGATCCGCGGTTTCAGGATCGAGCCGGGCGAGATCGAGGCTGCAATATTACGGCTGGACGGGGTGCAACAGTGTGCGGTGCTGGATATCAAGGAACCGTCAGGCCGGGTGGCGCTCTGCGCCTATCTGGTTGTCGACCGCTCCCTTGATAGTGCCCAGCTGCGGGAGGAACTGGGTATGACCCTGCCGGAGTACATGCTGCCCCAGTACGTGCTGCAGCTTGACTCCCTGCCGCTGACCGGCTCCGGCAAGATCGACCGCAAGGCCCTGCCCAGGCCAGAGGCCGTGGCCTGTGAGGTAGCGGTCTACACTGCCCCCCGCAGTGATCTTGAAAAACGGATGGCCGAGCTCTGGCAGGAGGTGTTGAAGCTGCCCAAAGTCGGCATTGACGACAACTTCTTCACCATTGGCGGTCAGTCTCTGAAGGCAGCCTTCTTGCTGGCCCGGATGCAGAAGCAGCTGGGTCTGCGGGTGGAGATGCAGGGGTTTTTCAAGACTCCAACCATCCGTCAGCTGTGCGATCAGGCCGGTGGTGCTACCCCAATCGAGCCAGTAGCGGTTATGCCGCAGCTGCTCCCGGCCCCGGCAGCGCAGCGTTACCCACTGACCCCGTCCCAGACCCAGCTGTTTGTGCTGTCCCGCATGGCTGGTATCGGCATCAGCTACAACGTGCCGCTGCGCCTGACCATCACCGGTCCCCTGGACACGGCCCGTTTGTCCTGGGCACTGCAACAGCTGGTGGACCGTCATGAGTCGCTCCGTACCGCCTTTGTGCTGGGGGATGACGGGCTGCCGTGTCAGGAAGTCCGGCAGGAACTGCGGCTGGAGCGGCGCTATCAGGAGGCTGACGAGGAGGAGATTGCCGCTCTGGCCCGGCAGTTTGTGCGTCCCTTTGACCTGTCCAGGCCGCCCCTGTTTCGGGCACAGCTGCTGCAGTCCGGCCCTGACCGTTTCCACCTGCTGCTGGACCTGCACCATAGTGTCTGCGACGGCGTTTCCCAGGGGATTCTGCTGCGCGAGCTGAATATCCTCTACAACGGCGGCACCCTGCCGCCTGCTCAGCTGCAGTACAAGGACTATGCGGTCTGGCTGGAACAGCAGCGGCAGACCGCAGCAGTACTGGAACAGGGTCGTTTCTGGCACGAACGGTTCAGCGAGCCCCAGCCCTGCGAGCTGCCCCTTGATCACCCCCGTCCTGCCGGGGCCTGCTTCAGCGGCACTGACTACCGCTGGGTGCTGGAGCGGGACCTGTACCGTGACCTGACCGGCCTGGCAACGACCTGCGGCTATACCCTTCACAGTGTGCTGTTTGCCGGGCTGCACCTGCTGCTCTCCCGTTACTGCCGTCAGGAGGATATCATCACCGGCACCTCCATGGCAGGCCGCCTGCTGGATGAGGTGCGTGACATGGTGGGGATGTTTGTGGCCACCGTACCGGTGCGCAGTTTCCCCAAGCCTGCGATCAGCTTCCGTGAGCTGGTGGCCGAGGTGGGCCAGACCATGCTGCTCACCCATCAGAACCTGGCCTATCCGCTGGAGCGGCTCTACGAGTCTCTGGGACTGCGGCGGGGGGCTGGTCGGCATCCGCTGTTTGATGTCAACTTTGTGCTGCAGAACATGGAGCAGGAGCTGCTCACTGCTGACGGTCTGGTCTGTGAACGCTACCCGATCCCCACCGGCACCTGCAAGTTCGATCTCTCCTTTGCGGCCAGTGAGGGGAACGGCACCCTGGCCTTCAGGCTGGATTACCGCAGCGACCTGTTTGAAGCAGCCACTATCCAACGGATGACCGCCCAGTTCATGACCCTGCTGGAAACCGTATGCCGTCACCCTGACCGTCCGATGCAGGAGTTGGAGCTGATCGCCCCTGATGAGCGCAGGACCCTGCTGCAACAGTTTAATCCTGCTTCCAGACCGCTGCCTGCCTGGCAGACTGTGGTGGCTGCCTTTCAGCGCCATGCTGCAGAGCGGCCCGGGGCAGCGGCCCTGGTGGCCGAGGATGGTCGTCTGTCGTACGCTGAACTGCAGTGCCGGTCTGACCGGCTGGCATGGCAGCTGAAAAAACAGGGGGTAGGGGAGGATCAGGTAGTGGCGATCATGGCTGACCGGTCGCTGCAGGTGGTGGTTGCCATGCTGGCCGTGCTCAAGGCAGGGGGCGCCTACACCGCAGTGGACCCCCACTACCCGGCAGAGCGGATCAGGCTGATCCTGGAGAATGCCGAACCCTGCCTGCTGCTGGGGACGGCAAGCGCCCTGGCCGGGGTTGCTGCGGAGCTGCCCAGGATCGTGCTGGATCAGCCGGTGTCTGAGCAGGAAGAGGGCGCGCCTGTTGCGCTGCCTGAACCATCCCCTGCATCCCTGGCCTACCTGATCTATACCTCAGGCTCCACCGGCAGGCCCAAAGGGGTAATGGTGGAGCACCGCAATCTGGTCAACTTCCTGGGGTGGTACACCCGGCTGCATGGCTTTACCCCGGATGATCACTGTGCAGCCTTTGCCTCGTTCAGCTTTGATGCCAGTGTGGCCCAGGTCTGGGCGCCGCTGGTTTCGGGCTCCTGCCTGCACATCATCCCTGAGTCGCTGCGGCTGGCACCGGAGGAGCTGAACCGATATTTTGAGGCGGAGCGGATCTGCCATGCCCATTTCCCTACCCAGTTTGCCGAGCAGTTCATGGCACTGACCGACAACCGTTCGCTGAAACGGATGGTGGTGGGCGGCGATGCCCTGCGTTCCTGGAAGAGCAGCGGGTTCAGGCTGGTAAACGAATACGGTCCCAGCGAGACCACCGTGGCCTCCACTGCCCAGGTGGTGGACCAGCCGTTCGAGCGGGTGCCGATCGGTTCTCCTGCCGACAATACCAGGGTCTATGTCCTGGACAGCACCTTACACCTGCAGCCGATCGGCGCACCTGGGGAGATCTGCATTGCCGGGGCAGGGGTGGCACGGGGGTACCGCAACAACCCGGAACAGACTGCTGAGCGGTTTGTGGCTGATCCGTTTGTGGCAGGGGCACGGATGTACCGTACCGGCGACCTGGGGCGCTGGCTGGCAGATGGCACCCTGGAGTTCCTGGGCCGGGTGGATTTCCAGGTCAAGATTCGGGGCTTCAGGATCGAACCGGCTGAGATCGAGCAGGCCCTGCTGACCCTGCCCGGAATCAGCCGCGCCCTGGTGTTGGCCCGTACTGATGAGGCAGGCAACCGCTACCTCTGCGCCTACTATGAGGCAGCAGCTGAACTGCCCCAGCCAGAGCTGAAACAGCAGCTGGCAGCCCTGCTGCCGGAATACATGATCCCCCAGACCTTTGTTCGGCTTGAGGCCTTTCCGATCAACCGCAACGGCAAGATCGACCGTGCGGCCCTGCCGGATCCGGTCTTTAACACCCAGGAGCGGGTACTACCCAGAAACGAGACCGAGCAACAGATCATGGTAGCCTGGCAGAAGGTGCTGCCCCAGTGGCAGGGCGGGGTGCTGGACAGCTTCTTTGAGTCCGGCGGCGACTCGCTCAAGGCCATTGCCCTGACTGCCGAGCTGCAAAAACAGTTTGAGGTGCGGGTGGGGGATATCTTCAGCTATCCCACCATTGCTCAGCAGGCTGCCAACCTGAAGGCGGTGCAGGATAACCTGAAGAAACGGCTGCTGCACCTGCAGGAGAGCCTGCAGGAGGCGGCCCGGCGTGCTGCTGCCCTGGCAGACAACACGGCCTGGCAGGCAGTAATTGCGCAGTATCATGGCATGATGGCAGCGGATCAACAGCTGGATCTGAACCGGCAACGGCAGTACCGGCACCTGCTCCTGACCGGCGCCACCGGCTACCTGGGGGTCTATCTGCTGCGGGAACTGATGCTGCACAGCGACTGCAGGGTAACGGCCCTGGTGCGGGGCAGTACGGATGTCGAGGCGCAGCAGCGGTTGCATGACAAGCTGGTCTGGTACTTTGGCAGCGGTATTCCCACTGATTGGGAACAGCGGCTGGAGGTGCTGGCCGCCGACCTGACGCAAGAGCGGGCAGGGTTGCCCGAACCCCAGTGGCAGCGGCTGGGGGAACAGGTGGATGCCATCCTCCATAGTGCAGCCAATGTGCGTCATTATGGCCGCTATGAGGAGTTCTATGCCAGCAACACCCTGTCCACCAAACACCTGCTGGAGCTGGCAACCATCGGTACCAGGGCCGACTTCCATTACATCTCCACCACCTCAACCGGTCAGGGGGTGACTGACGCCCCCTTTGCCCTCTACACCGAGTATGACCTTGAGATCGGCCAGAAGCCGGGTAACATCTATGTGCAGACCAAGCTGGAGGCAGAGCGGCTGGTGGTTGCTGCCCGCAGCCAGGGGCTTAACTGCTGCATCTACCGGGTGGGCAACATCTGCTTTGACTCCCATACCGGTCGGTTCCAGGACAACATCGAGGAGAACGGCTTTTTCCAGCAGGTCAGGTGCTATGGTCTGCTGGGGGCAGCGCCGGATCAGGGGGATGAGCGCAACCTGACCTTTGTGGATCAGTGCGCCGCTGCAGTGGTCAGGTTGTTGGAGCGGCCTGCGCTGCTCAATCAGACCTTCCACCTGAGCAACCCGCACCGGGTGGCCCTGTCCAGCTTCCTGCAGGGGGAGGGACTGGGGCTGAACATCCAGGTGCTGGGGCTTTCCCGCTTTATCAGCCTGCTGGCAGACCGGTTTGACCTGCCGCTGTTCAACGATGCTGTGGAGCGCCTGATGCTGCACCAGGGATGGCTTGACCGCGATCCCACCCAGGTAGCGGTACCCCTGGTGATCAGGACCGAACGGACCGATCAGCTGCTTGCACGGGCCGGTTTCAGCTGGTCAACGCCTGAACCTGCCGCAATGCGCCAGATGGTGCTGCAGGGACTTGGGGAGCGGCTGCAGTTCCTGCGCACCGTGCCGGTCTTTGGTCTCATGACCGAGCCGGAACTGGAGGAGTTGGCCCTGGCCGGCCGGCCGGTCTGGTACGGGGCAGGGGAGCAGGTCTTGAGCGAAGGTGAGAGCGGAGAGCAGCTGTTTGCCCTGGTAAGCGGTCATCTGGAGCTGTCCCGGTTGTCGCGGGACGGTTGGTCCGGCACCATCAGGGTGGTGGGACCGGGTGAACTGCTGGGCAAGGACCGGCTGCTGCACCAGCTGCCGTCGCCGGTTACGGCTGAGGTGCTGTTCGAAGGGGCTGTGCTGCTGTCCTTTGATGCAGCGCGATTTGAAAAGATGCTGGCTGCCTCGCCCCGCCTTGCCTTGGGGCTGGCCAAGCTGCTGAGCCAGACCGTGAACCGGCTGGAGTCACTGTTTGTGAATCTGGCATGACCTGGTGCTTGACACTGGAGCAGCTTGTTTTTTGCACCAAACCCCTCCAAACCTCCCCTTGTCAGGGGAGGCTTACAGGCTTCCCCCCTGACAAGGGGGGATTGAGGGGGGTTGGTTTTAGTGGCTTCGCTGCACTGACACCGGAGCAGCTCTGCGTGGGTAACGGTGCGCCGGAGCTGTTTCTGCTGCAGCTGCCAACGCTTACGGATGACCGGCTGGCTGTGCAGCTTGCAGCAGCCTGTTCTGCTGACCGGCAGGAACGGGCAGACCAGTACCGCTTGCCGGATGACCGGATCAGGTGCCTGGCTGCAGGCTGGCTGCTGCGCCACACAGTACGGGCAACAGCCGGTGGTGATCCGGTTGAGGGGAGAACAGCAACAGGCAGGCCGCTATTACTCAACCTGCCTGATCTGCAGGTCTCACTGGCCCATAGCGGCTGCTGGATTGCCTGTACGCTGCATCGAAATCAGGTTGGCGTGGATCTTGAGTTGTTTCATGAGCCTGAACCGGGGGTGCCGGAGCTGGTCATGGCGCCGTCGGAGCTGGCCGACTATCAGGCGCTGGCAGATGCTGCGGAACGGAAGCACCGGTTCTGCAGTATCTGGACCCTGAAAGAGGCCTGGCTCAAGGCGTTGGGTACCGGCCTGGACCGTTCACCGGCCTCCTTTGTGGTTGATAATCTGGACCGGACATCGTTAGACCAATGGTGCAGTACCAGCACGCTCCTGCCGGATGGATCAGGTCTGGTGAGCCTTTTCTGGCGACCGGTCTGATTGCAAACAGCGGATTCTGTGGTACAGTCGCTCCTGTAAAAACAGCAAAAGAGAGCAGGAGGACCAATGAAAAAACCAGGTCTGGCAACACTGGTGATGATCGGTATGGTGACAGGTATCATGGCTGGCTGGCTGTTGAGCGGCAACCAGGCCTTCATTGCCCTGGTGGAACCGCTGGGCACCATCTTCATCAGGATGTTCAAGATGATCATGGTGCCGATTGTGGTTGCCAGCCTGGTGGTGGGGGTGGCCGGCAGCGGCGAGGCCCACAGCTTCGGCAGGCTGGGGGTCAAGACCATCCTCTATTTTGAGGTGCTGACCACGGCTGCCATTATCATCGGTCTGTTGGCAGCCAACCTGATCAAGCCCGGTGTGGGCGTGGAACTGCCTGCCGGAGGAAGTAACGTGGCAGCTGCCTTTGCAGAGAAGGCCCATGCCCATACCCTGGCCGAGACCCTGATCAGCATTGTGCCGACCAACATCGTTGATTCACTGGCCAAGGCCGACATGCTGGCCGTGATTTTCTTTTCGGTCATGTTCGGCCTGGCCCTGTCTGCCATTGGAGAGAAGGCCGGGCCAGTGCTGGGGTTGTTCAAGGGGTTTGCCGATGTCATGTTCAGGATGACCCATATCATCATGCGTTTTGCGCCGGTGGGGGTCTTTGCCATGATCTCCCTGACCGTGGCCAAGTACGGCATTGCCACCATGCTGCCGCTGCTGAAACTGGCAATAACGGTCTACGGCGCCATGCTGTTGTTTGTGTTCGGCGTGATCGGCCTGGTCTGCCGCTGGCTGGGTATCGGTCTGATCCCTTTTCTGCGCTCCATCCGTGAAGAGATCCTGTTGGCCTTCTCCACAGCCAGCAGCGAGACGGTGTTACCCAACATCATCGAAAAGGCAGGCAAGTGCGGTGCCCCGCCCCACATTGCTTCTTTTGTTATCCCGACCGGTTATACCTTTAACCTGGACGGCAGCACCCTCTACCAGGCCCTGACCGCCCTGTTCATCGCCCAGATGTACGGCATCAACCTGACCCTGTTTCAACAGCTGACCCTGGTGCTGACCCTGATGCTGACCTCCAAGGGGATCGCCGGGGTGCCGGGCGCCTCTCTGGTGGTGCTGACCGCCACCCTGGGGGCGGTGGGGCTGCCGATTGAGGGGATCAGCATTATCCTGGGGATCGACCGGATCCTTGATATGGGACGTACCGTGGTCAATGTGGTTGGCAACTACACGGCAGCCCTGGCCGTGTCAAAACTTGAAGGGGAATTTAATCGTGAGCAGGCTCTGCAGTTTCTGGGGATGCCTGTTTCGGCAACAAACAAGGAGATAGCAGTATGAAACAGTGGGTATGCACCGTAAAGACTCTGCTGCTGGTGATAATGGCGGCCTTGCTGCTGGGGGGCTGTGCCTCCGGGCCTGATCTGCGGGTGGGAATCGCCCCCAGTTATCCGCCGCTGGCGTTTATGCAGAATGGGCGGTTGGTGGGGGTTGAGCCTGACCTGGCGGCCCAGTTGGGCAAACAGCTGAATCGGGGTATCAGGTATGAGATCATGCCGTTTGACCGGCTGATACCGGGCCTGCAGGCCGGACAGATCGATCTGATCATGGCCGGGATGTCGGTGACCCCGGAGCGGCAGGCGCTGGTCAGCTTCAGTTCGCCCTACATGAAGATCGGTCAGATGCTGCTGATCAGAGAGAAGGATGTGACACGTTTTCCAGCGGAGCTGCATAACAAGCAGTCCGGCGTGCGGATCGGGGTTGAGCGGGGCACCACCGGCGAGCAGTTTGCCCTGAGAAGCTTTACCTGGAGCTCTCTGACGCACTTTGATACCACTGAGGCCGCTGTGCGTGCCCTGGAGCAGGGTTCAATCGACTGCTTTGTGCATGACGCCCCCACGGTCTGGCGCTTCAGTGCTGATCCGGCTACCCTGCGGCCCGGTCTGCTGGGGTTGTTTGAGCCCCTGACCGATGAGCCGCTGGCCTGGGCGGTGCGCAAGCAGGATACGGCCCTGCTGGCCCAGTTGAACGCCGAGCTGGAACAGATGCAGAAAAGCGGTTATCTGCAGGATCTGCTTGCCAAGTGGATGCGTACCAGGGTGCGGGTGGGGCTGCCGGGTAATCTTGAGGCGTCACGGTAAGGTTGTGTGTACAATCATCCTGAAAAAGCAGTTCACGCAACGGCGCAACGACGCCACGCAATCAAAACAGCATCTAGTATAAAAATGCCAAACAACCAAACGGGTGAAGCTGGTATTTCTGTAACGGATTGTTTTTTCGTTGCGAGCGTTGCGCCGTTGCGTGAGTAACTGCCGTTTTAAGGTTGTTCCGGCTACAACCGTCCTTCCTGGCGCAGCCGGTTCACCTTTTCGGTAATGGCCGGCATTGCCTCCCAGGCTGCCTTTTCTCCGGCCAGGATCGCCTCATGCCGCTTGTCAAAATCCGCCGCCCCCATAAAACCGACCTGGGGTTTGATGATTACATCGGCATGCGCCACCGGGGTCTGGGCAATCTTGTGATACATGATCTCAAACGACTTCATGATGCTCTCCATGGTGCTGGTGGGGATATTGTTCTCAACACCGTAGGTGATATCCACCGCAATCACCAGATCAGCCCCGTAGCGCCGGGCCACATCCACTGCCACCGGGTTCACCAGACCGCCGTCAACGTAACTGGTGCCTGAGAAACGGGCTGGCTGGAAGATCCCCGGCACTGCAGCGCTGGCCTGTACTGCCATGCCGGTATTGCCGGTATTGAAGACCGTTTCCTTGCCGGTGCGGATATCGGTTGCCACGGCAAAAAACGGCAGCTTCAGTTTCTCGATCGGCTGATTGCGCACCTTGTCGTTGATGAAATCACGCAGACGCTCCCCCTTGATAAACCCGTTGTCCGGGATGGTCAGCTCGGCCACCTCTTTTTTCTGCAGTTTCATGGCAATATCCTGCAGGGCAAACCCGTTGTAGCCGTAGGCATACAGGCTGCCCACAAAGCTGCCGGCACTGGTGCCCACCACCATCTGTATTGGAATGTTTTGTGACTCCAATACCTTGATGACACCCACATGGGCGAAACCTTTTGATGCGCCAGCCCCCAGCACCAGGGCCACCTTGGCCGGACGCTGCAGCGGCTGGGTGCCGGGAGGGGCGGTGGTGGCGCAGGCAGTCAGGGTTAATGCGCAGCAGAACAGCAGAACAGAGCGATACCAGTGCATGGTGATTCCTCCAATTGAGTGCGGCTTTTGCAAGAGTCTTGCGTGTCAATCCGCCTTGTGAAGATACGCAAGCAGCATAGATCGTATCAGTCTGATGCGCAATCTATTCAGATTTTTTTGTCTGGTGCGGCTTGATGATAGGTAACGGTATGCTACAGTGTACTCCTGCGGTGTTTTGAATGGATAAACAAGAGTGCAAGACTCAGAGTGAGGTGGTATGAAAACTACGTTGGTGAGTATGGTTGCCGTAGTAACGCTCGGTAGCGTACCGGCTTTGGCACAGTCAGCTGCAGTTGATCCGCAGTTGTTACAGCAGCTGCAGGAGACCATCCGGCACCAGCAGCAGCAGCTTGAACAGCAGGCAGCACAGATCAAGGCCCAGGCCGCAGTGCTGCAGCAGCTGCAGCAACAGGTGGGGGCGTTGCAAGCCAAGCCGCCTGCGGTTACCGCCACTGCCGGTCCGGCTGAACAGCCTGCCAAGCCGTCTCCGGCACTGGTGACATCCGGCAATGATAAGATCAGGTTGTCGCTGTCAGGCCACATCAACCGGGCGGTCAACGTGGTGAACGACGGTGGTCGCACCAATCTCTACCATGTTGATAGCAATGCGGACAACACCCGTATCAGGCTGGTGGGCACTGCCCGGGTGTCTGATGATCTTACCCTGGGCAGTAGGCTTGAGTTTGCCGTGAGTGCTGATGATTCCTCAATTGTATCGCAAGATAACCAGGCGCCGGGTAGCTTTATCAATACCAAATTTGCCGAGATCTCACTGCGCAGCAAGAGTTTTGGCACCCTGTATCTGGGCAAAGGCTCATCGGCATCCGACAACACCAGTGCTGTGGACCTCTCCGGAACCGATATCGTGCTGTATTCAAGCATTGCCGATATAGCCGGCGGCATCCGGTTCAGACAGAAAAACGGTCTGCTCAGCAACACCAGCCTGGCAGCGGCCTTTGATCCGCTGGATGGTCTGGGGGTTGTGTCACGTCTGCGTTATGACAGCCCGGAATTTTACGGCTTTATGCTGTCCGGTTCGCTGGTAACCAATCAGCGTTCAGACCTGGCCCTGACCTGGGGCGGTGAAGGATACGGGTTTCAGGCTGCCGCCGCCTTTGCCCTGGCCAACCCGAAACTGCCGGGGGCAGGGTTGCAGTATGACGGCTCGTACTCGTTGCTGCATTTGGCAAGCGGCCTGAACCTGACCCTGGCCGGAGGGCTTCTGGAACAGAAGCAGCGGAATGACAGCAGCAACCTTTATATCAAGCTGGGCTGGCTGGCTAATCTGACCGGCCTGGGCAACACCGCTTTCGGCGTTGACTACACTGACAGCAGGGAGATGGCAACAGCCGGAGACAAGGGATACTCTGTTGGCGGGGCGGTGGTGCAGGCCTTTGAAAAATATGCCACCGAACTATACCTGCAGTACCGTGTCTTCTCGCTTGACCGTACCGCAGGCGTTCCGGTGTCCGGCATCAGCGTCGGCACCTTTGGCGCACGGGTGAAGTTTTGAACCGCTTTATCAGCGTTATCGTGATGATGATGTTCCTCTCAGGCTGCAGCGGGATCAAGCCCTGGAAGCCTCCCAACCATCGTGAAGAAGGGCCGCCGGGCGGGCTTTTCACCGGGCCGGAAGGGGCCTGGACCATCGGCGTTGGCGGTAGCCAACCAGTTCAGCCCGGATCACCACCACCATCACTACTCAGGAAATGAGGTGTCCCATGAACAAAACCCTGCTGTCAGCCCTGCTCTTATCTCTGTGCTTGCACAGTACGATTGTCGATGCCTGCACCACCATTATTGTGGGTAAACAGGCCACGGCAGACGGTTCGATCATGATCGCCCGTAATGAAGATGCCGGCGGTGCTGACGACCCGCAAAACATGGCGATCTATCTGCCCCGCACGGAGTTTGGCCAGTTTGTCTCCAATGCCATCAACAACGATGACAACAATCAGTTTAACATGAAGCTGCCGCCCAATGCCCTGGGGTTTACCGCCTTTCCCAGCGGCCAGTCGCTGGGCAGGCAGAACCCGTCTTTTGAAGAGACCGGGGTCAACCAATACGGTGTAGCTCTCTCTGCAACGGAGACGATATTCAACAGCGAAAAGGCTCTTAAGGCTGATCCTTACCAGGTACAGACGGGGTTGGTGGAAGATTCCATTACCTCGGTGATTTTGCCCTACGCGGTTTCTGCCAAGGATGGCGTACAGCTGCTTGGTCGGATGATTGAACAGGTGGGGGCAGGTGAGGGGTTCGGGGTGGCGTTCAGTGACCGCAATGAGGCCTGGTATCTGGAGACCGCCTCGGGCCATCACTGGCTGGCCCAGCGGATACCTGACCAGGCGGTGTTTTTTTCAGCAAACCAGGGCCGGTTCCAGCAGGCTGACTTTGATGACCCGATGCAGACGCTGGCCTCTCCGGGACTGCTTGAGTTTGCTGTAAAAAACGGGCTGTATGATCCGACAAAGGGGCCGTTCAATTTCTTTACCTGCTGCGTCAGCGACACCGAGCATGATCACACCTACAACTACCCCAGGGTGCGGGAGCTGCTGAAGTTCTTTGCCGGCATCTCCTATACCAAAGAGGATGGCCTGTATCCGGTCTTTGTCCAGCCCAACCGCAAGCTGACCGTACAGGATCTGAAACAGGCGCTGCGCAACCACTACAACGGCACTGCCCACGATCCATACCTGCATCAGAACCCGAAGGAACCGTACCGGCCGATCTCGGTCATGCGTTCTGCCCTGTCCCACATCACCCAGACCAGGCCCGACCTGCCCTCTGATATCGCGGTGATTCAGTATATCGCCCTTGGCATGACCGACCTGTCAGTCTATATCCCGTTCTATGCCGGTTTGCCTGAGGTACCCAAGGGGTATCAGGGTAATCGCGGCACCATTGCCAACGATTCACTGTTCTGGCAGTACCGCAAGCTGCAGGCCCTGGTGCTGCAGGATTATCCCCGTCTTGCCCCTCAGGTGCATCAGGCGATCAATGCCTTTGAAAAGCAGATTGCAACGCAGCAAAAGGCAATGGAAAAGTCATACATAATGTTGTTTCAGCAAGACAGAAGCAAGGCTGTCAACCGTATCAGCCAGTTTACAAAAAAAATAGTTGCAGAGCAGGAGGCCCTGATCAGGAAGCTGACCGCGACGATAGCAGCCCAGCTGGGCAAACAGGGACTGACAGACCAGCAGTATGAGCAGCTGATCAAAGAAACCGAGAAAAAGTACCACTTCCATGGAGCATGATTGCCTGGAGCAATCCGGAGATACGCATGAACCTGTTAAAACAGATCCTGAACCACGAAGTCTTTCCGGCCATGGGCTGCACTGAGCCGATCTCCTGTGCCTTTGCCGCCGCAGCCGCTGCCGGGCAGCTGGGTCTGCCGGTGGAGCGGATTGAGCTGATTGTTGACCCCGGCACCTTCAAGAATGGCGCGGCGGTGACCATCCCCAACAGCCGGGGCAGAAAAGGGAACCTTATCGCCGCAGCCCTGGGGGCGCTGATCGCCCGGCCTGATCTGAAGCTGGAGATCCTGAAGGCGGTGACCCCGCTGATTCTGGAGCAGGCCCAGGCGCTGCTTGATCGGGGGGTGGTTTCCTACCGCTGCCGGGAGGAGGAGAAAGAGCTGTACATTGAGGCCAGGGTGGAGGGGGGCGGTTCAACAGCCCGCTGTCTGGTTGTCGGGGGGCATACCAGCATCGCCCTGCTGGAGAAGGACGGGGTGATACAGGCCGGAGCAGGAACTTCAACTGCTGCAACCGATGATCACGGTTACCGCGAGACGATGCGGGGCATGAAGCTGGCTGACCTGCTGCAAGAGGTGACGGACGGCCTTGATGATGACGATCGGGCCTATATCCAGCGCGGAATCGATATGAACCTGGCAATAGCGGAAAAAGGGGTGGATCTGAAGCGCAATGCCTTTCAGCTGCAGCAGATGATGAAGCAGGGGCTAAAAGCCGATGACCTGTTTTACCGGGTCAAGCAGAAGGTTGCCTCGGCAGTGGATGCCCGGATGGGGGGGCTGGCAGAGCCGGTCATGACCAGCGGTGGTTCCGGCAATCAGGGGGCGCTGACCGTGCTGGTCCCCTACCTGGTGGGGCGGGAACGGGGGGTGGAACTGCCCTGTATTCAGGAGAGCATTGCGGTCAGTCATGCGGTCAACTCCTACATCAAGAGCTTTACCGGCGAACTTTCCGTAATCTGCGGCTGCGCCATTGCCGCCAGTATCTCGGCCGCCGTTGCCATGGTCTACCAGCAGGTCGGGATTGATGAGGAAAAAATCAGCCATGCCGTCGGCAATGTGATCGGCGACCTGTGCGGCATCATCTGCGACGGCGCCAAATCCGGCTGCTCAATGAAGATTGTCACCGGCGCCGAAGCATCCATGCGTTCGGCTTTCATGGCCCTGGCCGGGTACGGTGTCTCCAATGACGATGGCGTACTGGGCAGGACAGCGGAAGAGTCGATCCTTAACCTGAGTAAAATTTCTCTGGAGGGGATGCAGCTGGTTGATTCAACGGTGGTCCATATCCTGCAGGACAAGGCGCCCCGCAGCGGCATGGCCTGAAAGAGAGGCGTTATGACAGGAACCGGCAGGCCCGAGGGGATGAGCCAGCAGCAGTGGCAGGAGGCGGTCCGCTTCACCGGCGACGACTGGGGCTGGGTGATCATGAGCATCGGCATGGCCATTGGCGCCGGCATAGTGTTTCTGCCGGTACAGGTGGGTTTAAGCGGCCTGTGGGTGTTTCTGCTGTCATCGGCAGTGGGCTACCCGTCTATGTACCTTTTCCAGCGACTGTTTGTGAACACCCTGGCCGATTCCCGCGAGTGCAGCGACTACCCCGGCGTCATCACCAGTTACCTGGGCAAGAACTGGGGCATCGGGCTGGGGATGCTCTATTTTGTCATGCTACTGATCTGGGTCTTTGTCTATGCCGAGGCGATCACCAACGACAGCGCCTCGTTTATCCACACCTTCGGCTGGAGCAAAGAGCTGCTCAATAACGATCCGCTCTACGGGCTGGGCCTGATCATCTTCCTGGTGGCAGTGGCATCACGGGGTGAAAAACTGTTGTTCAGGGTGGCAACCTTTCTGGTACTGACCAAGCTCTGTGTGGTGGCCTTTCTGGGGGCTGCCATGGTGCCCAGCTGGAACCTGGCCAATGTGGCGGCCCTGCCGCCCCTGGGTGAGCTGCTGAAAAAATCGGTGATCATGCTGCCGTTTACCCTTACCTCTATCCTGTTCCTGCAGAGCCTCTCACCCATGGTGATCTCCTTCCGGGCCAAGACCGACTGTATCGAAGTAGCCCGCTTTCGTGCCATGCGGGCCATGAATATCGCCTTTGGCATCCTGTTTGTGACGGTCTTCTTCTATGCCGTATCGTTCACTCTGGCCATGGGGCACGATGCAGCGGTGCGGGCCTCAAAGGAGAACATCTCGGCCTTGGCCATGGTGGCCTCAATGATGACCGGCAGCAGCGGCGCCCACAACACCACCGTGCAGGTGCTGTCGCTGATCCTCAACGTATTTGCAGTCATGACCGCCTTTTTCAGTGTCTTTCTGGGATTCAGTGAGGCCTGCCGCGGTATTGCCATGAACCTGCTGCGTCGGGTGATGCCGGAAGGAGGCATCAAAGAAACCCTGGTGGGGCGGGCGATTCTGGTCTTTACCGTGCTGCTGGCCTGGTGGGCGGTACTGCAGGATTTTCCGGTGCTGGCCTTTACCTCCATCTGCAGTCCGATCTTTGCCCTGATCGGCTGTCTGATCCCGGCTTATCTGGTCTACCGGGTGCCGGAACTGCATCGCTACAAGGGGGTGGCGCTCTATATCATCATTGCCACCGGCATCCTGCTGTTTGTTTCGCCGTTTCTGGCTTTTTCGTCATAATTTTGCAGCTTTTTCAAAGACTACCGGTAAACAAGGAGGCAACCATGTTCAAAGATACACCGTGTGTACAACGTTCTATGCTGCTTATTCCGCTTCTATGCCTGCTGCTGGCGGCCTGTTCAGGGGATAACGCACCGGCCTCAAATCGGATTACCTACAGCCTTGATGCCAACGCCTCCGGGGTGATCGAGACCGTTAACAACATTGTCAATATGACCGTGGTCTCAAAAGATGCCAACGACTTGAAGGCTGAGTACCGGGCCGGTTTTGTGCAGGGAAAACTGCAGGGCAAAACCATTATCTCAGCCAGGGATAACAGTTGGGATAACGCCTATCTGACCGACCCGTCCCACAGCTTTCCCAAACAGCCCGGACCAACACCGGCAGAGCTTGAAAAAGCCGCCGCCCTTTTGAATGCCAACTATAACGGTTTGCTCATCCACCTGAAAAACCCTGCAACTGATGCAGACGTCTCGTACAAGCTGAAGCGTCTGCTGTTCAGAATGCTGGGGATCTACCACGGCGTAGCTCTCCAGCAACCGGCTGCCCTTGATTTTTCCGGGAGTTGGCTGCCTGATGGCAGCTATTTCAGCATGTCCGAACTGGCGTTAGGGTACGAAACAACCGGGCTTACCTTTATGGATGTCTATTTTCTGAACGCCTACAATGACCTGATGGATGTGCTCTCCTTTTCACCAGAACTTACGGTTGGCGGCATCAGGATTGCTGACCATCCTGACAAGTGCTCGGCCTTCCTGAAGCGGAACGGCAACGAGGTTATCCTGACCCACAACAGCTGGATGGGCTTCCTTTCCCAGACCCAGACCCAGACCCTGGCGGTGAATAATGATCTGATCACCATGAATACCTCAACCCCCGGACAGATCGGTTCAAATACCGATTTTGGCTACAATAACAAGGGGATCATGTTCAACGAAACCACCCACCGGGTTTCAAAAAGCCAGCCAAAACCTAACGGACTCTGGATCTTCTGGCGGGCAGCGCTGGCCGAGCAGTTCTCTTCATCAATCACCGAGTTCTTTAACTACATCTCGCTGGATAATACCGGCACCTACCTGAACGGCTATATGCTGGTGGATGCAAAGAACAATGAAACCGGGCTGGTGGAGATGTCTTACCGCTGCTTTGTCTACTACCGTTCAACGGGCGGTCCTTACACGGTAACCACAAAGTCACTGGACAACGGCATCTGCTCTGCTGACTATGATCCTGAGATGGTAACTGCCGACTACCTGATGGGGATCAACTATCCGGCATCATACCAGGTTGCCGCCGATCTGCAGTCCACGGACAATCGTCCGGCCCGTCGGGTACAGTTCAAACAGCTACTGCCCGGTGTTGACAGCATTGAAAAGGCCAAAACGGTTATCACCTACACCGATCCGGCCAATCCACTTTCCATCTTCGGGCGTTGGGATCTGGGCTACGGACAGACCTCCTATCCCAAGACCATCCCGGATGGTGCGGTGGATGCAAAGGCTGCTTCCAGCAGCATGGTGCGTTCTTTCATGGGACTTTCAGGAAACCTGGACCTCTCCGGCGGGGTAAACGGCTTCTGGATGCTGTACGGCACCCCGTATGTCAACGGAGCTCCGTTCATCTGGAGCCAGTCAGTCTGGAAGTGGCAAAAACGGCGCGATGTGCCTGACCGGATAGACGGAACCTTTACGCTGATGCCGCTGTATCTGAAGTAAACAGAGTTTGCGCGTGATGTCCGGTGCAGTATATGGCGGGTGTTGTGCGTTGCGCAGTGGTAAAGGAGGCCGGTTTGGTTCAACTTGATACGGTCACCACGATCCTGCTGACTGTTGCCAACGCCCTGGTGATGCTGCTGATGTTGCTGCACACCTATGTCACCCGCAAGACCTATCCCGGTTTTCTGTTCTGGATCGCCAGTATGGCCTGCTGGTTCAGCGGCGGGGTACTCAGTTATCTTTTTCGGGGCAGGCTTGATCTGTTCTGGGTGATTGTGGTGGGCAACGGCCTGTTGCTCAGTCTGCCGGTGCTGTTCAATGAAGGGGTGAACCGGTTCTACGGGCTGCCTGCCCGTTGGTGGCGTTTCCCGATCAACCTCTTCCTGCTGTTCACCGCAGTTGCTGCGCTCTATTACTCCACGTTTGTCAACGACAGCCTTGCATTACGCGGTATCATCATCTCGCTGGGCTATGGTCTCTTTTTCCTGCGGGCTGCCGCTGAACCGCTTCTGTTTACTCCGCTTGCCCGGCGCCATTCGATTCAGTGGCTGCTTTCCCTCTGTATGCTCCCCTTGTCGTTTTTTCATTTCATGCGGCTGCCGTATTTTATCGCCAATCCGGGGCTGCGTGATTTTGCCGAGATGGTTGCCCGTGACCAGAACCTTCTGACCGCGATCATCCTTGCCAACAGCATCATTATCCTGATCACCTACAGTTGTCTCTCCCTTACCAGTGAGCGCGTGGAGAACGAACTGCATGATTCCCAGCAGCAGGCGCGCACCATTGCCGAAAAGCAGCGGGAGCTGTTTGCCATGGTGACCCATGAATTCAAGACCCCACTGGCGGTGATTGACCGTTCGGCTCAGATGATCTCGTTCAGGGCGGTTGACCCTGATGAGGCGCTGACCAGACGCCTGGGTATCATTCGGGCCAACACCGCACACCTGATCGGCCTGCTGGATAACTGTATGAACGATGCCGTGCTGGCACAGGGGATGCTGCAGTTAAACGTGACCGACATCCGGTTGCCTGTCTTGCTGCAGGAGATTCGGGAGCAGTTCGCAGAATCCCGACCTGATCGCGAGATTCGGCTTGTACTGCCTGAGCAGGTTTCCGATTGCAAGGGGGATAAGCGCCTGTTGGCGCTGCTTTTTACCAATCTGCTGGACAATGCGCTTAAATTTTCAACAGATGCCAAACCGGTGACTCTGGAACTTTGCCAGACCCCAGACAAACTCCTTGTTACGGTCAGCGACAGTGGCATCGGTATCCCGCCGGAAGAGCTACAGCTTCTGGGAAAGCAGTCGTACCGGGCCACCAATGC
>DKFG01000240.1:0-2921 GCA_002452325.1 Geobacter sp. UBA6802
GTTATCCCACCAGTGTGATCCTGGGGCTCAAGCCACTACTGGAAAACGGTCTGATTGACATAACCACCATTATTGCTGATTCCAAATCCGGTACCAGTGGAGCAGGACGCAGTGCCAAGGTTGATTCACTCTACTGTGAGGTCAATGATTCCTTTAAGGCCTACGGTGTGGGTGGCAGCCATCGTCATACCCCGGAGATTGAACAGGAACTGTCTGAGCTGGCAGACAGACCGGTCACCATTACCTTTACCCCCCACTTGGTGCCGATGGATCGGGGTATCCTCTCAACCATCTACGCCACCCCGACCAGAGCGGTATCAACCGATGAGTTGGTTGCACTGTATGCGACAACCTACACGGATGAGCCGTTTGTGCGCCCACTGCCTAAAGGCCAGTTCCCTTCCACCGCGTTTGTGCGCGGCTCCAACTTTTGTGACATCGGTATCACCCTGGATAGTCGCGCAAATCGGATTGTGGTGGTCTCAGCCATAGACAATCTGGTTAAAGGGGCCTCAGGTCAGGCGATCCAGAACATGAACCTGCTCTGCGGCTTCCCGGAGACCAGTGGACTGGAAGGGCTAGCGATCTTCCCTTGAGCCGCCATCTGCCTATAAACCTTGTAGAGGCCCGTGCCAGAGGCTGGCATGAGCTGGATATCATCCTGGTGTCCGGTGATGCCTACATTGATCATCCAGCCATTGGGGTGCCCTTGTTGGGACGTTGGCTGGAAAGCCATGGTTTTCGGGTCGGGATCATCCCGCAGCCGGACTGGCGCAGTAAAGAGCCATTCATGGCCTTGGGCAAGCCGCGCCTGTTCTTTGGCGTGTCTGCCGGCGCCATGGACTCTTTGGTCGCTCACTATACCCCCCGTAAAAAACTACGTCACGACGATGCCTATACGCCGGGTGGCAGGCATGGCGCCCGCCCCAACCGGGCCGCGATCATCTACACTTCACGGCTCAAGGAGGCCTATCGGGATGTCCCGGTGGTGTTGGGCGGCATAGAGGCATCACTGCGTCGGCTGGCCCACTACGATTACTGGGACGACAAGGTCAGGCGGTCGATCCTGCTGGATGCCAAGGCTGATCTGCTGCTGTACGGCATGGCAGAATATCCGTTGCTGGAGTTGGCACAGCGAATGCAAAAGGGGGAACCGCTCGCCCTGATTCATGACCTGCGTGGTTCGGTCTATGTTGGTAAAAAACTTCCGGATAACCATCTGCTACTGCCCAGCTTTGATGCGGTAGCCGGTTCAAAAGAGACCTACCTGGCCGCCTTTCGCCAGGCCGAGCATCAGCTGAATCCTTACTGTGCACACACGTTGGTACAACCCCACGGCGACCGCTTGTTGATCTGTAACCCACCAGCAGAACCACTAACCACCCAACAGCTGGATGCGGTCTATAACCTGCCATTCAGCCGTGAACCCCATCCTGCCTACACAGAAGCGATCCCTGCCTTTGAGCAGATCAAGCTCTCGCTGACCAGTCACCGAGGCTGCTATGGAGGTTGCTCTTTTTGTGCGATCACGGCCCATCAGGGCAAATTCATTCAGTCGCGTTCTTCAGTGTCCCTTGTTGCCGAGCTGCAGGCCCTTAGCAAGAAGGGCTGGTTCCGTGGCACGGTTAGTGACATTGGCGGTCCGACAGCCAATATGTACGGTACCGCGTGCAATGCTGCTGATGGCGGTAAAAACTGCAGGCGTCCCAGCTGCTTGTATCCGAAACCCTGCCCCAACCTCAGGGCTGATGACCAACCAGCGGTAGGGATGCTGCGCAAAGCGGCCGGCCTGAACGGTGTTCGTACGGTGACGATTACCTCGGGTATCCGTTACGATCTGCTGGAACAGCAGCCAGCCTACTTTAAGGAGCTTGTGACTCGTCATATTGGTGGACTGCTGAAGGTTGCACCCGAACACTTGGCTGGGCAGGTGACCGCCCTGATGCGTAAGCCGGGTAAAGAGGAGTTTGTTCGTTTTCTTGAGCGATTTCGTGAGGAGAGTAGAAGGCATGGCAAACAGCAGGGGGTGGTGCCGTATCTGATCTCTGGCCACCCCGGCTGCCGGGTTGATGAGATGGTTGAACTGGCTCAACAGCTGCAGCGTCTGAAACTGAAGGTTGAGCAGGCACAGGAGTTTACCCCGACGCCGGGTACGGCAGCCACATGCATGTATTACACCGGGCTGGATCCGGATAGTGGTCAACCGGTGTACGTGGCCCGTACTGACCGCGAGAAAATTCTGCAAAAATCAATCCTGCTCCGGCATTTACCGGAGGAGCGTCAGCGGTCAATCAAGCTGCTTCGGGAACTGGGACGTAACGATTTGTTGCGTATGCTGGATGAGGGGCAAGGTGGTGGTGGGCAATATCGTCGAACAACACCTCCTCAAAAAAGAACGGCCCGCTGATTACTCAACGGGCCGCTACGGTTGGTTGGTGTCTGATGACTACTTCAGTTTCACAATGTTTGCTGCCTGGAGACCTTTCGGGCCCTGAACAATGTCAAAACTTACAGACTCTCCTTCAGCCAGGGATTTGAAACCCTCACTTTGAATTGCAGAAAAGTGAGCAAAGACATCCTCGCCACCCTCTTGCTCGATAAAGCCAAACCCCTTGGTGTCATTAAACCACTTGACCTTGCCTTGAGCCANNCGTGTGTTGCCGGACAGCGCCGGATGAAAAATATCAGCTAAGTTTCCGGAGCTGGTGCAGGAGTCTCGTCAAACAAGGAAGTCCAGCAGGTGCTTCGTGAGTACGGTGGTCACGCCCGAAACTTATTGCTGCGTCCCTGTAGCATAGCGCTATAGTGCTGTCAAGCTAAATAAGCCTGTGGCTACATCTTGATTTCATTGCTTTTGGACTGCAGCCTCTTAAGCAGCTCCGGGTAGCCGCTGGTGGAGATGATCTTGTTGAACTGGGTGC
>DKFG01000240.1:2935-6307 GCA_002452325.1 Geobacter sp. UBA6802
TCACTACATCGTAGACCATCCAGGAGCCGTTCTCTTTCTTGAGTAGCCGGTAGTCGAGGGTGTACTCATCGTTTTTGGCAGTTACCACCTTGGATTTGACCTCAGCGTAGTCGCCATCCACCGATTCCCTGGTGTAGACTATTTTTTCGTTGTTATAGGATTCGATCTNNATCTTGCCGGCATAAGAGTTTTCCAGCAGGGTGGCAAACAGGTCGGCAAACTGCTTGCGTTCAGCTGGGGTACGCTGGTTCCAGTGTCTGCCCAGACTACGCTTGGCCATCTCCTGACTATCGAAGATGGTGGCGATTGCATTTTTTATGGCGGTACGGCGACGCTGCTCATTGGCCTTTTTTTTCAACTCCTCGTCACCGACAATTTTGATGACGTCATCAACCGTCTTTTTGATGGTGTCAGTAACCGAGGCAAAGGCAAGGGTGCTGCTCAGCAGGCAAGCAAGGATAACAATACTGATGCGGGTCAACATAGGGTCACCTCCTTAAAAACGTTGGTCAGACTATGGCTGGTCCGTTACCGTGTATTCGCCTGTGGCGTAGTCAAGGCTGGCCTTGGCCATCAGATAGTCGTAGATGGCCTGGTAGTGGGCAGCCTTCATCTTGCCATAGACCTCGACGGCATCAAAGACATCACGCGGGTTGCCCACGCCGAAATCAAAATTGGCCAGAGCCGCAGCCCCCCATTTTCTGGCGCTTTGGTAGGCATTAAGGGTGATGTCAACATTCTTACGCTGCTCTTGCATCTCAAGCCAGGCCTTGTGCACCTGAAGCGGTATGTAGCTGTCGGCATAGCGCTTGGTACTGGAGAGACGATTCAGCTGCGCCTGCTCGGCAGCCACCTTGGCGCCGGTGATACCGAAATCGAGCTTCCATTTGATCCCCAGGGCAACACCGCCGTAGGCATGATTAAAGGTATCGCTGATGTAGGGATTCTTGATCCGGTCACGATCATCGGCATAGGCCCAGGAAAAGATACCGGCCAGAAAAATATCGGGATAATAGTTAGATCTGGCGGCCTCAACCAGGGCGGTCCGGGCGGCCATCCCTTCGGCAAGCTGCCTGAACTCAGGACGCTGCGTCCGGGCTCGTTCAACCACTGCGGACAGTTCCGATGACTGCTCGTTGGGCATCTCAAGGCGTTCGGCTGCTACGTTGACATCAACCTGGTCCCCCAGGGTCAGCCGTGCCTTCAGTGCTGCCAAGGCCAGCTTCTCCCCTTTGAGGGCCTCTTCCATATACTTGTTGACCGCTCCGGCATATGCATCAATCTTATACAGATCCATCGGATCGCCGGAAGCAGATTCATTGTCGATCATCTGCTGTACTTTCTGCTTGCCCTGCAGCATGTACAGTTGCAATTCTGCCAGTACGTTCTGGAGCTCACGGGCAAGCAGTACGCCATAGTAGTATTTTTTGACCTCCAGGGCTACCTCGTTCCCTTTCTGGCGTTGGCGGGACTTGTCTACCTCCATGCCGTGGGTGGCCGCCTTCATGTTTTCGCTGATCTTGCCAAAGGTCCAGANNGTCAGCGCTGCTGAACCAGGTGATATCACGGATGCTGAACGACTTATTGGTGTTGACGTAAGGTGATATGTCTTCACGTCGGGCACCGGGCGCCGGGCCAAAAAGCGACATCACGTTTATCTGCGGATAGCGATGTGACTTGGCCTCATCCAGCTTGCTGGTGGTGAATGCCAGATCCGCCTGGGCTTCGCCGATTTCGGGTGAGGCCTGCAGTGCGGTGCGGATACACTCATCCAGGTCCAGCACCAGTGTGGTGTGACCCGGACTGCCGGCAAGCGCTGCTGATGCGCTGATGAGAACGGCAAAACCTGCCGCAAGAGAGCTGCGAAACAACTGCTTCATGGGAAATCTACTCCTAATCTACCTTGCCGTGGATGAACTTGCTGACCAATTCTTCAATATCAATGGCAGATTCGGTCTCGCGAATCCTGCCGCCCTCCTTCAGGAACTGGTCCGAGCCACCCGGCTTGAGCTTGATAAACTTGTCGCCGATAATGCCGCTGGTACGCACCGAGGCGATTACATCGTCACCCATCTTGATACCGTTTTTGATGCTGAGTGTTACTTCGGCCTGGTCGCCGCTTGCGTTGGAGAGGCCGATCCGTTCGACCGAACCGATCTCGACACCTGCCAGTTCGATACGTGCGCCCGGCTTCAGGCCTGAGACCGAATCAAAACGGGCGGTAACGCGATAGTTGTTGCCGCCGATCAGCTCCATTTTGCCCAGTTTGATGGAAAGGTATCCCAGGCAGAGGATGCCGATCAGCATGAAGATCCCTACGGTAAGTTCGAGTTTTTCATTATTCATGGTCATGCTGCTCCGCTGTTGATCGGGCCTTCCAGGCTGCCGCTGATAAACTGTCGCACCACCGGATGATCCGAGGTCTGAATGTCGTGGGGTGAGCCAAACTGCAGTATCTCACCCCGGTAGAGCATGGCTACCTGATGGGCCACGTCAAAGATGTCAGGAATGTCATGTGAAACGATCACTGCGGTAAAGCCGAATTTCTGCTGGGTGTCTTTGATCAGCTGATGGATGGCACGCCGTATGACCGGATCAAGTCCGGTGGTCGGCTCATCAAACAGAATAATTTCAGGTTTCAAAAGCAGTGCCCGTGCAAGCCCGACACGCTTTTTCATGCCGCCTGACAGCTCATCAGGATATTTGTGGTTGATCTCTCTGAGGCCGACTTCCTGCAGTGCCGTAGCGACCCGTGCGGTTATCTCGGCCTTGCTGAGGGTGGTCTTTTCTTCCAGGGGAAAAGCAACGTTTTCATAGACCGTCATGGAATCGAACAGGGCTGCATTCTGAAAAACCATGGCAAACTTTTCACGCACTTGGTTGAGATGCGAGCGGCGCAGACCGACAATACTCTGTCCATCAACCAGTACATCACCCAGATCTGGTTGCAGCAGGCCGATCATATGTTTGAGCAAGACGCTTTTCCCTTCACCGCTGGGGCCGATAACGGCAGTAATTTCACCAGAGGGGATGGTCAGATTCAGGCCGTTCAGGACGGTTTGACTGCCAAAGCTCTTATGAAGATTAATCAGTTCAATCATAGCAAAATTGAGGTCAGGAAATAGTCCCAGATCAGGATCAGCACCGAGGTGAGTACTACTGATTCTGTGGTGGCTCTTGAGACCCCTTCCGCACCATGACCGGCATAGTACCCTTTATAACAGCCTATCCAGGCGATGATAACGCCAAATGAGAATGATTTGACAAAGCCGGAATAGACATCCTTCCACTCCACGGAACGGTACATTTCACTGAAATAGGCACCGGGGTTAACTCCCAACAGTTTGACCCCCACCAGCCAGCCGCCGTAGA
>DKFG01000169.1 GCA_002452325.1 Geobacter sp. UBA6802
TTTAAGGCTGATATGCGTGATTACGGGGTTGGCGCCCAGATTCTGTTGGCCCTGGGGCTTCGTAAAATCCGCCTTTTGACCAATAACCCCCGTAAGTTGGTTGGTCTGCAGGGGTATGGTCTGGAAATTGTGGACCGGGTGCAGATAGAGGCCAGTCCCACCTGTTCAAACAAAGGCTACCTGAGAACCAAGCGGGATAAACTGGGCCACCTGTTGGAAAAGGTCTGATGCGTGTCCTGTTGCATACCTGTTGTGGTCCCTGTGCCCTCTATCCCCTTATGACACTGCGTAGCGAGGGGATAGAAGTTACCGGCTTTTTCTATAATCACAATATCCATCCCTATCAGGAGTTTGCCAAACGACGTGATGCAGCGCAACAGATGGCTGATCAAGAGGATATGCCTCTGATTGTACGGGATGAGTACCGCTTGGAGGAGTTTCTCGCCAATGTGGCTGCAGAGCCGGATACACGCTGCGGCTACTGCTATGCCTCACGTCTGGATGCCGTGGCAGCAGCTGCAAAGGAAGACGGTTTTGACGCCTTTACCTCGTCGCTTTTTTACAGTCGCTATCAGAACCATGAGTTGATGCGGAAGAAGGCAGAAGAGGCGGCAGAAAAGCAGGGCATACCGTTTTTGTATCGTGATTTCAGGCCAGGCTGGCAGGAAGGGATTCGGCGTTCAAAAGAGTCAGGTTTGTATCGTCAGCAGTATTGTGGTTGTATCTACAGTGAAAAGGAACGGTACTGTCGCTAAAACAGGTTGGAATATAGATTTAAAACAGAAAAGGCCCGGATTGCTCCGGGCCTTTTCTGTTTCATCTGGTGCCTCAGGGCAATTAGGCGTGAATTGCGCTGACAGGGCAGGTGTCCACGCAGGCGCCGCAATCGATGCAGGTGTCTGCATCGATAACGCGCTTGCCGCTTTGCTCGCTAATAGCGTTTACAGGACAGGAATCTTCACATGCTGCGCAGTTGGTGCAATCATCAGTAATAGTGTGTGACACGGTACCACCTCCAGAAATTTATTGTAAATTGGTTGGCCTTTCTACAAAGGCGTGAACGTGTTACCACAGCATCGCTAAAATGTCCAGAAAAACTGTATACGTGATTTCATAGAACCGTTTCATAAATTGGTTGAATTTTTATGGGGCAGCATGATATATCAAATGCGGTTTTATTATTGCGTAAATGGTTTAATCTGACTAATGTTTTTTTATTTAAAATAATGTCTTGATCTCTGATTAATTGGGAGGAAATTGTATGATTATTATGGCGTTAAACTGCGGTAGTTCATCTGTCAAATACCAGTTGTTTGACTGGGAAAAAAAGGTGGTTGTTGCCAAGGGGATGGTTGAACGGGTCATTATTGGTGATTCGTATATTGTGCATGAGGTCCCAGGCAGGGAAAATTTCAAGCTTGAGCAGGATTGTCCTGATCACAAGGCTGCCATTGACCTGGTTATCCGTGTTGTAACTGATCGTGAACAGGGCGTACTGCAGAGCGTAGCCGAGATTTCTGCTGTTGGTCACCGGGTTGTGCATGGTGGTGAAAAATTTACCTGCTCGGTTCGGATTGATGATGATGTACTGAATGCCGTGAAGGATGTGCAGCATCTGGCACCGCTCCACAATCCGCCCAACATTGAGGGTATTGAGGCTGCCCGTTTACTGATGCCAACTATCCCCCATGTGGCGATATTTGATACCGCTTTCCATCAGACCATGCCGGAGCAGGCCTTCCTCTATCCGGTGCCCTATGATTGGTATGAAAACCACGGGGTTCGCCGCTACGGTTTCCACGGCACTTCACACCTGTATGTCTCCAAGCGTGCCGCTGTGCTGCTTGGCAAGCCTGCTGATCAATGCAACATCATTACCATGCATATCGGTAATGGTGTCTCCCACTGTGCTATCAAGAACGGTATTTCGGTTGATACCAGCATGGGGCTTACTCCACTTGAGGGAGCCGTGATGGGAACCCGTAGTGGCGACATTGATCCAGCCATTCCGGCCTTCATGATGCAGAAAGAGAACCTGTCAGCCAAGGAGATCGACAGTATTCTCAATAAGAAGAGCGGTATTATGGGTATTACCGGTCGCTATACTGATCGGCGTGATGTTATTGAGCAGGCGGCAAAGGGTGATCACCGCTGCCAGCTGGCCCTGGACATTGAGTCCTACCGCCTCAAAAAGTATATCGGCGCTTACATGGCAGTGGTGGGTAAGCTGGACGCCGTGGTGTTCACCGCCGGGGTCGGTGAGATGGGAGCTGCCATCCGGGAGAAGGCGATTGAGGGGCTGGAGCATATCGGGATTATGCTGGACCGTGAGCGGAACGCCGGGGCTATGACCCGCAAACGTGAGTCGCTGATTACCACTGATGATTCGCCGGTGAAGGTATTTGTGATCCCTACCGATGAAGAACTGGTCTTTACTGAAGATGTGGTGGCGATCCTGAACGGTACCTACACGGACCATATGCAGTTTGAGTACTCTTTTGCCAAGGCTGATTTTGTCCGCTCGTAAGCTGAACGCCTGATGAAATCAGAAACGTCTCGCTGACAACCGCGTCAGCGGGACGTTTTTTTATGATGCCCCTTGTTGCCCTTTGACCCGTACCCCTGTCTCCTTCAAATCCTCCTGTAACCCCTCAACAACCGCTTTTACTTCAGCCACCATATCGGCTGCCTGAGGAGATGTTTCGAACTGCAGGTACTTGCGATAGTATGTTATGGCATCGGCCATCCGTTCCTGGTCCATGCAGAGCCCCCCCAGGGTCAGGTAGGCCATGCTGTAATCGGGGGCCAGTGCCACTGCCTTCAGGCAGTGTTCCTCCGCCTGCTCCAGTTCATCAATATCGTAATACAGCTCACCCAGGTTGTAGTAGGCTGCCGGGTCTTCAGGGTCAAGCTCAATCCCTTTGCGGTAGGAGGCAATAGCGTTATCGTATTCGCCGCAGCCGAACTGCAGATCCCCCAGTGCGTTCCAGGCAAAGATGTTGTCAGGTTCACGGGCAAGAGCTTGCTCAAAGGAGGTTCTGGCCTGTTCGGTCTGGTCCAGGGCGTTATGTACCAGGCCGATGCTGACCAGGGTGTCGGCATCCTCGGGATCGAGTTGATGCACGCGGCGGTACTGTTCCAGCGCCTCCTGGTGGCGGCCTGTCTCCAGGAGCAGGTCGCCCAGGGTGGTCAGGGCATCAGGGTTGTTCAGGGTGTTGGCAAGCCCCAGACGGTAGGCGCTGATCGCCTCTTCAAGACGTCCCAGTTCTGCCAAGGCATCGCCACGGTAGAACTGGCCGTCAGGATTGTCCGGGTTATCGGTGCAATACTGCGTCAGCAGGTCAAGCGCTGCTGACGGGTCGCCTGCTTCAAGCAGTGCCAGGGCCTGCGCCGGCAGTGTCGTGCTGGTCATAGCGGTCATTTCCTTTCAATGGGGGTAGGGGTGGTTATAGCAGAAATCGTGCAGTATGCATCAGATTTCCATGCTGCTGCCCTTGCATTGGCACAGGATTGACGTATACTGTAAACATTATACACCAGTGCTACGGGGCGTGCCATGCAGCGAGAAGCCGAACAGACAGCCGATTCTCTGGGATTGCGGACTCTGGAGGATATCAGCAGTATTATCCTGCACTCCCACGATCTGCAGGAAACCCTTGACAACATTGTTACTATTGTTGCCAAGCGGATGGGGAGCGAGGTCTGTTCCATCTATCTGCTTGAGGACGACGGCGAGACCCTGGTGCTGAAGGCAACCAAGGGACTTTCAAAGAGCGCCGTGGGCAAGATTACTATGAATACCTCGGAAGGGCTTTCCGGTCTGGTGGTGCAAACCCGTGGTCTGGTGATGACCGATAACGCCCCGGCCCATCCCCGTTACAAATATTTCAAGGCCTCCCGCGAAGAACGCTACCTGTCGTTTCTGGGGTTGCCGTTGTTTGAACGCAAGACCCCCATCGGCGTAATCGTGGTACAGACCGTTGCAGCCCGCAGTTTTTCCGACGAAGAGATCAGCATCCTCAGGACCATCACCTTCCAGATCAGCAGCATCGNNATTCGATCCAGACCAAGGAGCAGGAGCGAGCCTACTACGAGCAGGAACTGGCCCGGCTCAAGACCCACCGCCACGGTGGAGGGGCCTTTGATGCGGCTGATAAGCCCCCCTCCTGTTCCCTGGTGGGTACGGCCGTCTCACCGGGTTTCTGTCACGGCAAGGTCTATATTCTGGACCGCTTCAGCGACAAGGTGATCAAGGTGGCCAAGGTTGGCAGTGTGGATGAAGAGCAGCAGCGTTTCCGGATCGCCCTGGAAAAGGTCACGATCCAGACCATCTACATGGAGAAACGGGTCAGTGAGCTGCTGTCCGAAGGGGATGCGGCCATCTTCCACACCCATCTGATGATCCTTGAAGACCGGGGGTTTGTGGGCAAGATCAGTGACCTGATCAATCAGGGGGCCGGCGCCACTCGGGCCGTGCATGAGGCGGTGCAGGGGTACATTGAGGTGTTTTCGGCCATGGAAGACCCCTACTTGCGGGAACGGTCCGCTGATATGGAGGATATCGGTCGCCGGATCATTGATGTGCTGGAGGGGAACGACAGCAACCAGATTAAGTTGAAGGAAAAACGGGTGATTGTGGCTGAAGATATCTTCCCTTCTGATATGGCCATGCTGGACCATGCCAAGATCTTGGGGATTGTAACGGAAAAGGGGAATATCTACTCCCACGCTGCCATTATGGCCAAATCACTGGGCATCCCTGCGGTGGTGGGGATCAGCGGGCTCCTGCATGCCTCCAATGTCAAGGATCTGGTGATTGTGGACGGCACCTCCGGCCATGTCTACCTGAATCCGGAAAAGCATATCCGTGACGAGTATCAGCGTCTGGAACATGAGTACGCCGACCGCCTGAAAGAACTGGAGCCGCTGCGTGACCTGCCGGCAATCACCACGGACAAGGTCAGGATCGTGCTGCGGGCCAACATCGGCCTGCAGGCTGATGTCCGTACGGCTATAGCCAATGGCGCTGAAGGAGTAGGGCTCTATCGAACCGAGTTTCCTTATATGGCCCGGACCTCATTTCCCAGCCGTCAGGAGCAGGCCGACCTGTACCGTCGTATTCTGGAGGGCTTTCCGGGGCAGCCGGTCAATATCCGCACCCTGGATATCGGCGGTGACAAGGGTCTGCCCTATTTCTGCTATCCCCCGGAGGATAACCCATTTCTGGGGTGGCGCTCCATCCGGGTTTCACTGGATGAGCAGCAGATCTTCCGCGAGCAGCTGGCAGGTATCCTGCTGGCTGCGCCTGCCGGTCAGGCAACCATCATGTTTCCGTTGATCAGCTGTCTGGATGAGGTGCGCGCCATCCGTACCATTCTGGACAGCGTGGTGGAGGAACTGCGGGAGCAGGGTAATGAGGTGTGCGGCAATCTGCCGCTGGGGATCATGGTCGAGGTGCCTGCTGCGGTACAGATCATTGAGCTACTGGCAGAAGA
Organism: Geobacter sp. UBA6802; assembly: GCA_002452325.1. Classification (GTDB taxonomy): domain Bacteria; phylum Desulfobacterota; class Desulfuromonadia; order Geobacterales; family Pseudopelobacteraceae; genus Trichlorobacter. Next base: position 5,496 of record DKFG01000169.1, read on the forward strand.
GGTCGATTACCTGAGCATCGGCACCAATGACCTGATCCAGTACCTGTTGGCTGCTGACCGGAACAACTCGCGGGTCAAACAGTACTATGAACCGTATCACCCTGCCGTGCTGCAGAGTATCAAACGGGTGGCCGATGCCGGTCACCGGTTGGGTAAAAAGGTTTCGGTCTGCGGTGAAATGGCCTCTGATCCGCTGAATGCACTGCTTTTGATCGGCATGGGGGTGCGGGAGTTCAGCCTGTCGGCGCCTGGTATCCCGCTGGTGAAGAAGGCGATTCGTGAGCATTCCCTGCGACTGTGTCAGGGGATGGCCCGCAAGGTTTTGTCCCTGGGAACGGCCGGAGAGATCAAGGCATATCTTGCAAAGCGGCGTAACGAACTGTTTCCCTGACCCTTGCCTCTTGACCTCTGACCCTGCTTTTATTCATACCGCCACTTGAAGGTGATTACCTTGCACTCCGGCAGGTTGGCCCGCAGTTCTCCCAGTCCTTGCTCTGTTACCCTGGTGCCGCTGAAGGTGATCCAGCGCAGCCAGGTGAGCGGGTAGAGATTGGGCAGGCCGGCATCGGTGATCTCGGTATGGTACAGGTAGAGTCGCTTCAGTCCGGTCAAGCAGCTCAAATTGGCCAGTCCGTTGTCACTGACACCGGTGTTGGAGAGGTACAGCTCCTGTAAACCGGTCAACGAACAGATGCGTGACAAGGCTCCATCCCCTACATCATAGAGAAACAGCGCCTGCAGGTCGTCCGGCTTGAGGCTTTCCAGAAAAGCGATCTCCCCATCACTACTGCCGCGCAGATCAAGCCGCAGGGCCTTGTTGAGCGGTACCTCCCGCATCCCTTTGGCTGCGCCCAATTTTTGCCAGTCCCGATAATCCGCTGAACTGCCTGACCTGATATACAGGGTGCCGCAGGATTTTTTGGCAGGAAACCTGACAATCCGGGTCTCCAGTTGCGGCGCGTTACGCTCCTCAGCCGGCTCCGGATCGCCTCGCAGCAGGGCCAGCCGTTTGCGGGCCTTGGCAATATCAAGGTCAACAGTGGCTGCCATCTCTGCCAGCAGGTCAATACCGTCAAACAGGCTGTCATCCACCCGTTGCCTGAAGCGGTAGATATCTGATTGGCGCAGCTCTTCAATGCTGCGGCGCAGCTCCTTGATATGCTGGCGGGCATAGGCAATCTGTCTGATCAGCCGGATCAGCTCGGCACCGATATCCAGGCCCCGTGATGTTTCCGGACCCAGTCGCCACTCCTTCAGCAGTGCCTGTAAGCGGTTGCGATCCCCCTGCTGGTAGGCCAGGTTTGCGGTGGCCATCAACTCCTGACGTCGGAACCGCTCATGGTCATCGCCGGCAAGATCGGGGTGGATGGTCTTGGCCACTTCGCGGTAAAGGGATTTGAGACTCTTTTCTTCAAGGAGGCCGGTACTGTCCGGGTCGTCATCAAGCAGGGTGGTCTTGCCGGTGCGGGTTTTGGAACTCTGCTGCTCGGTGGTGTGATAATATTTGTGGTGTTCCTCACCGGTCTCACCCGTGCCCAGCAGACCGCTGATCTGCCACTCCAGCTGCTCCAGCTCCGCAATCTTGCTGCCCAGCATCTGTTGATAGCTGTTTTCAAAGACCCTGATCTCAGCCTTGATGGCAGCCAGCTCCCGTTCGATCAGGGACTGTTCTTCCAGCAGTTCAGCAAGTTCGCGGCGTTTTTTGGCAAGCTCGATGGCTTCGGGAGATTTCATGGTTGAGCAGCTTCCGGAAATGAGGTTGCGCCTACGATAAGAAAAGCGGCCAGGGGGTGCAAGCGGTTTTTTGTTAACTCAAACTGTTGTTTAAGGCCAGTTCACGGGCCAACCGCAACGTGATGCGGCATTTACGTTCCAAGGCAGCACGGTAGAGGCGGTCGCAGATTGTTGTCAGGGCACCAACATCGCGGGGCAGCACGGTCAGCAGCCAGGCCGCCACCTCGTCCGGCAGCAGTATCTGACGGTCCTGGGCCAATTTGGCCATCAGCATCAGGCGGGATTGGTCATCAGAGACATCCAGATGGGCCACCAGCCCCCATAACAGCCGTGAGATCAGATGGTCATCCAGCCCCGGCAACTCACGGGGGGGCACGCGTCCTGCCAGGGCAATCCGTTCACCCCGGCCGTACTGCTGGTTGAAGGCCTCCCAGAGGGCAAGGCGCTGCTCAGGCTGGTCAGGAAGCTGGTCCAGATCGTCAATCAGCAGCAGACCGCCGGAAGGGATCAGGGGCAGCTGCAGTTGGCTACAGGAGGCAATCCGGTAGGCATCCCCCGCAGCCTGGCGGCCGATGGCATGCAGCAGGTGGGTCTTGCCGCAGCCGCTGGGACCGTAGAGGTAGAGCAGGCTTTCCGGCTCGGACGGATTAGCAACCCTGCGGCTGAACTCAAGGGCGGTGGCATTGCCGCTGCAGGCGATAAAGGTTTCAAAGCCGTAGCGAGGGGCGACCGGCAGGTCAAGGGCCTGTTGCTGCATCAGAACAGTGATCCCTGGGGTAATTCAGGGGTGACCCTGCCAAAATGCCGGTAGGCTGCCGGTGTGGCTACACGGCCGCGGGGGGTGCGGTTGAGAAAGCCGTTCTGGATCAGAAACGGTTCATAGACATCCTCAATGGTATCACTTTCTTCGCTGATGGCGGCACTGATGGTGTCAAGCCCCACCGGTCCGCCGCCAAACTTGTCGATGATGGTCAGCAGGATCATCCGGTCCATCTGGTCAAACCCCATTTCATCAATCTCCAGAAGCCGCAGGGTGTCCTGCACAACCGTGCGGTTGATCCTGCCGTTGGCCCGCACCTGGGCAAAGTCACGTACCCGGCGCAGCAGGCGGTTGGCAATACGGGGGGTGCCGCGGCTGCGTCGGGCCAGCTCAAGCGCCCCTTCGCGGTCGGTCTCCATGCCGAGGATCCGTGCCGAGCGGGTAACGATGAAGGCCAGTTCGTCGTGGGTGTAGAACTCCAGGCGAGATATAACGCCAAAGCGGTCCCGCAAGGGGGAGGAGAGCAGTCCGGCCCGGGTGGTGGCACCCACCAGGGTGAAACGGGGCAGATCCAGTTTGATACTGCGGGCACTGGGGCCCTGACCAATGATGATGTCCAGCTGAAAGTCCTCCATGGCCG
>DKFG01000077.1:0-573 GCA_002452325.1 Geobacter sp. UBA6802
CACTTCTGCGTCCAGCCGGTGGCAGGGGTCGTTTCTGCAGGGACGTATTGTCTCTTACAGATCACAAAAAAAGATGGGGTGGCATCACGCCACCCCATCTTTTTACTTTCACGCTTGCCACTATAGCGGCACTACCGCAAATATCTTAAAAAAATAATCAAATATAATAGATAGTTTGAAATTTAGAATCTAAAACCTGCTATCTCGATCCTTTTGATCTTCATGGCGTCATAGCCGTCTGCAGCCTGCTGTAGCGGCACATCTTCGTATCGTGTGATGTATTGAGGCGAGCTGGTTTTGTCATAGTGATCACATTCCGGGAGCTGCCAAGTTGTACAGATCATACCTTGCAAGGGAGAGACAATAACCGCTGCAGACCGGCACCGTCAATATATAGTCTGCTACTCACCTGATCACAACAGCTCTAAATCTGACAGATTTACCGCTTGAATCCAGCCGCCCCGAACGCTATAACGGTGCTGCATACCCTGCAAAACAAGGAGCCCCCATGTCTTTTCGAACCATAGAGTGGCGCGATGATGCCGTTGTTATGATTGACCAGACCCGCCTGCC
>DKFG01000077.1:587-4458 GCA_002452325.1 Geobacter sp. UBA6802
TGGTGGTGCGTGGCGCACCGGCCATTGGTGTGGCTGCGGCCATGGGGATCGCCCTGGGTGCCCGTGAGATCATCGCTGACACCCATACCTCGTTCTATCGACAGCTGGACAATGTCTGCGACATCATGGCCCGCACGCGCCCCACGGCGGTCAACCTGTTCTGGGNNTCTGGGCCATTGAGCGGATGAAGCGTAAGGCTCAGGCGCTGCATGCCCAGCCGCTGGATGCCATCCGTCAGGGGCTGAAGGACGAGGCGGTGCTGATTGAGGCTGAAGATCTGGCCATTTGCAAGAACATCGGCAGACAGGGGTTGGATCTGATACCCCACGGCGCCACAATACTGACCCACTGCAATGCCGGAGGGCTGGCTACGGCCGGTTACGGAACGGCCCTGGGGGTGATACGGGCCGCCCATGGGGCCGGAAAACAGATCAGGGTCTTTGCCGACGAGACCCGTCCTTGGCTGCAGGGGGCACGGCTGACCANNACCCTGATCTGCGACAACATGGCCGGTTTCTTTATGGCGCGGGGCGAGATCACCTGCTGCGTGGTGGGGGCGGACCGGATTGCCGCCAACGGTGATACCGCCAACAAGATCGGCACCTTCAGCGTTGCCGTGCTGGCCCGTGAACACCATATCCCGTTTTATGTGGCTGCACCGGTCTCCACCCTTGACCTGTCACTGGCAGTCGGCTCACAGATTCCGATTGAAGAACGGCCAATCACTGAAGTGACCCATATCCGCGGCCTGCCGATCGCCCCGGAGGGTGTTGTGGTACGCAACCCCTCCTTTGATGTTACCCCGGCCCGTTATATCACCGCCATCATCACAGAAAAAGGGGTGGCCCAGGGAGATTATCAGAAGGAGCTGGCGGCCCTGGCCGCTGCTTGATCCATGCCCGGCTCCCGTTTTGAACACCATTACTCGTGGATCATGGCCATTGATGATGAGCAGGCCCGCCTGCAGGAGTTGGGCATTCTGCTTGAACAGTCCGGCTTCAGTTACGGCACCCGTTCCGCCACTAACCTGCTGCTGCTGAGCGATCGGCTCTCGGCGGAGACGCTGCTGAAGCTCTCGCTGGCAGCCCTGCACACCGCTTCACCGGACATGGCCTTAAACGGTTTTGAGCGTCTGGCCGGCGTTATCGGCCAGAACGGGTTGCTCAGCCTGCTGACAAATCGTCGCCGCCTGAGCCAGTGCATGGTTCTCTGCGGCGCCTCTCCCTTCCTGACCAACTTGATCTTTTGGGAACCATCCTTCTTTACCCGCCTCTTCATCGATCACGAACTGGAACAATCCCGCACACGACAGGAGCTGTTGGAGCGCCTGGCTGCAAGCATCCCCCCCGGTATCGACCTGGCAGGCCTGATGAAACAACTGCGTCTGTTCAAGCGCTTCGAGATCTTGCGGATTGCGGCTCGCGATCTGAATGGCCTGGCCCCTCTGGAAGAGGTTACTCGCGAGCTCTCTGATCTGGCCGCTGTCACCCTGCAGGCAGCATACGAGACCTGCCACCGGTTGCTGTCACAGGATTACGGTCAGCCGATGAAAGAGACCCTCGATGGTCTCAGACCAACCGACATGACGATCCTGGGTATGGGCAAGTTGGGTGGCCGTGAACTGAACTTTTCTTCCGACATCGATATCATCTACTTCTACGAGACCGACAAGGGAGAGACCACCGGCGTGGACGACGGCCGCGGCGGACGGAAGGGGGCCATCTCACTGCATGCCTTCTTCAACAAACTGGCCGAACTGACTACCAAGGCCATGAACCAGGTTACCGAAGACGGCTTTGTCTTCAGGGTGGATGTGGGCTTGCGACCGGAAGGTAAATCAGGAGACATGGCGGTATCACTGCGCTCTGCAGAGGTCTACTACGAATCATGGGGGCAATCCTGGGAACGTACCGCCATGCTGAAGGCCCGTCCGGTGGCCGGTTCGCGGGAGCTTGGTGAACAGCTGCTCCAGACCCTTTCGCCGTTTATCTACCGTAAATACCTTGATTACACCCTGATCGAGGATATGAAATTGATGAAGCAGAAGATCGATGCCTCTTTAACCCGCAACCGGGAAGGGGAGACCAACCTCAAGCTGGGACGAGGGGGTATCCGTGAGATCGAATTCTTCATCCAGGCGCTACAGTTGGTCTATGCCGGCAGAAACCCGCGACTGCGCGAGCGCAATTCATTACGGGCATTGGAACTACTGGCCGAGGCCAAGCTGATTAGCGAGGATGACCGTCAACAGCTGAGCGATGCCTACCGCTTCCTGCGCACGGTTGAGCACCGGATTCAGGTGGTGCAGGAGCGTCAGACCCACAACCTGCCCGCCAAAGAAGAGGAGCTGCTGGCCCTGGCCCGTCGCAGCGGCTTTCTGCGGGAAAACGGAATGCAACGCTTCAGCGAAACGCTGGAACTGCACCGCACCAGAGTCTCTGCCATCTACGGCAGTCTGTTTCACACCCGCGATGACCAAAGTGCCCAGGAACAGGTCCTGCCGGAGATCCTCTACCTGCTGGATACCAAGGCAGAGCCTGATCTGATCAAGGATATCCTGGCAGAACGCCGCCTGGAGGATATTGACCGGGCATACGACAACCTGTCCATGCTGCGTAGCGGCCCGGTGCGCAACAAAGTGACCGAACGCAAACGTCGGATTCACGCGCAGATCTCGCCGGTGCTGCTGCAGGCGCTGCTGGATTCTCCCGATCCTGATATGGCCCTGGTGCATGCCGAGCGTTTTCTGGGAGTAATCGCCGGAAGGACCGCCTGCTATGCCCTGCTGGCAGAAAACCGGGAGATGGTAAAGCTGCTGGCCACCCTGTTCGGGACCTCGGCCTTCCTCTCCAAGATCCTGATCGGGCACCCCGAACTGCTCGAATCCATGGTTGCCCGTACCTACACCTCCATGGTCAAGCCCCGCGAGGTGATGGACGAAGAGCTCTCCACCATGTTGCTGCAGGCCGAAGACTTTGAGGAACGGCTTGATGTGCTGCGACGGTACCGCAACGAGGAGTTCCTGCGGATCGGCCTGAACGACATCCATGGTCATCTGCGCCAGGGGGTGATTGCCGAACAACTTTCCTGCCTGGCCGAGGTCTGCCTGGAGGAGGCCTACCGACTTGCCACCACCGAGCTATCGCGCTTCGGCACCCCCTGTTATGACGAAGCCGGGCATACTCACACGGCTGATCTGGCTATTATCGGCATGGGCAAGTTAGGCGGCATGGAACTGAACTATCACTCTGATCTTGATATCATCTTTGTCTATGACCACCAGGGCAGCACCAATGGCAACAAGCAGATTAGTAATCACGAGTATTTTGCCAAACTGGCTCAAAAGCTGATCTCGATCCTGTCCACCCAGACCAGGGAGGGGTATGTCTACAAACTGGACACCCGGCTGCGCCCCTCCGGCAATGCAGGACCGCTGGTCACCTCACTGGAGTCGTTTCTGGCCTATCACCGCAGCGAGGCCCAAGTATGGGAACGTCAAGCCCTGGCCAAGGCCCGGGTGGTGATCGGCGAGCCGGTCTTGCGTAACAGCATCAACGACGTCTTGTGGCTAAGCGTGTACGGTAGCTCATTGGGAGAAGAGGGACGACAGGAGATCCACCGACTACGGATGCGGATGGAGCATGAGATCGCCAAGGAGTCAGTCGGCTCTTACAACATCAAGACCGGTCGCGGGGGAATGGTGGATGTCGAATTCATCACCCAGTACCTGCAGTTACGCTCTGGCTGCGACAACCCGCAACTGCGCTCCCAGAACACGGTTGCCGTACTCATGGAGGTCCAGCAGCTGGGCCTGCTCTCCAGCACGGATACCGACACCCTTATCAGCGGCTACAAGTTTCTGCGCAAGCTG
>DKFG01000077.1:4463-4880 GCA_002452325.1 Geobacter sp. UBA6802
GCTACCTGGACAAGCTGGCCCGCCGCCTGGGATACGACCCAAAACTGCGCCACCCGGGCAACGATCTGATGCAGGACTACGAAACCAACACCGAGGCGATCCGGGAGGTCTATGAGCGGGTGCTTGGTGAGCGAGCCGTGGCAGCGGAGTAAACAGAGGAGAATCAAGCATGACTATTGCAGAACAGGTTGCAACCATTGCACACAACGCTCGTCAAGCCTCACTGGAACTGGCGCGGCTGTCCACCAGCGTCAAGAACGAGATGCTGCTGCAGATGGCCGATGCCCTTGAAACGAGTACCGAAGGTCTGATTGTGGAGAATGCCAAGGATCTGGCAGCAGGTAAAGCAAAGGGGCTGTCCGATGCCCTGCTGGACCGGCTGATGCTGGACACCAAGCGGATCAAGGGGATGGCTGA
>DKFG01000077.1:4906-5062 GCA_002452325.1 Geobacter sp. UBA6802
GGATCATGGTGGGCAAGATGCGGATTCCGCTGGGGGTGATCGGGATTGTGTATGAATCCCGACCCAACGTGACTGCCGATGCTGCGGCGCTCTGCCTCAAGTCCGGTAATGCCGTTGTGCTGCGGGGCGGCTCTGAGGCGATCCACTCCAACCGGG
>DKFG01000077.1:5127-5551 GCA_002452325.1 Geobacter sp. UBA6802
AGGAGGAGCTGATCGACCTGATCATCCCCCGCGGTGGCGAGAGTCTGATCCGTTTTGTGGTGGAGAACTCCCGTATCCCGGTCATCAAGCATTACAAGGGGGTCTGCCATGCCTTTGTGGATGCAGGGGCTGACTTTGAAATGGCAACTCGGATCATCATCAACGCTAAGACCCAACGCCCCGGTGTGTGTAACGCACTGGAAACACTCTTGATCCACAAGGATGTGGCAGCAGCCTTTATCCCGGCCTTTGCCAAGATCCTTGGTGATCTGCAGGTCGAACTACGGGGAGATGAAGAATTTCGGAAGTATGCTCTGGAGGCAACGGTTGCCACGGAAGCGGATTGGGCTGCCGAGTATCTTGAACTGATTCTGGCCTGCAAGGTGGTAGATGATATGGATGCGGCCATCGCCCATATCAACCG
>DKFG01000317.1:0-6135 GCA_002452325.1 Geobacter sp. UBA6802
TTTGAATTACCTGTATCAAATCTATACTAGCTTTTTTGAATTGCATGGCCCGCAATTCACTTGCTTCTGCTATCCGGTTTTCAAAGACCAAATCTCCGTCAGCGACTGGTGTTCCGCGCTGCAAGGAATTCGGTTTATACACACACAAAAAAAAAACGTCAATAACTTTTTTGAAAAAAAATAAAAATAATCGTAAGTAGCTGAAATCTCGCTTGCGGGTATACCCATCTTCGTGTATAGCACGAACAAGTTTGTAGCACATTGATCCAGTTTAAAAGGAGCCGTTACAACCATGCTTTTATCACACGGGCTCTCTTCCGTACTCATACTACTCTGGCTGACAACCACTGCAATGGCGCAGACTGATCTGCGTGCTGACGCACTCAGGCAGCTCGAAGATCTGCGCCGTGATGGTGTCTCCGACAGACTACCGGACGAAATGCGCAGCCTTGATGCAACCCTGGCAACGGCTGAGATGTACTACCAGCTGAATGACACAAAAAATTCACACCGTTATTATGAACTTGCGCAGCAGAAGGCGATCATTATTCGTAAAAAGATGTTGATATTTGAGACCTCAGCTAACGCTATCTCTGCTCCTGCCCAATCAGTGATGACACCCGAGACAGCTGTTCAGGCTCATATCTCTAGCGGGATATCCATACCATCGCAAGATAACACCGAGAAGGCCGAACATAACGAAGCGACCGAATCATTCAGTTCACCCCGCCTGATAGGTACTGTCGGCACATATACTGTTAGTAAAGGAGACACCATTCGTCTGGTGGCAGCAAAACTGGGTGTCAGCAGATTTCAACTGGCTGCAATGAACAAGCTCAGCCTTAAAGATAGACTCAAGGTCGGCCAGACACTTCGTTTCAACAATCGCAGAATCATCCCCGAGCACCGTTTTAAAGACGGCATTTTAGTCAATATCCCGGACCGGATGTTGTACCTGTTTCAGCAGGGAAACCTTACCTATTCAACGGCTGTTGCCTTGGGGACCCCGACAAAAACCGAGCAGTTCGTCTGGGAAACACCCACAGGTACATTCAGGATCATCAACAAGGCCAAGGATCCGACTTGGACTGTTCCGCCTTCTATTCAGGAAGAGATGCGCCTGGAAGGCAAAGAGGTTATCGCCAGCATACCGCCTGGGCCGGAGAACCCACTGGGAAAGTACGCCATGAAGACCTCACTGCCCGGCATATTGATTCACAGCACCACCAAACCATGGTCGATCTATACCTATGCCAGCCACGGCTGCATAAGAGTGTTTCCGGATCGGATGGAGGAGCTGTTCAAGCTGGTACGCCATAATATGCATGGGGAAATCATCTACAAACCGGTTAAACTTGCCGTCACTGAAGAGGGGCGGGTGTTACTTGAGGCTCATGCCGATATCTATAATAAAACCAGAGGACTGAGCAACGAAGCAGTGGCTCTGATCCGAACCCGTGGCCTTGCGGACAAGGTTGACTGGAAGAAGGTTAAACAGACGATTTCCCGTAAATCCGGCGTGGCTGAAGATGTTACTCGCCCGGACTCAGGCCCGCAGAATGCATTGGATACAAACCGTAATCAGTCTCCTTCATAACGACCCGGTTCGGTTCCCTTGACAAATGATTCTGCAATTCCGTCGTTGCCTTTCGACAATTCTCCACTTTTAGGGCTCACCCGCACCACTGATACTGTTTCAGGGATTTCAAATCCCTGCACCGGCAGTCGTGCCACCGCTTTCACCATGTAGTCGGCCCAGATCGGGGCTGCCGCCTGACCGCCTGATCCACCTGACCCGAGCGAACGGGCCTGATTATCAAAACCAACCCACACACCGGTGACAAGCTGCGGTACATACCCGACAAACCAAGCATCCTTCATATCGTTTGTCGTACCGGTCTTACCGGCTACCGGCCGCTTGATGGCAGCGGCACGGTGACCGGTACCGCTCTGCACGACACTCTCCATCAGGTTGGTGATGAGGTAGGCAACCTCGAGCGTTGTGGCTTGCGTGCCACGTACCACAGAAGAACCGCCGGCAGACGGCAACACGGGCTGGGGAAGAACTATAGGACTGGACACCGGTTCCGCCAGGACAGACTCCCCTGCTTCCTGCAGGACCGGAGGCTCAGGCGGCAGTGGTGGCGGGTGCTCTTCCAGCACCTTGCCTTCACTGTCTGTCACTTTTACAATGTAATAGGGCGGGTAGTAGATCCCTTTGTTGGCAAAGGCTGTGTAAGCGGAAGTCAACTCTAACGGGGAGACACTGGCCGCTCCCAAAGCAAGAGAGAGGTTTGGCTCTATCTTGGATGTAAAACCAAGCCGCTGTGCAAAGGTCACCGCATAGTCAACACCGATCATCTCAAGAATCTTGACGCTGACCACGTTGATTGAGCTGGTCAGGGCCTCACGCATGGTAACCGGTCCTCGGTACTGGTTGTCATAGTTTTTGGGTGACCAGATCTTGCCCAAACCGGCAGGATACTCTACCGGAGCATCTTGGATCACCGTCGCGGTGGTCAGGCCCTTCTCCAGTGCCGCTGCATAGATAATTGGTTTAAACGCAGAACCGGCGTTCCGCTTGGCCTGCACAGCACGATTAAACTGACTCTTACGAAAGTCATACCCCCCAATCATGGCTTTCACTCCGCCAGTAGCAGGGTCAATGGAGACTAGTGCCCCCTGTACCTCTGGCACCTGGTCAAGGGCAAAGACCGCCCCCTGCCGATTCTGATCAGGAGAGATCACCTGTAGGTCAAGCACCGCTCCCAGAGCCAGTGATCTCGACGGTTTATCCGGCTTACCATAGCTGTTTACCAGTGCAAGCTTTCCGGCCCAAGCCATCCCTTTACGATCAAGGACACCGGTTCGATCACCAACCCGCACAGTAGCCACCCCCTTGGTCGGGTCAACCGCCACCACTACCGCCGGATACGTCTCTCCCTCTTTCAGAGCAGCTGAATCAATACCTTCTTCCACCTTGTCACAAAATGGCTCAACCTGCTCAAGTGCAAGATGCCTGACAGCACCCCGGAAACCCATCCGCTTATCAACCGCCTTCAAACCGGAACGGACCGCTGCGTAGGCAGCCTGCTGCATCTCGGCATTCATGGTGGTATAAATTTTGAGTCCACCTTTGTAAAGCTGGTCTTCACCGTACTTCTGCTCAAGATAAATCCGCATCTGCTCTAGAAAATAGGCAACCTGATCATTCATGGCCCGTCTGCCAGGCATAAGTATCAAGGGTGTCTTGCGTGCATGATCCGCTTCGGCCAGAGTAATAAAGCCCTCAGCAACCATCCGTTCAAGCACATAATTTTGGCGTTCCTTGGCTTTTGCCAGATTCTTAACTGGAGAATAGGCATTGGGAGCTTTGGGAAGTCCGGCAAGGACTGCCATTTCTGCCAGATTCAGCTGATCAACCGGTTTGCCAAAATAAGTCTCGGCAGCCGCTTCGACACCATAGGAGCCAGCCCCCAGATAGATCTGGTTCAGGTAGAGATATAATATCTCATCCTTGGACAACTTGTCCTCCAGACGCTTGGCCAGGATCGCCTCCTTGATCTTACGCGAAATCTTTTTTTCAGGAGTCAGCAACATGGTCTTGGTGACCTGTTGGGTGATCGTGGAAGCACCTTCCTTCTTGCGCATGGAAACCAGGTTCTTAAAAGCGGCCCGCACAATACCAAAGTAGTCAATCCCCTTGTGGGAGTAAAAGCTAGCATCCTCAGCGGCAACAAAGGCCTGAATCAGCTTGCGGGGCATCCGGTTAACCGGTACCACCAATCGGCGCTCCAGAAAGAACTCCCCCACCAGGGTACCGTCATCACCATACACCTGAGAGACAATCGGCGGCTTATAATCGGCCAAACGATCAACTTTGGGGAGCCGAGATACCAAAAAAGCCAGATAACCGGCTAGTCCAACCAGCGCAACCACAGCCAGTGTAACCACAATCAGCAGCAGAGTTGACAGAAAGCCACCCTTTTTGTTGTGCGGGACCCGTCGTTGTACCCGTGCGTGCTGCTGGTTCATAGAGAATATGCCTTTCATTGTGCATGTCTAAGTATGGTGTAGAAGAATACCCGATTACGTATCGTGCTTCAAGATTTAGCTATGTGGTGCTACTTGGCTTGTCAAACCTTCAATTACCGGTATACTTGGCGGTATCAATTCCGGCGAGGTCCACTCATGCGGATCACCACAAAACTTACCCTGATCATTTCTGTGCTGCTGATAGCGCTATTTGTTGCACTCGGCTGGAACTCTTACCGGTACGAGCAGCAGCTGATTTTGGAACAGGCCGTTGACAAGGCCCGGATCATTGCCCGTCAGATCATCGAAACCCGTGACTATCTTTCACGTAGCGAACAAGGGGCATCCCACAATAATTTCGCCTTGGTTCCCCAGGTGGCGGCCACCAAGATTGCCACCAGGATCACCGAGGGCTCCCCCTACTATATCCGTCAGATTTCCCTGCGAAATCGTAACCCTGAAAACAGGCCCGATGCTTATGAAATGGCTGAACTGCAGAAAATGGCTCTATCCCCCACCCCACAGGAACATACCAGGGTTACTGCTGAAAACGGAGATGAACAACTCCGCTATCTGCTGCCAATGCGTGCAGATCAATCCTGCCTGAATTGTCATGGCAGCTTTTCTGAGGCCCCCCGCTTTGTACAAGAGCGTTTCCCCTATGGACACTCTTCGTATAACTACCGGGCCGGTGAGCTGATCGGCGCCATCTCGGTTTCGGTACCAATGCGTGAAGTGTACCGTTCCATAGACAACAACCTGCTTCAGGAACTGGCCGTTGAGTCCGTCATTCTGCTTCTCCTGCTGGCTCTGACCGGACTGGTGATCCACCGAGCCATTCTGCGTCCTGTCTCAAATGTTGCCAAAGGAATTGAAGAGGTTGCCAGCACCGGGAACTTTTCTCAACGGATTGAACAACCTGGCGATGATGAGATAGGACATCTGGTGGAATCATTCAATGAGTTAATGGCCGAGCTGGAGCGCAGAACGCGCCAAAAAGCCGAGTCCGATGAACGCTATCGGAATTTTATCGAGATAGCCCAATCTCCGATCGTCACCTTCCTGCCGGACGGCAAGATTGTCATTGCCAATCAGAAGGCAGAAAAGCTCTTCGGACTAACGAAGGAAGAGCTCCTGGGCCAGAATATATGCGACTTTATGGCTACTCCCGACCCACTCAAGGCCGGTATTTGTGATTATTTCGAGGCAGGCAGCAGCAGCCTGATCGGCACCACAAGCCGTCAAACAGTGCGTGACGTCTGTGGGCGTCTCTTTGATGTGGAAATGGTCATATCGGTGTCTCAGTCAGACAGGGACGCCATGTTTACTGCCATACTCAGGACAACGTCAAAATAACACGAATCGTCCTCATCAGGTTGACAGTACTGCGATACTGCTACCCCTCCTGATCAAGAAAAANNCAGGAAGCCCTTTATTGCGTTATACGGCTGGGTTGATCAGTCCACTGATTTTCTCAAAAAGGTGGGAATGTCGTAGGCATCCTCATCTTCATAAGAGATGGAACCAACATGGCGTGTGGGGCGAACAGTAGGACCTTCTGTCTTTTGTCGATCACGAATAAAGGTCGGTGTATCAATACTGACCACGGTGCCCGACTTGGTGGGAGCAACCGGAATACCGGAGAAGTTACCGCGTGGGCGCTCGGTTTCACCGAAACGATCACCAAACCCGGTTACAATAGCGGTCACCTTGATGGTATCTTCCAGACTCTCGTCAATAACCACGCCGATGATNNATATTGGCATCCTCGTGAACCTTCTCATGGATAGTCTTGTTGACGGCATCAAAATCATCCATACTCATACTGGAAGAGCCGGTGATATTGACCAACACGCCCCGTGCACCAGACACATCGATATCTTCCAACAGCGGGGAAGATATGGCCTTGATGGCTGCCTCATTGGCACGATTATCACCACTGGCTATGCCGATACCCATCATAGCCATACCACGCTCACTCATGATCGCCTTGACATCAGCGAAGTCGACATTGATAAAGCCGGAGGTGGTAATCAGGTCTGATATCCCCTGCACGGCCTGTCGCAGGACATCATCAGCAGGCTTGAAGGCATCCAGAAT
>DKFG01000317.1:6150-6347 GCA_002452325.1 Geobacter sp. UBA6802
ATCAGCGAGTCAACATGCTGTTTCAGCGCCTTGACGCCTTCATCAGCCTTGGCCATACGCTGCTTACCTTCCCGAGAAAAAGGCTTGGTGACAATTCCGACAGTCAGCGCCCCTACTTCACGTGCAACTTCGGCAATAACCGGTGCAGCACCGGTACCGGTTCCGCCCCCCATGCCGGCTGCGATGAAAATCATGTC
>DKFG01000069.1:0-121 GCA_002452325.1 Geobacter sp. UBA6802
TTGCGCAGGATCCTGATCGCCTGCAGCACATAGGGTACGTCTGATTCAGGATCGGGTATTCGCAATCGTTCCACATCAGCCATGCTGCGGACCGGGTTGTCAAAGACCGGCCCCGGTACAA
>DKFG01000069.1:148-283 GCA_002452325.1 Geobacter sp. UBA6802
CCCCCAGGATATCCACCGGCTGGATGGTCACTTCGGCAGCCAGTTCCGGGGTCTTGCACAGCTCAAGAAAGCTGCAGCGGGAACGTACCGCCATATACTCCGGCAGATAGCGTCCGGCCTGACGCATCAGCCAGA
>DKFG01000069.1:301-11195 GCA_002452325.1 Geobacter sp. UBA6802
CAGGCATCAAGAAAACGATTGTTCATGCGGCACCTCGTAGTAGTGAAAAACGGCGGCACTATAGCATCACCTACCCGGCTCCTGCCATAAAAAACCGTCATCTGATTGACTTTCCACCGGTCTTGTTTATAGTTTGCCGGTATGAGAGCACAGGAACGACCACTCATCGCCTGCCCCCAGTGTGATCTGCTGCTGCGGGAGATCGAGCTGCCTCCCAACGGGGCTGCCTGCTGCTGCTGTTGCGGCGCCACCCTCTACCGTAACCGGCCAGACAGTATCAACCGCAGCCTGGCTCTTGCCCTGGCCGCTGCCATGTTCTACTGCGTAGCCAACGCCTTTCCGATCATCGGCATCAATCTGCAGGGGAGCGGCAATGCCGTGACGCTTCTGCAGGCGGTACACGATCTCTGGAATCAGGGGATGCATCTGGTTGCCGGCCTGACCTTTATCACCAGCATCCTGGTGCCGGCCCTGGAGCTGGGGCTGCTGCTCTATCTGCTGCTGCCGCTCTATCTGGGTAAGGTTCCGGTGGGAGTCAGCCCGGTCATGCGTCTGCTGCAGGCTATCAAGCCGTGGGGGATGGTGGAGGTGTTTATGCTGGGGATCCTGGTCTCCCTGGTCAAGCTGGTACAGGATTTCCGGATTATCCCCGGTGTGGCGCTCTGGTCCTTCGGTATCCTGACCCTGCTGCTGGCGGCACTGGCCTCCTCCTTTAACCCGCGCGATATCTGGCTGCAGCTGGATAAGGACCGCGACGGAGTGATCGACTAAATGGACTGGCCAGGGATCTCCGCAGCCAGCCAGGGGTACTGGTCGTGCCATGTCTGCGACCTAGTGAGCAGGCCGGAGCCGACTGATCCTCAGCCTCGCTGTCCCCGCTGCGGCACACGGCTGCACCAGAGGCGTCCTGACAGCCTGCAGCGTTGTTGGGCATTGCTGATCGCCTCCTACATCATGTATATACCGGCCAACCTGATGATCATGATGGAGACCGGTACCCTGATCAGCTACCGTGAAGACACCATCATGAGTGGGGTGATCCACCTGTGGCAGAGCGGTAATCCGGGGATCGCGGTAATCGTCTTTGTGGCCAGTATTCTGGTACCGCTGTTCAAGCTGCTGGTGCTGACCCTGCTGCTGTTGTCGGTGCGACGGGGCTCCACCTGGAAGATCAGGACCAGGATTCAGCTTTACCGGATTGTTGAGCTGGTAGGTCGCTGGTCCATGCTGGATATCTTCGTCTTGACCATCCTGGCTGCCTTGGTGCAGATTCAGTCCATGGCTACGGTCAGGGCCGGCACCGCCTCTATCGCCTTCGGCATGGTGGTGGTGCTGACCATGTTTGCCGCCATGGTATTTGACCCCCGCCTGATGTGGGATCAGCTCAGAAAGAGAACCGGACATGAGTGACACAGCCGCTACCCCCGAATCTGCCACGCCTGACATCCCTGATGCCCTTGTGGACCGTCGCCGCCGCCGCTCGTCGCAGCTGATCTGGCTGATTCCGATTGTGGCACTGATCGTTGGTCTTTCGCTGGCCATACATGCCTATCTGGAAAAAGGGCCGGTCATCACCATCAGCTTCACCAGTGGTGAGGGGATTGAAGAAGGGAAGACCAAGATCAAGTACAAGGATGTCCAGATCGGCCTGGTCCGCTCGGTCAACATCTCTCCAGACCGTTCAAGCGTGGTGGTGACAGCTGATGTAGAGCGCGATGCCGAGGCCTTCCTCAAGACCGACACCCGCTTCTGGGTAGTGCGTCCCCGGATCAGCGGCAGCAGCATCACCGGCCTGGGAACCCTGACCGCCGGTTCGTACATTGGGATGGATGTGGGCAGCTCAACTGAAGGCGCCACCTCTTTTGCCGGCCTTGAAACCCCGCCGGCCGTTACCATGGATGTGCCGGGTCGCCAGTTTGTGCTGCATGCCGATGATGTGGGCTCGTTGAATGTTGGTTCACCGATTTTCTTCCGCCATCTGCAGGTGGGAGAGGTGCTGACAACAGAGCTTGATCAGGATGGTGAGACGATCCTGCTGCGTGTCTTTGTCCGGTCTCCCTACGACAAGTTTGTCCGTAACCGGACCCTGTTCTGGCATGCGAGCGGTATTGATCTGACGCTGAACGCGGACGGCATCAAGGTCAATACCGAGTCGTTGGTCTCCATCATGCTGGGGGGGATCGCCTTCCAGAGCCCTGAGGATGATATCGATTCGCCCCAGGCAGAGCAGAACCGCCACTTTGTGCTGTTTTCAAGTAAAAGCGATGCATTGCGCCGCATGGACAGTGTGGTTGAAAACTATCGGTTGGTGTTTAGTGAATCAGTGCGGGGATTGACCGTGGGGGCGCCGGTTGATCTGCGGGGGCTGACCGTGGGAGAGGTAACCAGAATCTCCGGGGAGCTTGATCCTGTTGGTAAAAAGGTAACCATGGCCGTTAACATCCGCTTTTACCCGGAGCGGATCAAGACCCGTGCCGCCGGTAAGGCCGCCAGGCCGGGTGACAGTCGTGCCATGCTTGATCAACTGGTTAGCCAGGGGATTCGTGCCCAGCTGCGCAGCGGCAACCTGCTGACCGGTCAGTTGTTTGTGGCGCTTGATTTCTTCCCTGACGCTGCTCCGGCCCGGATCAACTGGCAAAAGACCCCGCCGGAGCTGCCCACCATCGCCGGCATGATGGCCCAGTTCCAGCACTCGCTGATGAAGATTGTGCATAAGCTTGAAAAGGTTCCGCTGGAACAGCTGGCCGGTGATGCCCGCAAGACGGTACAGACCCTGGATACGACCCTGAAGAGTGCCGACAAGCTGCTGCAGAATCTGGATGCCAACGTGGCGCCGGAGGCCAAGCTGCTGTTGCAGGATGTCCGCACCACCCTGGACGGCGCCAACAAGGCCCTGTATGAGGTGAAACAGACCATGGCAAGCGATGCGCCGCTGCAGACCGACCTGCGCGACACCCTGCGGGAGCTGGGCCGTGCGGCACAATCGTTGCGGGTACTGGGAGACTACCTGGAGCGTAACCCGGAGGCGTTGATTCGCGGCAAGCAGGAGGACAAGTGATGAACAGGTTCAGAGCATGGCTGCTGTGCAGTGGCCTGATGATTGTCGGATTGTCTGCTTGCGGCAGGTCGCCCCAGACCACCTTCTATACCCTGAGCCCGCTGGTTGCGGAGGCCACCGCCCTCCAACCGGCAGCCCCGGCGCTTGCCGTGGTCTCGGTCACCCTGCCGGAGCTGGTGGACCGACCGCAACTGGTGGTGCCGGACACAGGGGCAAAGGTGGTGATTCTCGAGTCCCACCGTTGGGCAGAACCGCTGAAGGCGGCCATCCCGCGTCTGCTGGCGGATAACCTCTCCCGACTGATTGGGGCTGATCAGGTTGCGGCCTATCCGCAACATGCGGCAAACCATGTCGATTATCGTCTGTTTGTGGATCTGCAACGGTTTGAGGTGGTCGGCAACAGTGTGGTTGTTGATGCCCTGTGGCAGCTGCGCAGCACCAAAGACGGGGCTACTCCGTTGAGTGGCCGGACAAAGATAACCGAATCACTGGCTGCATCAGGCTATGAGGCGATTATTGACGGCTACAATCGCGCCCTGGCCGCCCTGTCCAGAGAGATTGCCCAGCCGTTGCGGAGCCTGCCGAAAAAACCGTGATAAGCCCCGGCCTTGCACAGAGCATAGTGGTATGATGATGAGCAACAGACTGACAATCCTGACAATGCTGCTGCTGATCTTTAACGCCTGTCTGGCGGCCTGTGACAGCAGTGTACACAAGGTGGTACCAATGGAAAGCCAACCGTCGATCTATACCAGGCCCGCTGATGACGAGCTGAAAAAGAGCCTGACCCCGCTGCAGTTCCGCGTTACCCGGCAGTGCGGCACCGAGCCGCCGTTCCAGAACGCCTACTGGAACAATCATGCACCGGGAATCTATGTTGATCTGGTCTCCGGTGAGCCGTTGTTCAGCTCTCTGGACAAGTTTGATTCCGGCACCGGCTGGCCCAGCTTCACCAGGCCGCTGGAGACCGGCAATATCGTCAACAAGACCGATGACAGCCACGGCATGCTGCGCACCGAGGTCCGTTCAAGGCATGCCGATTCCCATCTGGGGCATCTCTTTGACGATGGCCCCCGTGAGACCGGCAAGCGCTACTGCATCAACTCCGCTGCCCTGCGTTTTGTGCCGGTTACCAACCTCTACAAAGAAGGCTACGGACGCTATGCAGCGCCGTTTGAGGCTGCCGGTATCAAGACCGATGCGCCGGAGCAGGAGGCTGCCGTGCTGGCCGGTGGCTGTTTCTGGGGGATGCAGGATATCCTGCGCGCTATTCCGGGGGTGATCAGCACCCAGGCCGGCTACACCGGCGGGCACCTCAAAAATCCGCGCTATCAAGACACTCACCACGGTAAAAGCGGCCATGCCGAGAGTGTTGAGGTGGTCTTTGATCCGCGCAGGCTTAGTTACGAAGAACTGCTGCAGGACTGGTTCTTCAGGATGCACGACCCCACCACCAAAGACCGGCAGGGCAATGACCGCGGCAGTCAGTACCGGTCGGCCATTTTCTACAAGAATCCTATACAGCAGCAGATTGCCGAGCGGGTGATCCGGGTGGTGAATGCCTCTGGTACGTGGAAACAGCCGATTGTAACCGAGGTGGTCAAGGCAGGTGCCTTTTACCGGGCCGAAGAGGAGCATCAGGACTATCTGGTCAAACATCCCGGCGGGTACACCTGTCATTATCTGCGGTAACTGCAGGCTTGGTGTGGCTTTGACCTGATACCTGATGGAGCGACAACATGAGTGACGCCGCAAACCGGGATACTGATCATTTTAGTCGCTGGGCGGGCCTGTTTGTCGATGCCTATGAGCGACAGACCAGCTTGGCTTACTGTGGCCTGACACCGGCAGCAGTTGAGCTACTGCAGGCTGTGGATGGCGGTGGTGTCCCGGCCTTTGTGTCTCCCGCAATGGTCGCCGTTGCACAGGAAAACGGCATTACGGTTTCTGATGACTGGACCCCCAATCAGGTGATTGAGGCACTACGCAGCAAAAGCAACGCTGCAGCTGAAGAGTGAAAGGCATGCAGTTACCCGGCGTATCCCTGATCACCCACTGTCCCCAATTGCACCACCATACTTTGACCAGAGGCGAGATACGAAAACAGACAGCAAAACAGAAACCGGCAGATGCGCCGGTTGATCTCTCTTTTGTGGATCAGTTTTACGACCGGCTCTATCTACTTGAAAACAGCACCTTGATTGCTGAACAGAAAGTAGCGCTGAGTCTCAACCTGGTAAAGCTTCGTAGTATGGTTTATCAGAAGATAAAGCTGTTGAAATGATACTTATCAGTTATTTCGGTTGGTTATAGCCATTTAAGCACAAATGACGGGCTGAAAAATTTGGGCACTGTTTTGATGTAACTCGTTGCAAATCAGTGTGTTAGCTCATAATTTCGGACGTCCGAAATTTTCTGATACTACACTCGTGCCAGCACCGATTGCATATTCGGAGAATGACCTTAAGAGTCTTGCAAAGGCGGCAGGTGAACGTTTGAACTCGGAAAAACGAGCTTGGCTTATTGTATAGGGCAAAGTAAAAGATGCTTAACTTGAAAAGCAAATAGTATTAGATGCAGACACGCCGGATGCGACAACAGCAAAATCAGACCAAAGCATAGAGCTGTATATGCCGCACTAGCATATACATGCATAAACCGGCATATAGTACTAGATGCTTCGCTTTTCTGGTCAATAACGAGATGTGCAGAAAGAAGGAGAATATGATCCCGATTTTTCAGCATGGTTTTTATGGCAGTAAAGGATACAAGATCGATAAATTCATCAGCCAGCTCGTGGAGATATGTGAAGAACACCGTGAGAAACGCCGTGCAATGCTTTTCGCCATTATTCTCTGGGACTTTACGCATCCGCATATTTCCAAGGTCCTTGATGACAAGAGTTACTGGCGCGCACTGGATATAATTTCTGGAAATAAAATTTCTATATTCTCAGTCCACACACCAGAATGGCTAATAAAACAAGATGAAAGCCGAACAGAAACAAGTCCAAAAGCTCATACAGACCAAATTCTTCAGCAATATTTCTGCATCGATCACCCGGTCCAACTTCCTGCTGTGCTCTTTTTTCAGGTGGGCGATGGCGAGATTACTGGCCATATATTTGTTAGCCTAGTAAAGGAAAAGATAGAGGAGTCTTTTCTTGAATTAAATAAACTCATGAGAGAAGTAGTCGAAAGCGTGAGTGAAGTAAGAGATGAATTCCATTCAAATTCAGATGCGATATTCAATCTTGCTCTAGGGAGGTTGGAAGACCGGAAGGTGAAGGCCGGGATCTCTGCAATATTCGCCTTAGCGAAAAACGTTAAGGACATTGGATCAATTCTGAAGTGGGTCTAAGTGCACAACCAGGTGGCGGCACGCAGGCGCTGACGCGCTGGTGCGCCCCCACGTTAAGTACAAATTCCCGCATGCGGGAATTGCAGGTAAATGCACGTGTTGAGCCAGCAAATTAGAGAAGGTGCAGTTACATGTTTAAAATGACTTGAATCAGCAATTCAAAACAATTGATCATGCTGATTTGCAACGTACGGTGAGTAAAGCACTGGCACAGTATCTTTGATGGGTGGATACAGCAGCACTTTTATGAGTTAAACGCTGGAGTAAACATCATGAAATTGAGTCAATCCGTTTTGAAAAAGAGGTACACTCCCTAGTTATTGATTGGTTCAGGCATGGATAGAACCGCACAGAGATAGGAAAAGAGGGACATCCCCTATTACATTATGGCCGTAAAAATGCGAATATCGACTATATCCCAAGGAGGTAAACCATGATTAATATTCAAATACAGGCAGACACAGAGGATAACGCCCTTGATCTTGTACGTTCGGCAATTGCCGCCGAGGTAAACCGACTTGAGTTAGGAATTCGCACAACCGAACGAAATATTCATGTTTTTGAAGATCGTTATCACGTCACATCCGATGTTTTTTTGAGGGATTATTTCGCAGAAGACTTGGCAGGTGGTGATCGAGAGTATGTTGTCTGGGCTGGTGAATTGAATCTGCGGGATAGGATCGCTTCCCAACTGAAAACCCTCAAAGGTATTCAGTATGCTGCTTAGCGAATACCAAACCCAAATCATCTCGGTATTCGACCAGTACGCAAGGACGAATCTGATTACCGCTTCAGAGATTATACTTGATGCTCGTTCTCCAAAGATTGGCGCCATCAAGGGAATTATTGAATTTATAGATGGTACGCAGCTTTTCTTCACAGAATATGTTGACTGTCGTTACCGTCTTGAAAAACTGAATTATTCCTATCACTGCCAAGATGCAAATGGCTCATTGATCTTCCGCTATGACAATGCCGCTCACAAACCTGTACTTCCGCACCGTAACCATAAACATGAACCATCAGGGAAAATCATCGCGGCTGAACCACCTGAACTATCGGCAATTTTAGACGAAGTTATGGAGCAATTTGTTTCATAACTTCGGTGTGGTATAGAGGCAAACAGAGATAATGTCCAACTAACAGCAGCACCGGTCAGCGGGAAGAAGCCCACGCCAGCTGGTGTGCCTTATCACATTAAGTACAAATTCCCGCATGCGGGAATTGCGGGTAAATGCACGTGTTGAGCCCGCAAATTGGAGAAGGTGCAGTTACATGCTTAAAATGACTTGAACCAGCAGTTTTAAATTTTGGCGTTTTGCTGCCTTTCATACGGCACTTTTCTGCCACCAATGAAACCAATGCCAACATAAGGATTTTCCATGAGTGATAAGAACGATACATCTCAGACAGCACCCGAGCTAACGGCTGTAACAACTGCAGAAACCGATGAGCTAATCGAGACACAGTCTTTGGAACACGAGCCGGTAGTGGCAGGTGAAGCCGGTTCTGAAGCAGATGCCGGGGAGCTGGATGTTGTTGAGCCGGATCAGCAGGCCCAACAGAATGAAGAGGACGGTGATGAGCTGCCGCTGGCGGCAGTTGGCGAGGAGGTTCAATCCCTGTCCGAGCGTTTCAATGCACAAGCCGAGATTGAGGACGATCTGCGTCGTGCTGAAGATGAGATGAGCTACCTCAGGGAACAGATCCGTGAAGATCCGACAGTGCTGGCAGCTGTCCAGGAACAGCAGAGCAAGCTGGAATACATCGCATCCACCTCATTTGATCTGAGCGAAAAGGTTACGGAACTGTCCAGGGCCATTGCCGTCTTGACCGAGCAACTACAAAAGGTGTCTGAGGAAACAGAGCGGACCGTGGCCTGGTCGGAGTCCACCAGGCTGGTCAGTCCGCTTTCAAAGACATTTTTGATACTTGCAATTGTGGTGCTTGTAGCCCTGCTGGGAGGTATGGGGTATCTGGCCGTGAGTCAGCTGCAGTTGCAGCAACGGCAGGATAAGGTCTCTCACCTGGCAACCCAGGTGGTAGAGACCCAAGCCAAGCGTCAGGCTGAATTTGACAAGCAGTTTGCGACCCTGGTCGGCACAGAGATCAAACATGAACGGGAGGCCATCATCAAGGAGTCAACCCAGAGTAAGCTCAATCATCTCCGTGGCGGTGTTGCTGAACAGAGGCTGCTGAGAAAAAGCAGTGGTGACTGGCTGCTTCCGAAAGGTAAAACAGAAGAGCTGATCACCGATCAGCACCTGATCGAGCTGCTTAATCAGCTGTTTGAAAAGTCAGGCAGATCACTGACAACCCATCCATCACTGCCGCCCCATAAAGTAGTCTCGATTTTAAAGCCGAACGGTAAGGGCGGCACGGATCTGGTGGTGACCAGAGAGACGGTGCCGTAATGGTGGACAACCCGGAAACAGGCTAAAAGAAAAGGACTCAGGCAACATACCTGAGTCCTTGATTTTTAATGGCGGGGGTGTCCTTAGTATTGATTGGTAACTAGCTGTAATTGATATATAAAATTATAAGCTTCTACTTAAGCACCGTAAAAAACACCGTAAAAATCTGAGCGCTCATGCATTTTGTCAAAAAAGAGTGAAAATTAAATTACAGATTTGTGCCAACTTTACAACAGATTAACGGTAACGTCATTAAACTTTCCTGCCCTGAAGTAATCGACAAAATTGGATTGGTACAGCCCCCACAGCTCAAGACCCTCTTCCAGATCGTAATACATGCCGCCCTGACCAACTTCCCCGGCAGCAAAATCCCAATCCATTCCCTTCACCAGCTCGGCGTATGGGCCTGAACCGACATAGGTAAAATCTGTCACGTAGATAACCTGGCTATCGCGGATCATCACCTCCACCGGCCTATACCCACCTGCTTCAGCAGAATAATCTAAACTCTTAAAACTGATGATGTAATCGCCATTTTCTTTCACTAAGCCGCCTAAAATTGCTTCAAAATCCTTGTTTATGGTATATCCAGCCGGACAATTAACTATTTCCAGCATTGATAATCTCCTGTTCATGCAAATAATCCATTATTTCCTGAATTGATAGCTCACCATCCCCCGGAATGTCGTGTCTTGTCGCTATTTCTGACAGCTCTGCAGCCAACATTAATTTTTCACCAATGCTGCCAGTTTCACACAACCGCAAAATTTCCTTCACACGCTCAAAATCTGTCATAATATCCCTTTCACTTTTTCCCAATGGCAGTGAAACTTTCCAACTTCTTTCTCAACGTGAAAATGGCCGAAATGCCACATCTTAAAATCAAGCCGCTGGTATATTGCTTCAAGCATCTCTTCTGCAGGGTCTGGAACCCTACTGGAACCCTGCAGAAAATGTTTCCTTTGGCTCTTTGGACAGGTATGGCTTATGACGTAATCAACTTTCCACCCAACTCTATCCAGATTCCGGCAAGCAGTTTCAAAATCCTCTGCAGTTGGTATCTCTTCAGGCCACCAATCAATGCCCTCCTTGCGGGGAGGTGCATAATCAAACCCGCCGCCCCACGCCAGAGAAGCGACTTTTGAGCCAAACCGATCATGGCTATTTGCACCGCCAAAGGCCAAGAAGCGCTTCCCCTCAATTTGGAAAATCTCCCCACGCTTTAGGTAATAGACATGTTCCCTGATTTTGTACGCTTTTCCCTCAAACAGCTCCACGATGGGGAACTCACCACCAAACAAACGGGCAAAATTTTCATGGTTGCCATCAACCGCCAGCCACAACACACGTTGCCGAAGTTTTTGTTCTAAAAACGAATCTTCGTTTTTTCGGTGTTTTTCGTTTGTATGATAATCATGCCACCATACCCCGCCCAAATCCCCGCAGCAGAAGCAGATGTCACCCCTCTTTGCAGGCTTGAACCGAGCAGAGGAAATATGATAGGCAGAATCCCCGCCATGCAGATCACCTGTGATCCAAATCATCACACATATCCTTTCTGTGAAGATAGCCAACTATGATTGCCCTAATTCCCCCAAAAATGAAAAAGCCCCCACCTGCGGTAAAATAAAACCGAAGGTGGAGGCAATCCGAACCTTGCACAACGCTACTGCTGTTAAATATAGGCTATTTGTTTATTTCTTTCAATTGTCTTTAAAAGTATTAGGCTTGATTGGTTAACCTTTTTGGGCGCAAACAGGTGGATTGCTCATGTCAAGCGACAGCAGATTCCTACCATTTATGATACATGTGCGTCCGCTGTTATTACATTATCCCTGTCAGCATGACAGAATACTTCCTGGCGGCTATGGATGAAGCCCATTTTTCTTCATCAATGATTGCAATTACCCCTGACTGAACGTAAAATTCCGATCTCATTCCATCCAGTAAGGACACCCATGTTTGAACAAGCATTCAAGAATATAGACGACGTTCTCTGGAAAGAGGCCGGTTGCGGTAGTGAGCTGGATTATGCAGAGCAGACCTCATGGCTGCTGTTCCT
>DKFG01000072.1:0-141 GCA_002452325.1 Geobacter sp. UBA6802
CCAAGAAGTGTCTTGAGTGCCATGAGAAGCAGGCCAACGACTTCATCAAGACCCAACACTGGAATTTGAAGGGCGTGCCCAACCATGTCAAAGGGCTTGAGAAGAGCAACAAGCTCTATGGCAAGACCAACATGACCAACA
>DKFG01000072.1:220-15591 GCA_002452325.1 Geobacter sp. UBA6802
CTGTCTGATCTGCCATGCCACCAAGGGCTATGATCGGGCCAGTGTCGGTTGTGACGTTGATCAGAAGGGAATGACCACCGGTAAGGTGGATCTGGTGGCGGCCGCCCAGAGCGTCGGTCAGAAGCCGACCCTTAAAAACTGTGGCTATTGTCACTTCTACGGTGGTGGCGGTGATGCGGTCAAGCATGCCGGCCTGGATTCAACCCTTGAGGTTGCCGACCGTAAACTGGACGTCCATATGGCCAAAAAGGAAAAAGGCGGCGCCGGTATGGTCTGTGTTGACTGTCACAAGGCACCTGAGCACAAGATTGCTGGTGCTTCCAGCATGATGGCTCACTATGCCAGCCGGGTGAAGTGTGAAGACTGTCACAGCGGAGCCAAGGCCCCCCACAAGACCTCCAAGAACAAGGCCATTCTCGATGCCCACGCTGCTTCTGTGGCCTGCCAGACCTGCCACGTTCCGATGATTGCCCGTGGTCAGGCCACCAAGACCTCCTGGAACTGGTCCGACGTAGGTAAGGATATCGAGCCTGATGAGCAGTTTGACCAAGAGACCTTCCAGAAGCGTAAAGGCACATTCACCTGGAACAAGAACTATCTGCCGGTCTACGCCTGGTACAATGGTAAAATTGAGCGGTACATGGTGGGCGACAAGATCAAGGNNGGTCAACATGACCAAGCCGGTGGGAGATATCAAGGACAAGACCGCCAAGATCTATCCCTACAAGACCCACACCGGTGACCAGCCGATGGATAGCGTGCACAAGTATCTGAGCACCTTCCAGCAGTATCAGTCGCTGTGGGTACATTACAACTGGAATAAGGCCCTGAAAGACGGCGCTCAGGAAGAAGGCCTGCCCTACAGCGGCAAGTACCAGTTCGTCAAGACTATCGCCTATGTCTCGGCACCGCACCAGGTAGCTCCCAAGGAAGATGCCCTACAGTGTGGCGATTGCCATATGGGCGCCAAGCGGATGGACTGGAAGGCACTGGGCTACAAAGCTGATCCGATGATGACCGGCGGTCGTTTTGCCGGCAAGAAAAAGTAACGAAAAAGCTGCTGTAACATAAGTAGTGTGACAGGCGGTTGCACGCTTGCTGGTACGAATCACAATCGGATCCCCCTTTCCCCGGTTGCCGTACCAGTAAGCGTGCATTTTTTTGTGCTTGACGTCCCGTGATTGTAAAAGTATATGATCAATAAGTAATATATTTGGCGGGGTGTAATTAATGATCAAGCAGTTTGCTGACTACGTTACTTTTCACCTGTTAGGGCTTGCTCCGGGAAGTCACGGAGGCGAAGCCCTCAACTTCTTTATCTACGATACCCTCAAGATATTTTTCCTGTTGATCATAATGATCTATCTGATCGGCCTGGTGCGGGTCTCTTTGCCGGTTGAACGGGTTCGTGCCTACCTGGCCGGCAAGCATCGACTGATCGGTTATTTTCTGGGATCAGTGTTTGGGGCGATCACCCCGTTTTGTTCCTGTTCAAGTATCCCGGTGTTTCTCGGTTTTACTTCAGCCGGTATCCCGATCGGTATGACCATGGCGTTCCTGCTCACCTCACCGCTGATCAACGAGATTGCAGTTATTCTGCTGCTCAGCCTGGTGGGCTGGAAGATCACGCTGCTGTATGTGCTTATCGGGCTTGGCGTCGGGATCGTTGGTGGGCTGTTCCTTGATGCGATCAAGGCTGAAAGGATGCTGCAGGGGTTTGCCCGCAAGGTGTATGAAGAGGGGCAGCACACGAACGTTGAGGCTGCAGAAAAGAAGCGTATTTCAATGAAAGAGCGTCATGAGTTTGCAAAGCAAGAGTTGGCGGAGGTGTTTGGCCGCATCTGGAAGTGGGTAATCGTTGGCGTGGGGGTGGGGGCGGCCTTGCACGGTTATGTCCCTGATACCTGGTTTGAGGCCCACCTCGGTTCGGGACAATGGTGGTCAGTGCCGGTGGCAACTCTGATCGGCATACCGCTCTACTCCAATGCCACGGCCATCATACCGATAATGGAGAGCCTGATTGTGAAAGGGCTGCCCCTGGGTACGACCTTGGCCTTCTGTATGAGTACGGTTGCGGCCAGTATTCCCGAGTTTGTGATGCTGAAACAGGTGATGCAATGGCGGCTGCTGGCGATCGTGTTTCTGCTGTTGCTGATTGCCTTTACGATTGTCGGTTGGGCGTTGAATGCCGTGTACTGACAAAACTGAACAACAGATTTCAATCAAAAGGGAGCGAGAACATGAAACTGGAAGTCCTGGGCACCGGCTGTGCCAAATGTAAGACCCTGCATGAAAACGTGAAAAAGGCCGTGGAAATTTCCGGCAAAGAGGCCGAGATCGTCAAGGTGGAGGATTTCCCCACCATCATGAAGTACGGCGTGATGAGTACCCCGGCCCTGGTAAAAGACGGCGTAGTGCTCTTTTCCGGCAAACTGGCTACAGCTGAAGAAATTGCAGGGATGCTCTGATGCGTATTTTGCTCACGCTCTGCTGTCTGTTGCTGCTGGCAACCAGCGCCTTTGCTGAACTTCCCTCCGGCAACCAGTTTACCATTCAGGCTGCCTTGGCATCAGGGCGACCCACGTTGGTGGATTTTGGTGCCCGCAGCTGTATCCCCTGCAAAAAGATGGCCCCGATTCTGGAACAGTTGGAAAAGGAGTACTGGGGGCGGGCCAACGTGATCTTTATTGATGTCTGGAAGGACAACAAGATTGCTGTTCCTTACCGGGTGCAGATGATCCCGACCCAGATTTTCTTTGATGCCAAGGGTAAAGAGGCCGGGCGGCATATCGGCTTCATGGATCGCCAGCCAATCATTGATACTTTTACCAAGCTGGGTGTTAAATGAGCTGGCTGGACAATATCGAGCAGATTGTCACCCTCTACCCGCTGCTGGCCTTTGGGGCAGTATTTCTGGCCGGGGTGCTGTCATCAGCTTCACCTTGTGTGCTGGCTACTATCCCACTGGTGGTTGGTTTTGTTGGCGGGTATGCCGATGGCGACCGTTTAAAGGCGTTTCGCTATTCGCTGGCCTTTATTCTGGGGCTATCGATCACGTTTACCGGCTTTGGTGTGGCTGCCGGTCTGTTGGGCACCATGTTCGGCACCATGGGCGGGTGGTGGTATGTGGCTGCCGGGATAGTGGCGCTGGTGATGGGCGGACAGATGGTTGGGCTGTATGAGATCAGGCTGCCGATTAAGCGGGAGTTTAAACCCAAACAGGGCGGGATGATCGGTTCATTCATCCTGGGGCTGTTTTTTGGTGTGGTCTCATCCCCCTGTGCCACACCGGTACTGGTGGTTATCCTTACCTATGTGGCCACCAAAGGACAGGTGCTGTATGGCGCTTCTCTTCTGTTTACCTATGCTGTTGGCCATTGCCTGTTGATGCTGCTGGCCGGTACGTTTACCGGGTTTATCGAGTCGTTTGTCAAACAGAAAGGGATTGTCAACTTCTCTACCAGAGTGAAGCAGTTTGGCGGCGTGGTGGTGGCCTGTGTAGGAGTGTATCTGCTCTGGAATGCCTGAACCAGTAACAAGTAGGAAGAGAAACGCAAAGAGGCTGAGTAGTTCAACAACAGAGGGAAACTAAAACAGGAATCTGCAGATTTTCTCTGTGCATCTCTGTCTGTGGTCTCACTGTGTTAAGATTTGAACAAAAGTCGTCTTTTTGAAGGGAGTCAACAGTGAACCGTTTTTTCAGATTGATGTGCATAACAGCGGGCATGGTGATAAGCATGATCAAAATGGCAGATGCCGGGGTAATCAATATCAACAATCAGGAGCTGTCTGTCCTGTTGAACCAAGGGGTTGCCATAGTTGACATCCGCACAGAGCCGGAATGGCGGCAGACCGGAGTCATTCCCGGCAGCCATCTGCTGATGCTGTTTGATGAAAAGCGTAATGTGGTTGATCCCCAGGGCTGGCTTGCACAGGTTAAGGCCATTATCCCAATGGATAAACCGGTGATCCTGATCTGTCGGGTGGGGAACCGCACCGTTCCGGCTACTCAGTTTCTGGTCAAATCCGGTTACAGCAAGGTCTACAACGTCACCGGGGGGATTGTCCCCTGGATCAAGGCCGGGCTGCCGATTGCACGCTACAAATAAAAATAGCTGCGTACTATCACTCTACATCACACAACAAAGGAGCTTACACCATGAAAAAACTGATTGTCATGACCCTGTTGCTGCTTGCCGGTACGGTTCAATCCAATGCTGCAGATCAGAAGACAGAGGCATTTGACCGCTTTCTTACTGATTTCAACTATGAAATCAGGGCAGATATGAAGGCCAACAGCAAGCAGCTGATCAAGCTGATCGACGAGAAAAAAGCAGTGCTGGTGGATATCCGTTTTACCGAGGAAGTGAAGGTTTGGCAAATGAACTTTGGTCTGCACATCCCGCTCAATGAACTGCCCAAGCGGTACAAGGAGCTTCCCAAAGACAAGATTATCGTTACCGCCTGCCCCCACAAGGACCGCTCATCACTGGCCATGGCCTACCTGCGTACCAAGGGGTATAACGCCCGCTACCTGACTGACGGTCTAATCGGCCTGGCAGAGTCGTTGCGCGGGGATGACGCAAAAGAGTTTCGTGAAGACACTGGTTGCTGTCAGTAATGGAAATATCTTGATGTAGAGAGCAGTAAAGCAACCAGGAAAGAGGGAGGACGGCATGAGCTGGCGCATTCCGCTGATGCTGGTTTTTTTCTGCATAGCTGCAGGCTGTTCGTGTTTAAATCCGGAGTTGCCGCGTGTGCCGTCATTTGCCTTTGACCGGCCGGAGGAGACAACGCTTGGTATTCACTACGCAGCACATCTTGCCGCCTCTCCCGGTTTGGCAGGATTCCGTACGCTGGTGTCCGGCGAAGAGGCTTTTATTGTCAGGGCCGCCACTGCCGAAGCTGCGCAAAAGAGCCTTGATCTACAGTATTTCATTGTCAGCAATGATGCTACAGCCACTCTCTTGCTCTACCGCGCTCTGCAGGCCGCCGAGCGGGATGTTCGTGTGCGTATACTGGTGGATGACGTTGGTAGCAGCGATAACTATAATCTGCTGTCTACTCTTGATGCCCATCCTGGTATTGAGGTTCGGAGTTACAACCCCTTTTTCAGTCAAGGCTTTTGGGGGGGCTTTCGGGTACTGGAATACCTTGGTGACAGCAGTCGTCTGAACCGGCGCATGCACAACAAATTGTGGATCGCCGACAACGCCGTTGCCGTGATCGGCGGTCGTAATCTGGGGGATGCCTATTTTGCCGTTAACCGGAGCAACAACTTTGCCGATCTCGATATCTTAATGACCGGTCCGCTGGTCAGGGACGTTTCACGCAGCTTTGATGCCTACTGGAATAACGCTACAGCCATTCCTATCAAGACAGTTTTGTCTGGGCCTGCTGAACCGGACCAGCTGGCTGCAATCAAGGAGCAGCTCAAATCGAGAGCTGAGAAGTTCCGTGACACGCACTATGCCAATGCCTTGCGCGAAACTGACTTTCGTCACTTGCTGCGCAATGGCCAGCTTGCCCTCGTGACAGCGCCTGCTGTAGTTCTGAACGATTTGCCGGAGAAGAATTTTTTGCTGCAGGAAAAACATCAGCCTATTGTCGCTGCCCTTCGTTCCACCATCCGTGGCGCCCAGCGCGAAGCAGTGCTTATTTCTCCCTATTTTATTCCTGGCGAACATGGCGTGGCCGGTCTTTGTTCCCTTGCGAAAAAAGGGGTGCGTGTGAGGATACTGACCAACTCGCTGGCATCAACCGACATACCGCTTGTTCATGCTGGCTATGCCCGCTATCGCCCGCGTTTATTGGCTTGCGGAGTCGAGTTGCACGAACTGCGACCAGGCGTAAAATTGGCGAGGAAGAGACTCTCTTTGGGTACAACCCTGCATGCCAAGGTAGTGATTGTCGATCGCTCGACGCTCATTGTCGGTTCGATGAATCTTGACCCGCGTTCACGTATGTTGAATACCGAAGTGGCGGTGCGGATTGAAAGCCCTGTGTTGGCTGAAGAATTGGCTGCGCATTTTGACGAAGCCGTAGCCATTGACCAGTCATACCGTGTTGAACTTGTTGAGTCAGGTAATGTCTTATCCGATTTGGTATGGGTGGGCGAGGAGAACAGCAGTCTTGTGCGTCTTGACAGTGAACCAAAGGCCAGCGTGTGGCGACATCTTGTCAGCGGCCTGTTTGGGAGTATGTTTCCTGAGGAGCTGATGTAATCAGGATGCTTAAAAATTTTTAGTGACTTAAAGTATAGGAAAAGGAATCTGTGTGAATACCCTTGAATACAGTTCTGAAGTGCTGAAGGCAATTGCCCAGCCGACCCGGCTCAAGATCATCCAGCTGCTGCAGGATGGTGAGCATTGCGTCTGTGAGATATTTCCGGCTATCGGCCATGAACAGTCAAACACCTCCCGCCATCTGCAGACCATGCTGAAGAGCGGTATCCTGAACCAGCGCAAGGACGGCCTTAAGATCTATTACTCCCTGCGGTACCCGGAGGTGCTGGAGATGGTGCGGCTGGCTGGGCAGATTGCAGCCCATGAGGCAACGCAACGGGCGGCACAATTTAACCGTAAGGATGCACCATGAGAGCCGACGTTTCTTGCCCTGAAAGATTGCCAGTTTTGTCATGGAGGCAAAGATGACCATTCAGTACGAGCCGATAGGCATTATTCACACCCCATTTACCGATCTTCAGGGGATGCCGATCCAACCCACTGCCGATGCCGCTGCACAGGGCACGGTGGAGATATTCCCTCAGTTTCAGGCGGGGCTCAAGGATCTGGAAGGCTTTTCACATATCATACTGCTGTATCACTTCCACAAAAGTCAGGGATACCGATTGCAGGTGGTTCCGTATCTTGATACGCGCGAGCATGGCGTGTTTGCCACACGGGCCCCCAAGCGTCCAAATCAGATTGGACTTTCCATAGTCAGGCTGCTGGGGATTGAACAGGGTAGATTGCAGATCGAGCAGATTGATGTACTGGACGGCACCCCGTTGCTCGATATTAAGCCGTTCGTGCCCGACTTCCAGTCCTGTGAGGATGTCAGAACTGGTTGGCTGGAAGAGGTAAAGGGACGGCTGGCAACCACCACGTCTGATAACAGGTTTACCGATCTTGAGCATGTAGACTGATGCAGGTCTTGTATTATCTGCAAGCCGGTAACCGGACGTTGAGTGCATCAAATCCTTGTCTCTTCACAATTCTTCACAATTTCATCATACGATCTTTACCGGTTGCTGCTAATGATGTCGGCACTTGGCCACAGATAGAAGGAATACAATACACACCAAGGAGCGAGATCATGAAATTTGAGGTGCTGGGCACTGAGAGTGCCAAATGTGTACAGAAGGCTGAGGATATCCAGGTCGTCATCCAGTACGGCAGCAGAAGTGTCCTGCCCCTGCCGGAAGAGATTGTGGGGGTGCTCTAATGATTAGTCAACCGACACAGCGATTGCATCTGCGCGGGTTCATTTCACTCTTAACTGCCCTCAGTTTTCTGATCATGACGGTATCCGGCGTTATCCTGTTTATCGCACCTCAGGGCAGGGTGGCCTACTGGCTTGACTGGAGTCTGCTGGGGCTCAGCAAGTCACAGTGGGGTGATATGCATATCACTACCAGTCTGCTTTTTGCCCTGGCTGGGCTGTGGCATACTTGGCTTAACTGGCGGGCGCTGGTGAGCTACTTCCAGGACAAGGTCAGCAAGGTCCTGGCACTAAAGGCAGAACTGGCCGTGGCTGCTCTGATTACCCTCTTCTGTACCATCGGCGGTATCTACAAGACACCGCCGCTCAGTTATCTGCTTGATTTTAACGAGTACCTCAAGGATTCCTGGATCAAGGCGGCTGAAGATGAACCGGTAATCAGTCATGCAGAGCTGATGCCGCTCAACAGATTTTTGCAGAAAGTGGATATCGAGTTGGAGCTGGCCCTGGCTGAGCTTGAAAAACAGGGGATCAAGGTTGAAGGGCCTGACCAGAAGCTGCTGGATATTTCACGTAAGAACGGCAAGTCTCCAGCTGCAATTTATAAACTGTTAAAGCCGCTTGAGGGGCAAACTACCCCAGTAGCCATTACAGACCCTGCCTCTGCGCAGTCGACACAAGCGCCAAGACTACCGCCAGTGTCAGTACCATCTCAAACAGTGCAACTGCCCGCAGCACAACAGCGCTGGACCGCCGAGCTGGTGCAGCAGCAGTTTGAAGGCAAGGGGGTAGGACGTAAGACTCTGGCTGAAATCTGCCAGGAGTTTCATCTTGATCATGCGGTTATCAGCGGTAAACTTGCCAATAAGGGAATTAAAATGACCGCCAATGATACCCTGAAGAAAGTGGGTGAAGAGCGGGGCGAGTTGCCGATCGAAATCTTAAAAATTATTCTGGCAGGTGAAAAGAGGTAGTCGGTGTTGTTCGTGGCCACCTTGGCTGGCTGGTGTACAAAGACTTGAGCAAGGTAAAGCCCTGAACTGTTTCTGTGGCGGTGAAGCATGACCACCCTTGATACCCGCATAACCGGCAAGCTGAAGGTTGCCATTGCCCTTACCGCCGTAACCCTGGTGGCAGAGGTGATTGGCGGCCTCTGGACCAACTCGCTGGCGCTCCTGTCTGATGCAGCCCATGTCTTTCTGGACCTGTTTGCCCTGGTGCTGTCACTGACTGCCGTGCAGCTGGCCGCGATACCCACCTCGGAGCGTCACACCTTCGGGTTCCACCGCTCCGAGGTGTTTGCCTCTTTTATCAACGGCCTGACCGTCTTTCTGATGGGGGCGGTGATTTTGTACGAGGCTTGGGAGCGCTTCAGCGTTCCGCAGGAGGTGAAAAGCGGGCCGATGCTGGTAATTGCCGTGATCGGGCTGGTAATGAACCTGCTGGCAGCCAAGACCCTGCACAGTCACAGTCATGACGACCTGAACGTGAAGAGCGCCTTCCTGCATGTGGTGGGGGATGCTGCCGCCTCGGTAGGGGTGATTATCGGCGGGATCGTGATGTACTACACCGGCTGGTACCTGCTGGATGCCCTGCTGTCAGCTGCCATCGGTCTGCTGATTCTGGCCGGTGCCGGGCGGGTGCTGCGGGATGCCGTGCATATCCTGATGGAAGGGACGCCGCGAGGGATGGATCTGGCTGAGGTGGCTGAAGCAATCCGGGCAGTTGATGGGGTGCAGGACTTGCATCACCTGAATGTCTGGTCGGTCTGTTCGCACATCACGGCGTTGTCAGTACATGTTGAGGTTGCTGAAGGGTACGAGGATCGACGTGCTGGACTGCTGGACCGGATTGAGCATGCCCTTGAACACCGTTTCCATATTACCCATACCACCATCCAGCTTGAGTGCAGCGACTGTAGCGGCGGGCCGCTGATTAAGCCGTTACAGCACCAGCAGCGCCAGGAAGCGTGCTGCGGACATGACCATTGAGGAGAGACGATAATGCATGATGAAGAACTGGTCTGTTACTGTAGCAGGGTAACCGCCGGTGCTATCAGGCAGGCAAAACGTGACGGTGCAACGACGATGGATGCTATCCGTCGGATGACCGGTGCCTGTACGCTGGGGCGCTGCAGAGAGCTGCACCCACTGGGCAGGTGATGCTCACGAGAGATCAAGCAGGTGCTTGATGAGTAGCAGTAGTCAGTCTACCGTAATGATGCGTAGCAGTTCCTGCCATTCGTCTGGTTTGAGCATAACCGGTCGCATCAGCGTCTGCGGCCTGATGGCCCGTGGATTCTTCAGCCAGCGCTTTAATCGCTCAGCATCCCATCTCTTGTCTGACTCAAAACTGGCTGGGTAATGGCTGCTCAACAGTCCTGAGAGGTTAGGGGCTGAGATGCCGTTACCCAAGCCGCCGTCACGCTTTGACAGCAGCTTATGACAACCGCCGCACTGTTTGACAAAGACGTTTTGCATTTGCTTGCCTTCAGTAGCAAAAAATACCAGTTGCGGCTGCTCCTGCTTGGGCTTGTCGGCCTGGAGACCGCCTGCCAGGATAGCGGTGATCAGGTGGTCAAGATCCGGTGACGAGAAATGAAAATCAGGCATGAAGATAGCCGGTTTGGCCAGTGCGACCCGTATCAGCTCAGGGGTGCTGTTCCAAAGCAGACTATCGAGGTTTGAGGCAAGACGATTGCCGGTTTTGGCCAGGGTATGGCAGCGGCGGCAGGCGCTCTGCTCTGCCAGCTTCTTGCCGCTACGCACCCCTGAAGAGAGCGGATTGGTGAAGCCCGCGTAACGGCCCGCTATCAAGTTGCTGTGGGCAAGCTCTTTTCGTCGGGTCTGATGGTTGCCGCGATGACAGTCAGCACAGCTGCCCTGTTCCTGATAGTGAGGCTGATGACAACCCAGGCAGTGATTGGCAGACACTGCCCCGGCAGCAGGATCCCAGAGCAGCATCAACATCAGAACGGCAGCACAAAGGCCCAATTTTCCCCCCTGAAAAAAAGTCCGATCATGGTCAGCGCCACCATCATCAGAAAACCGCACAGCACCCAGATGGAGATGATGCGTTGCGTCCAGCCGAACCATGCAGCCCGCTCGGGCGCGACCCGTTGCAGCCAGGGCAGGATGATGAACAGCAGGGCTGCAAGCAGCACCGGGTAGATCAGCCAGATCCGGTAGCTGACCAGTTCCTGAATCCAGAGCAGGAACCAGGCTGATTTAACCGGATTCGGCACCACAGCCAGGTTAGCCGGTTGCTGCAGCGGCGCCGGAATGAACCATGCAAGCACCAGCAGGCCGACTGTACAGAGGCAGAGTGAACGGATGATCAGTCTGAAAAAAACAGGAGAGCTCTTGATGTAATCTTTGCTCATAGGTAGGGAAGCAGCCCTTTCTGTTTGCGGATCTGGTAAAAATGCAGCAGGCAGAGGCCAAAGGCCAGAAGCGGCAGTACCACCACATGCAAGACATAAAAGCGGATCAGTGAAAGAGGACCGCCAACCTGATCAGGCACCAGCATGGCGGTAAAAAAAGAGCCGCCCGGCACCGCCTCCAGCAGGGTCATGCCGGTCTGAGTGGCCCAGAGTGCCAGCTGGTCCATCGGCAGCAGGTAACCGGTGTAGGCCTCAAAGACTGCCAGCCCCAGCAGGCAGACGCCGATAATCCAGTTGCGCTGGCGGGGCGGGGCAAAGGCGCCGGTCAGGATCACCCGCAGGGTGTGCAGCATGATCAGGATCAGGAAGGCGTGGGATGCCAGCCGGTGCAGATTGCGCAGGTAACGGCCACCGTAGACCGAGGCCTCCAGAAAGAGGATCGATTGATAGGCCTCATGGGCACCGGGACGATAGTAAAACAGCAGCAGCAGACCGGAAACCGCCAGCACCAGCAGTGCGGTAAAGGCCAGCCCCCCCAGGCAGAAGGTGTAACTTAAGCGCAGGTTCTGCTGCAGCACCACCCGAGGAAAGAGATGTTTCAGAAAGTCTTTGAACAATGTGTGATTACCCCTTTAACCCCGTACTACCAGCTCATCACCTGATACTTCAACGTGTAAGCGCTGTAATGGCCGCTCTGCAGGGCCGCTCAACACGGTTCCCTGGCGGTCAAAACGGCTGCCGTGGCAGGGGCAGATCATCCCTTCTGTTGTTACTGAAACCGTGCAGCCCAGGTGGGTGCAGACCAGGCTTAAAGCGCGGTAGTCCGCTCCCTCCCGCATGATTACAATCCGTTCCTGACGAAACACTAGGGCACCGCCGACCGGAATATCCTGCGGGGGCACTCGTAACAGTGCCGGCTTTTTGAGCGCCTTGGGGGTCAAAAAACGCCAAAGGCCTGCCAATGCCAGTGGCAGGGCGATCAGCGTGGTGATGAAAGTGCGTCTGGTCTGCTGAACTGTTTCCATTTTTCCACATACAATCTTTGGTAGGTAGCGCTCTTGGTTGACATCCGCTGGTAGCGAGCCTG
This sequence comes from Geobacter sp. UBA6802, assembly GCA_002452325.1. Classification (GTDB taxonomy): domain Bacteria; phylum Desulfobacterota; class Desulfuromonadia; order Geobacterales; family Pseudopelobacteraceae; genus Trichlorobacter. The sequence continues at coordinate 12,133 of DKFG01000072.1, forward strand.
GTCCATAAAAGTACCGTTGATCAGGCGTTGGCCGGTCTGATTCCAGAACGAGTACAGCGTCAGTCCGTCCTTGGTGAGATCATATATACGATCCTGGGGCGGTTCCAGCAAGAAGCGGCGTGGGTTGTCATGACAGCTGTCGCACATTACCGTACCCCGCTGGATGGTATGGGGGGTGAACCCCCGCCATTCTGCGGCCAATAGCTGGTTTTCACGTCCAGAGGCACGACCGTTTACCAGTTTGCTGTAATACGCGATAAACTGCGGCCTGATCGGCGCCACTTTGCCGCGCTGGTTAATCCCCAGCGGCGGCAGGTCCTGGCGCTTGAGGTACGCACTTTTGACATAGCCCGGTCCGGCAAACTTGAGTTGGTCGAACGGTTCCGCTATCGTTCCGTCTGCAAAACGCAAATAGAAAGTGCCGTATTCCTGGGGTGCCCAGGCGGCGTGACAGGCAGTGCATTCCATCCGTTCCAGGTGCGCCGGAATCCGGTGCTCCAGCACCTGCAGGCTGGGACGGTGGCAGTCGGTGCAGCCCTTTGCTGCGGTACTGCCTGCAACCAGACTTTGCATGGTGTGGCAGTCATTGCAGATCATGCCGCGCTGGTGATGGACATCCGGCAGCATCTTCAGAAACGTCTCGCCTGCGATGCGTGCGCCCCGTTGATACCGGTCATGATCATCACGGGGTGCCCGGCCAAAATAATCCCACCCCACAAAATACCCTTTATGACAGGCAGAACAGGTATCAGCCTGGGGGCGGCTGATGGCGTGTCCTTTACCGTGGCAATCGCGGCAGCCCTGCAGGTGGCAGCTGCTGCAGTTTTTCTGCTCAAACTGGCGATCCACCTTGGCGTAGCTGCGGGCAATAAAGGCCTTTTCTTTGCTGCGGCTACCCATGGCATGTGTATACATCCGCTGATATCCCTGATGGCACTGCACGCAGCCGCTGGAGTCGTGGCGACGATCGGCCGGGTCAACCAGAACCCGGCCGCCCGACCGATGGCAATCATGGCAGGCCAGACGGCTGTGCAGGCCGTTGACATGGATGCTGGGGCTGTGACAGTACCGGCACTGGTCCGCGGCCTGGGCAGTCAGGCAGCTAACGAGGAGCCAGCAGGCGGCGATGAAGGGTATCGTCCAGGTCACGATAGTTGATCCTTGTCCGGTAGATCGGGTCTTTGGCTGAAGGGTGACAGATCAGGCAGGTGTTAACCGCCAGGGTGCGTTGCACCTCCTGCTGGTTCAGGGGACGTGATCCGGCGCGGGTAATGGCGGAATAGGCCTGAACCGTGCCGTTCTGCATGGTCAGAAAACCGTCTAACGGTTTGTTGTCTGAAAGCTCGCAGAGCAGTGTCCCTTTGATACTGCGCCCTTCCATAATATGCTGTCCAAAGCCCAGAAAGGTGGGGTTGGCGTGGCATTCTGCACAGCCCACCGCTTTTTTGCCGGTGTTGTGGCCATGAAACGGGGCAAAGCGCAGCTGCCGTTTACCCTTGTAGCGCATGATAGTTTCCTGTTGCACCACATTTCCTTGTTCGTCCAAAGTAGTGACAAAGGTCTGGCAGCCGGGGGTAACCGGTGAGATCTTCCCTTTCTGATTCAGGGCCAACGGGAACGGGTACAGCGACCGGTAATCTTCGGTTTCGCTAAACTGTCCCGGTGTCACTATTCCTTTGATGAAATCCATCTGGAACCCTTCCCGGTCATACTGGGTATGGCAGCCGTAACACTGCACCACGGTACGGGAGTGACAAGCGGTGCAGGCCAGGCGGCCGTGGCCCATAACCGTATGCTCCGGCGTTCCGGTGATAACCTTGGAGCGCAGCAACCTGCCTGTGGCCTTTACCTGCAACACCACATTGCCGTCAACGTGAAAGACATTGGAAAAAGGGCGTCCCTTAGAGGTAAGGATCATCTGCTGGCCTAGCCGCATCTGCATCGGGTATGAACGGGATTCCCGCAGCGGGTCTTCGTTTTCACGCGTAATGGCTCGGTACAACGGCGGCTTGTCGGCAGAGCCGTGGCAGTCCTCGCAGGCCACCTCCAGCTGGCCATGCATATTGGCTGAGGCATAACCATCCCCCATGACTTCTCGCGAAGTGTGGCAATCAATACAGTCCATACCGGCCAGGTAATGGATATCCGGCGCAATATGAGTAAAGTTGCGCTGGTCACTGCCCGGTACTGGGCCGGGCTTACCGTTGCGTGTCGGTACCAGACCGTTATTGCCGTCCATCAGCCCCTGGTAGGAAAGGGCGGTGCGACCGCTGCGGTGGTGGCATTGGGCACAGGATTGAAGCGAGGGAAGTGTGTGCATCCGGTGCGTATCACCATGGGGTGCCCTGCCCAGCATGGTATGGTCGCCGCCACGGTACAGCCCCTGTTTACCGTATGGAAAGTGGCAGGCCGCGCAACCGGCTGGATTACCGGCACCGTTTGAGGGATCCTGTTGACGGGCAACATGACAGCGAGCGCAGAATTTACGGAACAGCTCACCGGAGAGGTGATCCAACTGAGCCACTTCATGTTGTTTCAATGGTTTTCCGGTAGTGTCGTACAGGTCAGCACCTTGACTGCCGTAGCGGGTACCGGGGGTTTCTCCTTCCCAGGTTGCCTGGGCCTGGGCGATCATACCGGCAGCGGTATACATCTGGCTGCTCTGCATTCGTTCAAGCTGAGAGCGGTGGCAGGGGCCGCAGCCCATCTCCCAACGACCGGGGTACGAGCGGTTGGAGAGTCCGTAGATACCGCTGTGGGCCTCGCTTTTGGTTGTTGACTTCGGGTTGCCGCCGTGGCATGAGACGCAGCCGCTGTGGCTGGGAGAGGTGTGCTCGATCCCCCTGTGGCAGGAAAGGCAGCGCTCTTCCTCAGCTGCCTGATTTCTGGTGCAGCCGGACAGAAGCAGGCAGCAGGTCAGCAACAGTATGGTCAAAGTCGGCAAGGGCATGATCATCGCAGCATAGCAAGCTCAGCAGTAACGTTTCAACACTGTTCGAACGTTCAGAAAAAAAGCCGGCGGTTTTACCCGCCGGCACCACATGAAGGAGGGATATCCTGAATATCCCGGTGTTGCTTTGGTTGGTACTGCCTATTTTCCGGTTGTACTGATCTTGACGGTCTTTTTGTACTCTTTCCAGAGGAACGGGTCATCATCCATGGTGCCAAACGGCAGGTACCAGAGCTTGACCTCAAGATCCAGAGTTTCACTGGCAATGCTGCTCACCTTCTTGCCGTCTTTTTCTTCCGTCTTCATTGGGAAGAACAGATCATAATCAAGGTACTGTGTCTTCAGGGGATGCAGGGCGGTGTCTTCAATCAAACCGCTCTTCTCGTAGGGACCGCGGCCCATCCGGTCGCCTTTGCCCAGCTGTTGGGGGATCGGCATGAAAATCTTCTCTGCGTTAAATACCTCTTTACCACTCTTATCTTTTGCTTTTACCGACAGAACCAGTCGGT
>DKFG01000058.1 GCA_002452325.1 Geobacter sp. UBA6802
CGTTCATATCCTTTTTAAAACGGTCAATCTCCTCAATCACCGTAATCGGAATGATAATGGTGTTGTCCTGAAACTTGAACAGGGCCTGGGGGTCATGCAGCAGCACGTTGGTGTCAAGGATGAAGAATTTCATGAAGTGCCTTTCCTGGTTATAGAGATCAAAGCGTCACAGAACCTTTGGATATCATTACGGGTAGTGAACCAGCCAGGGCTGAGCCTGACTGTGCCGCCGGGGTAACTGCCGATGGTGCGGTGAGCCCGTGGCGCGCACTGCAATCCTGCCCGTACGGCTATACCATGTTCGCGGTCCAGCAGAAAGGCGACCGTGGCGGCATCAAAACCATCAACAGCAAACGATACTACCCCGCTGCGCCGGTCGGTCTGCAATGGTCCGTACAGGCAGCAGCCTGGTAGCTGCTGCAGGCGGACGCGGGCATATTCAGCCAGCTCTTGCTCATGCATCCTGATCTGCTCAAGACCGGTTGCCTGCACAAAGGCGATACCGGCCCCAAGACCGGCAATACCGGGCAGGTTGTGGGTACCGGGCTCAAACCCTTCCGGAAAACCATCCGGCTGCTGATCCTGATCAGAGCTGCTGCCGGTGCCGCCGGCCATAACCGGTCTAAGCTGCACACCTGGCGCAACCGCCAGAAAACCGGTGCCCTGGGGGCCCAACAGCCCCTTGTGTCCCGGCGCTGCCAGCAGATCAATGCCGATACGTTGCATATCCAGTTCCTGCAGACCGGCAGACTGGGCCGCATCCACTAACATCAACGCCCCGGCCTCACGGGCTATGGCGGCTATGGCGACAATATCCTGAATACCGCCGGTGACGTTGGATACATGGGCAACTGCGATCATCCTGGTGGCAGGGCGCAGGGCTGTCCGAATCAGGGCCGGATCAACTAGTCCTTGTGCATCAGCCTGCACGATCGTCAGATCAACCCCCTGCTTTTCCAGCATACATAACGGGCGCAGCAGTGAGTTATGCTCCATGCTGGTGGTAATGACATGATCACCGGGCAGCAGGGTGCCCATCACCGCCATATTCAGGGCCACGGTGGCATTGTGCGTAAAGATCACACGGGCAGAATCAGCACAGTTTACCAACCCTGCAACCGCTTCTCGTACCGCAAGCAGCAGCCGTGAGGCATCCAGGGCACTGCCGTACCCTCCCCTGCCGGGGGAGGCGCCCACCTGCTGCATGGTCTGCAGCACGGCAGTGTAGACCTGTTCCGGTTTGGGGAAGCTGGTGGCGGCATTATCCAGGTAAATGGGCATGGGACAACCGGACATCTTACGGAGCAGTGGCAGGCCGTTCTTTCAGAAACGGCACAAAAGGGATCAAGGGCAGTTCATCCTGCCGGGGAGCCGTCAGGATACCGGCGACAATCTGCTGCTGATCAGCGCTACCCCACCAGTTCAGTAATGCCGGAAACGGCTCCTGTCCACGGTTTTCCAGGTTGGCGCCACGGTTATCCTGTAGGGCTGAACCGGTCATCATCCCCTGCACCTGTTCCAGCACCAGTCCAACACCACCATTGTTGCTGAAGGAGGAGTTTCTGATACGTACCTGTCCTGCCGAAAGCTCAGCGCCATGGGCCCGATTGTCATGAAAGCGGCAGAGCGTCAGCTGTCCGTCGGCATCAACAAAGCGGGCACCGGTGCGGTTTCCGGCCACCAGGCTACCGCTGATGCGGTAGCGACCCTGTTCCCACTCAATCCCCTCCTGGGCATTGGCACTGACGGTAATATTCGAGAGTGAGCCGGAGGTACGTCTGGCAACGATCCCCTGACGGTTTTCACGAATAGTACTGTCACGCAGATCCGCTTCGCTGTCCACCAGGCGGATGCCGATATCGCAGCGACGTATGGTACTACCCTGCACAGAGGTTTCCGACCCGTGCAGCTCAATACCGCGCAGGGCAGTCGTCACCTGCAGCCCCCTGGCATTGAGATAGGCATTCTGCGCCTGAATGCCGGTCTGCGCCCCTTCAATACGACAGTATTCGATGCTGTTCTTTTTTTCGCTTCCCAACAGAACCACACCGCCCCAGTCACCAGGTTCTGCCTGTTGGTAGGCAGGGCCCAGCAAGACAGGCTGTTGCGCCGTGCCGGAGATTACCAGTCTGCCCTGCACCACCAGCCGGGAAGGCTGCGGCAGTGTTGGATCAGCGCTAAACCTGACCTCTGATCCGGCCTCAATCCGCAGGGTGGCCTGGGGGGCAACGATCAGGGATCCCTTGACCAGCACGGTACCGCGCAGCACCAGATCCTCGGTCATCACCCGCTCGGTCAGCACGACAGCTGCTTCGGCAAGCTGTTGACGAGCTGTTGCTGCAGGCCGCTCTGAACTGGCTGCAAGAGGCTGTGACGGTTGCATGGATACAGGCTGCTGAGTCGGCAGGAGTCGTTGATCAAGAGGGCGGAGCGGCAGAGCAGGGGGCGGAGCGGCAGACTCTGCATGCGGCAGCGCCTGGGCAGCCGGAGGAGGAGTATCCTGCACCGACATGGAGACAGCGACAGTCCTGCCCTTTAACAGGGCATCCTGGTCATGAAACAGCTTCTGGCAACCGCAGGCAAGCAGCAGACCACAACAGGCAACCAGCAGACGAATGGAAGAAAACAGGTTGAAAGGCATACGCCCCGGCGTGGGAATCATGGGCATCCAGAGTTTCAAAGTATTGAATATACGAACGAAGTTCATACCACATTCTCGCCTTGCTGTAAATTCAATAAAAAAATGACTGTATTCAAAGCGTTGTCGGCGGGAGGGTCAGCACCAGCAAATTTGAGGTTGACACAACATAGATGCTGTGGTTCTATTCGCGAGTACACACTAGATATTGTGTCTACCTGAATAAAAAACAGTATTCAATCCGCTTGCAGTCTCAGTAGCACCCGTTTGAAACCACACCTGCTGCCAGACCAGTACCACCATAAAGGAGAACACCATGCCTGCCCAAGCGTCTTCAGTCCGTCAACCTGCCCTCACGCCCAACGCCCTGACTGTCCTTGAAAAGCGCTATCTCAAGCGCGACACTGCCGGTAAGCCCCTTGAAACTCCGGCAGAGATGTTTCGCCGGGTTGCTGATACCATTGCAGCTCCTGACCTGACCTTTGACCCCAAAGCAGACATCAGGAAGCTATCGGACCGTTTCTACGACATGATCGTGAGTTTCGACTTTCTACCCAACTCCCCCACCCTGATGAACGCGGGCCGTGAGCTGGGGCAGCTTTCCGCCTGCTTTGTGCTGCCGGTGGGCGATTCCATTGAAGAGATCTTTGATGCGGTCAAGTTTACCGCCATGATCCACAAATCCGGCGGCGGTACCGGTTTCTCCTTCTCCCGCCTGCGTCCGGCAAATGATCTGGTCAAGACCACCACCGGTGTCTCCAGCGGCCCGATCTCCTTTATGCGTGTCTTTGATACCGCCACGGAGACCATCAAGCAGGGAGGCACCCGTCGTGGCGCCAACATGGGTATCCTGCGGGTCGATCACCCCAATATCATGGATTTTATCATGTGCAAGGCCGACCAGAAGATGTTCAACAACTTCAACATCTCGGTCGGTTTGACCGAGAAATTCATGCAGGCCGTTGAACGGGACGAGGAATATGACCTGCTCAACCCCCGTGACAAAAGCAAAATGGGTACCCTGAATGCACGCAAAGTGTTTCAGCGGATTGTCAATCAGGCCTGGGAAAACGGTGAGCCGGGCATCATCTTTCTGGACCGGCTGAACCGTGACAATCCGACCCCCCATGTCGGTGAGATCGAGTCAACCAACCCCTGTGGCGAGCAGCCGCTGTTACCTTACGAGTCCTGCAACCTCGGTTCCATCAACCTGGGACGTTTTGTCAGTGAAGGAGCCATTGACTGGAGCCGCCTCAAAGAGGTGATCCATGACGCGGTCCATTTTCTGGACAATGTGATAGAGGCCAACAAATACCCCCTGCAGCAGATCCACGACATGACCCATGCCAACCGCAAGATCGGCCTGGGTGTCATGGGCTGGGCCGACATGCTGATTCTGTTGGGTGTACCGTACAATTCAGATGAAGCGGTCAAACTGGGCAAGAAGGTGATGCAGTTCATCAACGATGAAGGCCATGCCGCCTCCCGTGAGCTGGGACAGCAACGGGGCTCGTTCCCCAATTTTACCGGATCAACCTTTGACAAAAAGGGGGCGCTGCCCCAGCGCAACGCCACCGTTACCACCATTGCCCCCACCGGCACCATCTCCATGATCGCCAACGCCTCTTCCGGTGTAGAACCGCTCTTTGCGGTTTCATACGTCAAGAACGTAATGGACGGCACCAAACTGGTGGAGGTGAACCCGATCTTTGAAAAGCTGGCCAAGGAACGCGGCTTTTACTCTCAGGAACTGATGGAAAAGATCGCCGAGCACGGCACGGTCCATGACCTTGATGAAGTACCGGCAGACATCAGGCGTGTCTTTGTCACAGCCCATGACATAACCCCGGAAGACCATGTCCAGATGCAGGCTGCTTTCCAATATCATACCGACAATGCGGTCTCCAAGACGGTCAACTTCCCCAACACCGCAACCATTGAAGATGTGGAGCAGGTCTACATGCTGGCCTACAAGACCGGCTGCAAAGGGGTCACCATCTACCGCGACGGTTCCCGTGACGAGCAGGTGCTCTCCACTGCCAAAAAAGAGGAGAAAGCGGCCGTTGCCTCAGTGCCGGTAGAAGATGAAAAACATGCCGTTAAGCGAGAGCGGCCCAAGGCACTCAAAGGCTGGACCTACCAGATGCAGACCGGCTGTGGCCCGCTCTACATCACCGTCAACGAGGACAAAAATGGCCTGTTCGAACTGTTCACCACCATGGGCAAGGCCGGCGGCTGCGCCGCCTCACAATCCG
>DKFG01000308.1 GCA_002452325.1 Geobacter sp. UBA6802
TCTGGGTGGAGGCATGCAGCGGGATGGACGGAAAATGGTTCCGCACCAGCCGGGCTACAGCCATATCCTGCACAATCACCCCGTCAACCCGCAGCCGGGCCAGCTCTGCCAGGGTCTCCACCAGCTGGGGCAGTTCCTGTTCCTTTACCAGCGTGTTGAGGGTGATATAGATCTTTCTGCTGCGCTGATGGGCGTATGCCAGCATCCGCGCCATCTGCCCCANNCCCGCAGGCCGGCATAGACCGCATCAGCACCGGATTCCATGGCGCCAAAGAACGCCTCAAGGGAACCGCTGGGGGCTAGTATTTCCGGTTTATTTATCTTCATGTGTACTGTCATCGCTCAGTTTCTTGGTCTGTTTTTTCGTGGCCAATGCCTTGTAATTAGAACGGTTTACCACTGCTACACGGCTTTGCTTTTCAATATCCCGCCGCGTCCGGCCGGCAACGGCTCCGCCATCCTGAGCGTCCTTTTTGAGAGGTTTAAATCCTTGAGAATCACGATCACGGTGCAACTTGGTGGTGGTTGCCTCAGCCAGCATGGTCAGAATCAACTCCATGTCGGTCATATGATCCCGCAGATTCTCCCGCTCCAACCCCTTAACCGCCTTATAGTCATCAACCTTCAGGTCAAAGGCGCCCTGCATAATCTCATGGTAAGGATGGCGTACTCCCGACTGTTTTGCGCTCCCCGTTGCTGCCACTCATCAGTCAGATCCTGACGAACCGCAATCCCCCGCAGCCGCTTGTCGATCCACTCCTTGGGATAACCTTTCTGCTCATAGAGCTGCTTCATCCGCTCCTGGGCAAGCTCAGGATTTTCGATCTCCTGAATACGCTCGTACCCGACTTGAGCAAGCCACTGTTTAAACGGCTCGGCCTTTGGTGACGGAATCGCCTGGATAACACGGAATAACCCCTTTGTATTGGCGCAGTCAGTTGCATATTTTTTCCCATCGGCAGCGGTCAGCTTCAGTTGTACCCAAACTGGGGACAACTGAGGATCAGTGAACTCTCTCTTTTTTACCTTGCCCCAGTATTGCCGTGGCGTCGGTGACTCCGTCAGTGCCTCAATCACATCGACAACAGCAAACCACCATTCGCCTTCATGGATGATACGGCGAATCTCTTTCCCCTGAAATACGGCCAATTTTATGATTTCTTTTGTAGTCATGTCATGACTCCAGCAGCTTCAAGGCTGCTTCTTCACCATCTTCGATAAAGAGTTCAACGGCGAGCTATTGGTTACTAACGAACGCTTCAAGCTCGCTCCTTTCAAACTGGTACTGCTGTTTGCAGAATTCACAGGTAACTGATGCCTCACCCTGCTCGACAATCAGGCTGGCAAGTCCCTCTCTGCCCAGTGACAGCAGAGCCCGCTCAACCTTCTCCCGAGAGCAACCACAGCGGAAAAACAGGTCCGTTGACTCCAGCGGGTGGTGTTCCACCCCTTCCAGCAGGATATCCAGCAACTGCCGGGGGGGTGTACCATCTTTCAGGAGCGTGCTAAGGGGCGGCATCTTTGCAATAGCTGCCATGATCCGGTCCACTGCTGCCTCATCGGAAGGGGGCAGCGACTGAATCAAAAATCCGCCGCTCACCGCGATCTGCCCGTCATCAGCCAGGCTTACCCCCAGCCCCATGGCCGATGGAATCTGCTCGGAATCGGTCAGGTAATAGGCCAGATCTTCAGCGATCTCGCTGCTGACAAGCTGTACCATACCGCTGTACGGTTCCTTAAGCCCCAGATCCTTGGTAACGGTCAGAAATCCGGCCCGCCCCAGCAGGTCCGGCACGCTCTCTGCCATCGCTTCCGGAACCGCCACCGTGGCCCGCAGGGCACCGTCCCAGTCTGCCTCGGCAACCAATTTCCGCATCAGGCCGTTTCCTTCAAACTTGATTGCCAGCCGCTGCCCCTGCTTGAGGATGCTCCCCATCAGCGCCACCCCGGAAAGAGCCCGTCCCAACGCCATGCTTACCGCCGGAGAAGCACCCTGCAGAAAACTGATATCGTTAGCCAGCCTGGTGGTTACGCAAGCCACGGCCCGTATTTTGCCTTTGGCCGCCATGGCCCGTGCCGTATGATCGTGCATTTGTGGTGTATATCCTTTCATCAGAATGCCTTTGACCAGAGCAGCATCAGCCCGCTGCCTGACTTGCCGTTTCTCAGGATGCCGAAGTCACGTGAGAATTCAAGATACATACTGCTGTCCCAGGGCATGCCGGTGGTGATACCCACTGAAAAGGCCTCACCCCGGTCCTGCTCTAGCCTGAAACGCTCGCTCCGTTGGTAATCACGATTGATCCACGCCATGGTGCCACGCAGATGCAGGTAGAGAAAAAACAGCAGTTCGCGCCGGTATTCCAGGTTGCCTACCACATAGTCAGCCACGGTAAACTGATTGAACACGGCGCCGGGATAGGGGGTACGCCAGAGGTCGTCACTCTCATTGGGAAACGGCCCGCCCCCCNNCCCTGAAACCGGAGTAGCGATCCAGATTATTGTTGGGGGAAAAGCCGCCGTACACACTGGCAATCAGACGATTGCGCTCTGATGTCCAGGGTACCGGCAGGGCAGCCACCCCGTAGCCCGAGACCTTGGTGTATTCCTGGCTGCCTGATTTGGTGAAACGATAGGGGCCATAATTTGAATCCCCCCAGGGTGAGCGATAGGCCCACTCAAGATCGCCGCCCAAGGCATAGCCGCTATGGGGCAGCTCCATGATATTGCGGCGGATGCTGTCATACCTGATTCGTAACCTAAGGCCGTTTTCCCAGGTATCGGGCGGCAGGTTCACATTGGGACCGGTGTCAGAGGTACGGTTGTTGTACAGGTAGGTGCCGGTATAGAACAGCTGCAGCCGTAGGTCGTTGTCGCTCTGAAACGGCGCAACCGGCATCCGGTAGCCCAGGCCGAGCCAGCCCGTGGCATAGCCCCAGACTGCCGAGGTGGACTTGATCGACTCGCCGTTCAGGATCTCTTCCTGCGGGAAAGGACTGGTAAAGTTTTCCAGATGGGCCAGATACTCAAGCCTGCCCTTGGTCTTCAGGGCACCGTCCCATTCGTTGTAAAAGACACTGAAGATAAGACGTGAGCGGTAATCCTCATTTTCCTTGCGCCAGTACAGGGCTGCGATCGGCAAGGCATCGCTGCTGCCAAGCGTTGGGAAATAGAAGGTGCCGCCCAGGCTGAGGGCCAGTGTATTAGCCCGGTTACGACGCGGCAGCTCCACTTTCTGCCCCAGCACTGTTGTGGAAAACGGCTCACCAGCCAGCGGGGTGTGGTACGGGAGGTCTGCGACCGGGCTTTCGGCAAGGCAGTCAGCCACACCAGAGACGAACATCACCGATGCAAGGGCTGCAGTAGCCAGCAGCTGTCTGATTTTCAAGGACATAACCTCTCCTTTCCCCCCCGCAGCCGTCAAAAAAGCCCCGCAGATTACTCTGCGGGGCTGAATTGTAACATCACTCTAGCGGAGAAACTACTTCTTCTCGCACATATCCTCGAAGCTGAGTGCTGCCAGCT
>DKFG01000107.1:0-3636 GCA_002452325.1 Geobacter sp. UBA6802
ACCTTGGTCAGGGTCTGGAACTTGGTGGCGCCCAGGGCCAAGGAACCTTCGCGAATCCCTTTGGGGATGGAGGCTAATGATTCCTCGGTGGCCACGATCACCACCGGTACGGTCAGCAGCGCCAGGGTCAGTGAGGCCCAGAGGATGCCGCCGGTGCCGAAGACCGGAGTGGGCAGCCGTTCGGGAAAGAACAGCTTATCCAGGGAGCCGCCGATGCCGTAGACAAAGAACCCCAGGCCGAACACGCCGTAGACAATAGAAGGTACACCTGCCAAGTTGTTGACCGCGATCCGTACCAGTTGTACCAGCTTACCCTCTTTAGCATACTCACGCAGATAGATGGCGGCGATTACCCCGAACGGCATGGAAAAGAGCGACATCAGCAGTACCATCAGCACCGTGCCGAAGATGGCGGGGAACAGCCCCCCCTCGGTGTTGGATTCACGCGGGTCATCCAGCAGCAGTTCCTTGATTTTGATCAGGTAGACCCCGGCCTTGGCAAAGACCGACATGCTGTTGGGCTGATAGAATCGGACGATCTCGGTCAGGGGCAGCTCCTTCTCAGTGCCCGCTGCATCGCGGAAAAGGGCGGTTGTCTTGTTCAGCTCGGCCAGTTTCTGATTAAGTTCGTCATTCAAAAGGTCAAACTGTTCCGTCAGCTTGGCTCGCTGCTCAGTTAAGGCCGCAATGGCTGTGCTGTTGGCCTCGGCTCCTTTATAGTTCAGCTTCTGGATCTTGAGCCGCAGCTGTTCCGAGGCCTGGTTCAGTTTGGACATCTCTTTGCGGATCGCTTTTAGTCCCTTTTTGCCCTGCTGAACCTCCTGCAAAAGTGTAGCCAGAGTGGCGCTGTCGGCTGCTGCAGCGGTTCCATCAGACTTTGTCAGCCCTTGCAGGTAACCAAAGAAGTTTCCGTGCTCCATCCGTTCCAGCAGATAGGCATTGTCAGGATACTCCCGGTCAGCAATCTCCTGCTCATCAACCCAGCGGAAATCCTGGGCATACAGGTCACGGTTACCCACCTTCAGTTGTATCCGGGCTTCGTCAGTCAGGGCGTGCGTCTCGCTGCCGGTCATCTGACCCAGCACGGCGCTGCCGTCTTTCAGCTTCAGCTGAACCAGGTTCTTGACCCAGAAGTATCCCAGGCTGTTGCCCAGAATCACCGCCACTAGGGTGATGGTCATAAACAACACCATGGCCAGGGTTGCCCCGGCTGCCATCACCATCGGTTCGCCACGTTTCCAGTAATTTTTCACGTTACACCTTTTGGATAGAAGCCATCATAATAGACCGCTGATGACGCTGATTAAGCTGATTCGCGCGGATAAAATCGATACCGGCAGGCTTCAAATCCTTGCCGTCATTTTGTTTTTCAAATTCGCGATGATCAGCCGGATCCGCGTCATCAGCGTTCCATAATCTTCACGTTAATACCGCCCGTACTTCTTGCGGAAGCGCTGTCGCAGCAGCTCTGCTGCAGTGTTGATGATAAAGGTCAGCATAAACAGCAGTACTGCCGAGAGGAACAGGGTGCGGTAGAGGGTGCCGCCAATTGGCGCCTCAGGAATCTCCACAGCAATGTTGGCCGAAAGCGAGCGCAGGCCGTTAAACAGCGACCAGCTTGTTATCGGTGTGTTGCCGGTGGCCATCANNCCACGGCACGGCCAAAGCCGATCATAACTGCGGAGAAGACACCCGGCAATGCCGACGGCAGCACCACCCGCCAGGCGGTCTGCCAGCGGCTGGCACCCAGGGCCAGGGAAGCGGCAGTCAGATTGCGCGGTACGTTGGAGAGGGCATCCTCGGCAATGGTGAAGATGATCGGGATCACGGCAAAGCCCAGGGCAATGGCGATAACAATGCTGTTGCGCTGGTCGTAACGTACCCCAAGAATTGAAAAGAGCCACTGCTTCAGGTTGCCGCCAAAAAAGGTTGCCTCCAGAGGGGGGGCGATCTGGCCGGAAAGCCAGATACCGAGCGCCACCACCGGCAGCAGACCGATAAATTCATATCCCTTCAGCCGTCGTCCAAAATCGGTGTTTTCAGCCAGCGGTCGCCAGGCTACGATCGTCAGCAGCACCAGCGTAGGTACCAGCACCACAGCCAGGAACAGTGCCAGAATATTATTATCCATCAGCGGGGCCAGCCAGAGTCCGGCCAGAAAGCCGATTACTACCGATGGAACAGCAGCCATGATCTCCACGGCTGGTTTGATTTTACCTTTAAGGCCAGGGGTCATGAACTGGCTGGTGTAGAGCGCACCCAGCAGTGCCAGCGGCACGGCAAACAACATGGCAAACAGGGTTGCCTTGAAGGTACCGAATACCAGCGGCACCAATGACAACTTCGTTTCAAAGTCATCGGTGGCGGCGGATGATTGCCAGACATATTCCGGTTTACCGTACCCTTCGTACCAGACCTTACCAAAAAGCGTTTTCAGCGATGTTTCAGGGTGCGGGATGGATAGTTCCCAGGCCTGGGAGGCACCATCAGCACCCGACACCAACAGCTTGCGGCCACGGTCGGCAAAGGCGGCGGCGCTGACCGGTCCTCCTGCCTTCAGTTCCAATAGCAGCCGTTCACTGGTCATATGGACGATTTTGATGGTCCCCTGCCCGTCAAAGCCAGCCAGCGATTTGTCCCGCGGCGAGGCCAGCAGGCGGGTGACCGGCGTGTTGAAGCCGGGCAGGGTGTGGATCAGGGCCAGGTGTTTGTCTTCACCGGCGCCGGGTGTGCGCACCGGCATCCAGGTGGTGATCTGCCCCTGGGCATCCCCTACGGCCAGTGAGTTATCCCCCAGTACTGTGTCCAGGGCGGTGATGGTCCGCTGGTCCTTAAAGGCCTGTACCTTGTCAGCCAAGCGTGCCGGCGACTCAGAGATATCCCAGCGCAGGAGCCAGCCGTTGGCCGTACCGGCAAACAGGTTCGCGCCCTTGCGTCCCAGCTTGAAGGCACTGATCTCACCCGGCAGCTCATCTGTCAGCAGCTCTTGCTGTTCGCTGGTCTTTTCGTTGCCCAGGATATCCCTTTCAACCAACCGGCGTTGCAGTTCAAGCCGGTTGCCCGGCAGCAGGCGGGCGGTCATGGCCCCGCGCTCCCCCAGGTCAATCTGTTGCTGGGTGGCAGACGGCTCTTGGGCTAGCAGGCCAGACAGATCAGACGGCACTGAGGCAAGCTTTTCAGCCGTAGGCGTAAAGAAGAGCGGCAGCGAGACCTTGGCGATCAGCAGCAGGATACCGATTACTGCAACAATCACAAAAAGGCCACCGCTGGTGATCAGCCAGGTTGCGATTCGATCATGTCGGCGGGATTTATCTACTATTGAAGGTGGCATGGGGGTTCCGGATTTTGGCATTGTAGAACCATCTAAACACAGAGTCAGCTGAGCATGGAACAGTAGCCTGCTCCATGCTCAGCTGTTGGAAAAAACTCGTTACTTCAGTGCCTTCAGCTGCTCTGCTGCAGAAGCAGCCGGCAGCGGATCGTAGCCATCCTTGACCACAATCTGCTGGCCTTCCTTAGACAGGGCATACTTCAGGAACTCTTCCACTACCTTGGGCAGCGGCTCACCCGGCTTCTTGGCTACGTAGACATACAGCATACGGGCCAGGGGGTACTTGCCGGACAGTACGTTGGCGT
>DKFG01000107.1:3777-3897 GCA_002452325.1 Geobacter sp. UBA6802
AACCGTAGGTGCCGGAGGCAGAGTTACGACCAAACAGGGAGATCGGTTTGGCAGCCAGGGGACCGGTTACACCGGCCTGCGCCCAGGTAGTGATCTCAGGCAGACCGCGCTTGCGGGTTT
>DKFG01000304.1 GCA_002452325.1 Geobacter sp. UBA6802
ACTCCTCAGCCGGATAGTGGCTGCCATCCGGTCTGGTGTGGTGCATCAGGTTGTGCATCTGCTGTCCCAGCAACTGTTCCGGGGTGTCAAACCCCAGCATCCGGGCACAGGCCTTGTTGGCCATGGTGCAGCAACCATGATGATCAGTACCGTAGATCCCCTCTTGGGTTGAGTCCAGTAATAACTGGATTTTGTAAAGATGCTCCTGCTGTCTGGCATCACTGGCAAGCTGCTGTTTGCGCTTGATGGCAAAAAGCAGGCAGACAGCGCTCATCGCTACAAAGAGCAGTAATCCGACCGGTACCAGCGAACTCAGCAGATGCGCATGCAATTGACCTAAAAACTGATCATCAGACCGAACTCCGATCTGTGTCAGGAAGGTCTTGTGGGCATGCTCATCCACTTCAAAGAGAAACAACATGCTGCTGATATAGACCAAAGAGGCCGGAATAAAGCGGTTTAGAAACAATTTGCTCAATGACGGAAGCGCTTTCATTATGGCTTTAACCTTAATGTATATTAATTTTATATCTTGACTTATACCCCGAATACCCTATAAGGGCCATTATTAAATACATCTAATTATATCAAATATTTATATGTATATTCATATGTTATGCAACCTCGTTGTGAGGTTATTCCACGAAGGAGGACGTGTATGAAATTACGGAAGTTAATGGCACGGATGGCGCTGTTGACGGGGCTTTCCCTGGCGACAAGCGCAATCGCTGGTAATCATGCCGATTATGTCGGTGCTGGCCCTTTCAAGACAGGCCCTGAAGTGACCAAGAAGTGTATGGAGTGTCATGAGGCTGAGACCAAGTCGTTTATGAAATCAGTCCACTGGACCTGGGCTAAAAAGCAGAAAATCAACGGTAAGGAAATGGAGTATGGCAAGAAGAACGCTCTTAATAACTTCTGCGTTGCCATTGACTCCAACTGGCCGCGTTGCACCAGTTGTCATGCCGGCTATGGCTGGAAGGACAAGAGTTTTGATTTTAACAAGGCAGAAAACGTTGATTGTCTGGTCTGCCATGAAACCACCGGTACCTACAAAAAGACACCGGCTGGTGCAGGCAACCCTGACGCCAAGGTGGATCTGGCTAAGGTGGCCCAGTCAGTTGGTAAGCCGACCCGTGCAGCCTGTGGCTCCTGTCACTTCTATGGTGGCGGTGGTGACCGGGTAAAACACGGCGACCTTGACTCAAGCCTGGCCAAGCCGACAGCCGACATCGATGTTCATATGGGTGGTAAGGCCCAAATGACCTGTCAGTCCTGTCATAAGGGGGGTAAGGATCATACCATCAAAGGTGAGGCAATTGCAGTATCCGTTGGTGCAGGCCCCCGTATCATGGGCTGTACTGACTGTCACAAAGAAAACGTGCATAAAAATGCCTTCCTGAACAAGCATACCAAGAAAATTGCCTGCCAGACCTGCCACATCCCGACCTTTGCCAAGTCCAAGGCGACCAAGGTCTGGTGGGATTGGTCAACTGCCGGTAAAGATCTGAAACCTGAAGAGATCAAACACGATCAGTATGGTGAGCACCTCTATGCCAAGATGAAGGGCGACTTCAAGTGGGACAAAGATGTAGTACCCACCTATTACTGGTATAATGGCGAGGTCGAGCGCGTCCTGCTCGGCGAAAAGATTGATCCTTCCAAGGTGGTGAAACTGTCTGCCCCCAAAGGTGATCGCAACGACCCCAACGCCAAAATCATGCCGTTCAAGGTTATGCGCGGCAAGCAACCCTATGACAGCGTCAATAACACCGTTGCTGTTGTTAACACCTTTGGCCCCAAAACCAGCGAAACCGCCTACTGGGTCAAGTATGACTGGGCTAAGGCAGTTGAAGCAGGCATGAAAGCAGCTGGCCAACCCTACAGTGGCAAATTCGGCTGGATTGAGACCTCTATGGTCTGGGCAGTCAATCATATGGTAGCCCCTAAGGCCAACTCCCTTAAGTGCAACGACTGCCACGGTGATAAAGGCCGTCTTGACTGGAAAGCCCTGGGTTACAAGGGTGATCCTAAAAACCCTGCCAACCGGTAAGCAACTTCTTCATCAGGTTGACCAAAAGGCCCGCAGAGCTCTGCGGGCCTTTTGCCGTTCCGGCATAGCACCTTTCTGAGACACCCCTAGATATAACTTGATTTTAAAGATAGAGATAGTGTAAACAATTTTAGTGTAGATCAACAAAGCACACAAAATAATACACAAAAACAGGTGCTTAAATTTTATGCACTAACCATTTTTTTAGTTTCACTAAAACGGCGGTTGTATGAAAAAGAAAAAAATGCTCCTCTCGCAGGAGACCATGGATATCGACATGGTGCGCAAGGTGGAGGCGCTTTCCGGCACTTCGGTGCGGCGTTGCTTCCAGTGCGGTAAATGTTCTGCTGGCTGTCCTATGGCAACTTTTATGGATCATCCTCCCAACCGGATTGTTCGGCTGCTGCAATTAGGGCAGTGGCAGCGGATTCTGGCCGGTCGCTCCATCTGGTACTGTGTTTCATGCGAGACCTGCTCTACCCGTTGTCCCAACCAGGTGCATCTGGCTTCCATCATGGATGCCCTGCGGAAACTGTCCTGGGACCAGGATGGTCCTTCAAAAGAAAGCTATGTCCAGCTTGCCAATCGTCTCTTTCTGGAAAACATCCGAACGTATGGACGTCAGTATGAGATGCGGCTGGCGGCAGTATTCAATGTAAAATCAGGTCAGTTCCTGAAAGATATGCTGTTGGGCCCCAAGCTGCTTTCCAAGGGCAAGCTGAAGGTCTTCCATCAGAAGAACAAGAATATGGCTGAGGTGGAGAAAATATTCAGTCGTATTGAAGAAATGCGACGTAAAGGAGAGGCCCTGTGACAGCCTTACGTTATTCTTATTACCCCGGCTGTTCGCTGCATGCATCGGCTTCTGAGTATGATCTGTCCACCAGGGAGGTCTTTGCAAGCCTGGGGATCGGTCTTGAAGAGATACCGGACTGGATCTGCTGTGGAGCCACCCCGGCCCATAATGTGGATGAGCTGCTGTCGCTGTCATTGTCAGCCAAAAACCTTGAACTGGCAGAGCAGGTTCCGGGCGACATGGCAGTGGCCTGCGCCTCCTGTTTTTCCCGCCTGAAGTTTGCCCAGCATATTCTGGCAGAGAACGAGACCAAGCGTAAACTGGTTGAAAAGGCAATTGATGCACCGGTGCATCTGGAACGACGGGTAAAACATCTGCTTGAGATTCTGGTGCGGGATTATGGCCTGGAGCAGTTGGCAACAGCAGTTAAAAAGCCACTGTCCGACCTGACCGTCGCCTGCTACTATGGTTGCCTACTGACCCGTCCAACGGATGTGCCGAATCTGGACTGTACCGAGGCTCCCACTATTATGGAACAGGTCATGGAAGCAGTCGGAGCCCAGACCGTAGCCTGGACCCACCGCCTTGAATGTTGCGGCGCAAACTTCACCCTGTCCCGTCCTCCAGTGGTGCAGCAACTTTCAAATGGAGTGCTGGAATCGGCAAAAACCGCCGGTGCTGACTGTATTGTCGTGGCCTGTCCGCTCTGTCATGGGAATCTTGATATCCGTCAGAAAGAGATTGAAGGCGTCTATGAAACCAGCTATGGGCTGCCGATCTTTTACCTGACCCAACTGGTGGGACTGGCTCTGGGGGTGCCGCAGGAACGTCTGGGATTGGATGCCCTGATTGTCAGCCCGCAAAGGCTGCTTAGAGATAAAAAAATTAACTAAGGCGGGATTATGCTGCGTTGCCTGATTGTAGAGGATGATGAACTGAGTCGTGAGATGCTGGCCCTGCAGATGGAGCCCTATGCCCAATGCGATCAGGCTGAAAATGGTCTTGTAGGGGTGGAGCGATTTACTGCAGCCCTGAAGGCGGGTGAACCGTATCACCTGATCCTTTTGGATATTGTTATGCCTGAAATGGATGGACTGGAGGCTGCCAAGGCCATCCGCAGCCATGAAGAGCAGCAGGGTATCAGGATTGATAAAGGGGTGCAGATTGTGGTGCTCTCGTCACTCAGTACCCCACAGGATGTAATTCAGGCCTATGTGGCAGCCCAGTCGTCTGCCCACTTGGTTAAGCCGGTGCAACCGGAAAAACTGGTCAAGACCCTACGCAAGCTGGACTTGATCCCTGCGGAGAATGCCTAGATGTCCCGAATCGGTGTCTTTATCTGTCACTGCGGCGAGAACATCTC
>DKFG01000239.1:0-210 GCA_002452325.1 Geobacter sp. UBA6802
GGTGGAACTGCCGTCGGTGATCTCCCGACAGTGTGGACAGGCATTGCAGGGCTCAAGTGATATTCCCTGCTCACAGTTAAGCGCCTTGGCCAGAATCCGGGCGGTACTGGTCTTGCCCACCCCCCGGGCACCGGTGAACAGGAAGGCATGGGCTACCCGACCGGTATCAATGGCGTTTTGCAGGGTACGACTGACATGCTCCTGGCCAGT
>DKFG01000239.1:340-675 GCA_002452325.1 Geobacter sp. UBA6802
ACGGCCTGCCGTTGCGCAGGGCCCGACTATCATCTCCGCCCACAATAAAACCTGCTTGGATTGATAGGCAGGCACTCTCAATACCACATCCGGCTCAGGTTGTCAAAAACTGTTGGCAGGCAGCATGTACTGACTTCGCCAGCCTGCTGCACAAGCTCTGGCTACAGACATCCTGCACGGACCTCCGCTGTGTGCCATTTTTTGCACACTATCCTGTTTTGTGTTATAGTTGACTGAAAACGGTGAGGTGCTATACATGCAACCGATCATTACCTACAAAGAACGCTGCCGTACCTGCTATTCCTGTGTACGCACCTGCCCGGTCAAGGCGATCA
>DKFG01000239.1:713-7484 GCA_002452325.1 Geobacter sp. UBA6802
AAGGCCAAGGTGGTGGTTGACCGGATGGTAAAGATGCAGGAACTGCTTGCCTCCCGAGACCCGGTAGTTGCGGTGCTGGGCTGCTCTTTCCCTGCCTTTTTTCATGCCTACACCCCTGGTCAACTGGTGGCAGGCCTGAAAAGTCTTGGCTTTTATGAGGTCCACGAAGGCGCCTACGGCGCCCGGATGATCGCACCGTATTATGCCGCCGAAATTGCCAGAACCACCCATCCGCTTATCTCTACCCACTGCCCGGCTGTGGTTGACCTGATTGAACGTCACTATCCCAAGCTGCTGCCAAACCTGATGCCGGTGGTCTCGCCCATGGTGGCCATGGGGCGCTTCATCAAGCAGACCCTCGGCCCTCAAGTCAAGGTGGTCTACCTCAGCACCTGTATAGCGGCAAAATTCGAGATTCAGTCGCCTGAGGTAGAAGGCGATGTTGATCTGGTGTTGACCTACGGCGAGATCGAGATGTTTTTCAAGCGTCGCGGCATATCACCCTCCAATCTGACCGGGGTCGGCTTTGACGGGGTTGACCCGGAACATGGACGTATGTTTACCCTTTCCGGCGGCCCTCTGCGGGCGCTGGATATCAAGACCGACTACCTGGATACCGAAACCGTGGCGGCAGAAGGGGAAAACAACACCCTTGAGCTTGTGCGTGATCTGGCTGCCGGAAGGATCAACCCGCGCTATGTCGACCTGCGTTTTTGCGATGGCGGCTGCGTGGATGGGCCTGGCAAGAAACGTGAACTCACGCACTTTTACAAGCGCAATCTGGTCATCAACTACAACAATGGCACCGTTCCGTACCGCACGGCGGCTCATTATCTGAACGCACCGCCCCCCGACTCACTCTCACAGAGTTTCCAGGATAAGGCGATCAGACTGCCGACTCCCAAACCTGAAGACGTCAAGAAGATCCTGCACGCAACCTCAAAATTCAGCCAGGGGGACGAACTGAACTGCCGCGCTTGCGGCTATGCCACCTGCCGTGAGCATGCGGTGGCGGTCTTTCAGGGGCTGGCCGATATCGGCATGTGTCTGCCGTATAACCTGCGCAAGATGGAAGAGGACCGCGGCCTGCTGCTGCAAAAATACGAACTGATGTCCCGTGAGCTGGATAAGCAGCTGGGTGAAGACATGATTATCGGGGACGATCGCGATAACAATGCGGTTGTCGAGCTGATCCGTCAGGTTGGCCCCACCCCCACCACCGTGCTGATCCGGGGTGAGACCGGCACCGGCAAAGAGCTGACTGCCCGTGCAATTCACCGGCTCAGCATCCGTGCTGACAAGCCGCTGGTAACGGTCAACTGCACCACCCTGACCGATTCTTTGCTGGAAAGCGAGTTGTTTGGCCACAAGAAAGGCGCCTTCACCGGCGCCATTGCTGATCGCAAAGGGCTGTTCGAGGCTGCAGACGGCGGCACTATTTTTCTTGACGAGATTGGTGACATCACCCCGAAACTGCAGGCAGAACTGCTGCGACTGCTGGATCAGGGAGAGGTGCGACCGGTGGGCGGCACTGCAATCAAAAGGGTCAATGTGCGCCTGATTGCCGCCACCAATAAAGACCTGGAGCAGGGGGTGCGTGATGGATGGTTCCGAGAGGATCTTTACTATCGTCTGAACGTCTTTTCCATCGACCTGGCTCCGTTGCGCGAAAGGCCCGATTCCATCGCCATACTCGCACGCCACTTCCTGGAGAAGGCCGGCAAAAAGCTGAACAAACGTCTGACCGGAATTGAGGAGCGAGCAGTAACTGCCATGCGCCACTACCGTTGGCCCGGCAATATCCGTGAGATGCAGAACATTATCGAGCGTGCTGCAGTCTTGTCACAGGACAGCGTCATCCGCCTGGAAAACCTGCCCTCCGTGTTCAGGGATATTCACGAAGAACGGGTCGGTGCACTGCCGGGTGCACGCCGTATTTCGTTCAAGGCTGAACGGGAGTCCCACGTGGGTCACCTGGAGCGAAATCTGGTACTACGCTATCTGGAAGAAGCTGGCGGCAATGTTTCCAAGGCCGCCCGTCAGGCCGAGATACCCCGCCGAACTTTCTACCGGCTGCTTGACAAGTACGGCATCACCCTGCAACGCAAGCACATCAGCTAATCAAGGGCGCTGACTGGCACACCGTGCCCTTTGTTCTAAAGCAGTGTATACTTTGCGCCACTTATGTGCCAATTCGGGCGCACTTTGCTTGT
Organism: Geobacter sp. UBA6802; assembly: GCA_002452325.1. Classification (GTDB taxonomy): domain Bacteria; phylum Desulfobacterota; class Desulfuromonadia; order Geobacterales; family Pseudopelobacteraceae; genus Trichlorobacter. The sequence continues at coordinate 2,927 of DKFG01000239.1, forward strand.
GGGCATTAAAAAGCCTTAAAGCATCTTATTTGTTAACCTACCGATATAATTCATGTATACATTATTTTCGGCTTTTGGCACAAAATTCGCTTCCCATAGATATTGCGTAAACACAAAAACAAGTAAATCCAGATACTGCAAGGAGAAACGCCATGGGAAGAATGAAAGAGAATCCGCGCTACAATGTCATTTCAATGCGGGTAAGTGATGAAGAACGCGATCGGCTTGAATCGCTGGTGGCGCACAGCCACAAATCGGTTTCTGACCTGATGCGCGAGGCCATGCTGGCCATGACCATGCAGATTGAGCACAGCAACTACCGCAGAGCAGCCTGACCCCCAACCGGAGGCAGCAGACAGAAAGGGGGTGCCGTTACCCAACAGCACCCCTTTTTTTGCATACTGACGATCCTGAAACAACCCGATCAGCTGATTACCACCTCAAACTGCTCCTGGTGAAAGCCGGGCTTTGCCCGGACCGTTACCCGCTTCTTGAATTTTCGTTCCAGCTCTTCAAGCCCCCGCCGTTCTTCATCATACAGTAGGTCTGCCACCTGCGGGTGGACGGTCAGCAGCACCTTGGTACCGCGGATATCCAGCATCTCACGACGCAACTCCCGGAAGATTTCGTGGCAGATAGTGGTCTTTGATTTGACATACCCCCGTCCTTCGCAGTAAGGGCACGGTTCACACATCATCCGTCCGATGCTTTCACGTACCCGCTTACGGGTCATCTCCACCAGACCCAGCTCAGAGATCTTGAGAATATTGGTCTTGGATTTATCCGCTTTCAACGCCTCTTCAAGGGCGGCATAGACCTTCTCACGGTTGACCTCTTTTTCCATATCAATGAAGTCGATGATTATAATCCCGCCAATATTGCGCAACCTGAGCTGATAGGCAAGCTCCTTCACCGCCTCAAGGTTTGTCTTGAGAATGGTGTCTTCCAGGTTATGCTTTCCGACAAACCGACCGGTATTCACGTCAATGGCGGTCAAAGCCTCGGTCTGCTCTATGATGATGTAGCCGCCGGACTTGAGCCAGACCTTTCTGCCCAGTGCGCGGCTGATCTCCACCTCAAGGCCGTAATGATCAAAGATCGGCTCTTCATCGTCATACAGATCGACCGACGACTTCATCTTGGGCATAAAGGTTGAGATAAACTGGACAATCCTGTCGTGGTCATGCCTGGAATCAACTACAATCCGGTTCACATCATCGGTCACGATATCCCGTACCACCTTCTGCACAACATCAAGGTCGGCATGAATCAGGCAGGGGGCCGAGGCCTTTTCCTTCTTTTTTACAATTTCAGCCCAGATCTTTGCCAGATACTGCATATCAGCCCGCAAGTCATCTTCGGTCTTCCCTTCAGAAGCCGTCCGCACAATAAAACCGCAGCCAGGTTTGCGGACCCGATCCACGATCTCACGCAGCCGCTCCCGCTCCTCTTCATCCTCGATCCTGCGAGAAATCCCTACATGATCAACCGTTGGCATGTACACCACATGACGGCCGGGCAACGAGATGTGCGAGGTGATCCGGGCCCCCTTGGTACCGATCGGCTCCTTGGACACTTGTACCAGCAACTCCTGCCCCTCCTGCAGCAGATCTTCGATCGGATGCAGGACCTTGAACTCCTGATCACTATCATCCCCATCAGGATGATCTTTTTTGCCGTCATCCATCAGGTTCTCATACTCCTCAATGGCATCAAAGACATCAGCAACATACAGGAACGCCGCCTTTTCCAGGCCAATATCCACAAAGGCAGCCTGCATGCCGGGCAGCACCCGCACCACCCGACCCTTGTAGATGTTGCCCACAATACCTTTTTCCCTGGTCCGCTCGATATACAACTCGGCAATGGTGCTCTTCTCGATCAGGGCGATGCGTGTTTCATGGGCCGTTACATTGATAACCAGTTCTGAAGCCATGGTCTCCCCCGCTCTATATAAAATTGATATGCATTGAACAGGTCACTGTCTCAGTATGCCACAAAAACCAGATCTGTCTTGGTAATCTCGGCAGTACGAAGCTGCCCGGCATCCAGCCCGGTCACGGCTGCAGCAACCTCAAGCGGTTTGCCGCGGCCGATCAGCAGGATCAACTCCGAACCGCTTGACGTTAGCTCGTTAATTTCATGACGCAAATCAAAGGTTTGCACCTTACCCTGCTTGTCTCTGGTCAGCATCCAGCTATCATGTGCCATAAACTGCACACATTGTTGCTGCAGCAGTGCCGGGTCATAATCAGGCAGCACAATCCGATAGCGGGTAGCTGCAATAAGGATTGACAGGGCATCCGCTTTAAGCGGAACCTCGTTCGCTTCCAGTATCCGCATCCCCTGGGGCAACACCTGATTCAGCCGTTCCCTGGCCTCATCAGCCCCCATGTCGTGAACAAACAGATCCAGGTACTCGGCCTGGGACGAAATACCGACCGAAGTGGCTGTTGCAAAGGAAAAACGGGGGTGCGGATGGAATCCATTGCTGTAAAGGATTGGCACACCTGCACGCTGCACTGCCCGTGTAAACAGGTTAATCAACTCCAGATGGCTCAGAAAGCGCAGCGCAGCGGTCTTGCTGAATCGCAACCGCAGGCGGCGCGGCTGAAGTTCGGCAGTAACAGCTGCCGGAAGTCCCGATGAATCTGCTGCAGCGCCGTCAAGCACACGGTTACGGATACTGGTGACGTCACAAACACCGCAGTTCGTACAGGCGCCACTACGGCAATCAGGGGTAGCCGCTCCCTCAAGAGAGCGCTGATATTCTCGCAGCAAAAACTGGCGGTCAATGCCAGCATCCAGATGATCCCAGGGCAGCAGCTCATTCAGTTGCCGCTCTCGCAGATACCAGACAGGATCAAGGCCGCAGTCAGCAAAGGCTTCTATCCAGCGATTCAGGGAAAAATGCTCATTCCAGCCGTCAAAGCAGGCACCACGTTCAACTACCCGCTCAATAACGGCGGCCAGACGACGGTCACCGCGGGAAATCACCCCTTCCATAAACGATAGGCCGGCATCCTGGTATTTGTAGTTCAGCTTACGCTTCCGCAGCTCATCCTTAAGGAAACGCTGCCGCTCGCGGGTCTCCTCCAGTGAAAGCTGACGCTGCCACTGAAACGGGGTGTGCGGTTTTGGCACAAAGGTGCTGACCGCCACATTTACCTCACCCTGACCACCTGCCTTACGGGCCTGTTGCTTGACAGCACGAGCCAGTTCCGGGATGGCTGCCAGATCCCCCCGAGTCTCAGTCGGCAACCCCATCATAAAGTAAAGCTTGATCAGCCGCCAGCCAGCCTCGTAGATCTGGAACGCCCCCTGCAGCAGATCCTCTTCACTGATGTCCTTGTTAATCACCTGACGCATCCGCTCGGTTGCTGCCTCCGGGGCCAGTGTGAAACCTGTCTTGCGCACCTTGCGGATCTCGGCGATCAGTTCAGGGGTCAGGGTGCCGACCCGTAACGACGGCAGCGAGACCGCGACACGACCCGAGGCGTAGCTCTGCATCAATGTCTGCAGCAGTGGCTCAATACAGCTGTAGTCACCGGTTGAGAGCGACAACAGAGAGACCTCGTCATACCCGCTTGCCGTCAGAGCGTTATGAAGCAGCTCCTGCACCTTTGCAGGGGAGCGCTCACGCAAGGGCCGATAGATATAGCCGGCCTGACAGAAACGACAGCCACGGGTACAGCCACGAGCCACCTCAACGGCAACCCGGTCATGAATGGTCTTCATAAACGGAATGATCGGCTGCTCGGGAAAGGGCGCACTCTCCAGATCGGCCAGAAACCGGCGGCGGACCCGTTCATAGCCCGGCCTGAGCGGGGTAATGGCCGCCAGAGTGCCGTCCTCATGGCAGGATACCTCAAAAAACGACGGCACATACAGACCGCTCACGGCAGACAGGCGCTCCAGCAGAAGCTGCTTGTCGCCCCCCCCTTCGGCCTGCCACTGACGCATCACTGCCACGATCTCAACCACCGCCTCTTCACCGTCTCCCAGCAGAAAGGCATCAAAAAACGGGGCCAGCGGTTCAGGGTTGTAGGTACCCGGGCCACCGCCGATCACCAAAGGTAACGAGGCATCCCGATCTGCGGTCCGCAGAGGCAGACCGGCCTGTTTCAGCATGGACAGAATATTGGTACAAGAGAGCTCGTACTGCAGGGTGAAACCGATCAGATCACAATCGGCCAATGGGGTGGCGGTTTCAAGCGTGGCAAGGGGAAGCTGTTCTGCAGCCAACTGGGCGGCCATATCCGGCCACGGGGCATAGACCCGCTCGGCAGCCACCCCTTCCAGGTCGTTAAGGATGCGATAGAGGATCTTCAGCCCCAGATGACTCATACCCACTTCATACAGATCGGGAAAGGCAAGGGCGATCCGGAACGCGGCATCCGGCTTGCTGATGGCACCCATCTCTCCGCCCATATACCGGGCAGGCTTTTCAACACTCAGCAGATCCAGGGGCATACTGTATCCTTGTTTGTATAAAAAAAGCCCCCGAAGTATGCACTTCGGAGGCTTTTTCTCTTAAATGGTGCCCAGGACTAGACTC
>DKFG01000239.1:7494-7702 GCA_002452325.1 Geobacter sp. UBA6802
TACCAATTCCACCACCTGGGCAAGGGATATCTCTAGTAGCACCTCACCGCGAGAAAAGCAAGCTTTTTTTCATTCATTTACTTTTGCGAACCCGCTATGCCTTATCCATAAGGCTCGCTACAACTCAACGTCTACATATTGTAGCCTGATTCGCTGTGCTGGGTCTGGTCAAGTCCCATGATCTCGTCTTCCTTCTCAACCCGCAGAC
>DKFG01000083.1:0-894 GCA_002452325.1 Geobacter sp. UBA6802
TTCAGCCGCAAGCTGCGCGAGAACCTGGATGAGAAAAACGCCATCCTTGAGCGCCTGGGTGAAGAGCCGCTCAACTACAATGAGATCTACCGCACCTATCAGGATCATGCGCAGACTCTTCTGCCGTACATGGCTGATACGGCACTGGTGCTGGACAAGTCACTCAAGGCCGGTAAAAAACTTTTGTTTGAGGGGGCGCAGGGAACCCTGCTGGATGTGGACCACGGTACCTATCCGTTCGTAACGTCGTCATCCACCTGTGCCGGCGGCGCAGCCACCGGTTCCGGCGTGTCTCCCCGTGCGATCAATCAAGTGATCGGTATCTCCAAGGCCTACGTGACCCGGGTGGGTAGCGGGCCGTTTCCGACCGAGCTTTTGGAAGAGACCGGCGAGAAGCTGCGTAAAATCGGCGGCGAGTTCGGGGCAACCACCGGTCGTCCTCGCCGGTGCGGCTGGTTTGATGCCATGGTGATCCGCTATGCCGTGCGGATCAACGGCCTGACCGGTATCGCCCTGACCAAGCTGGATGTATTGAGTGATTTTGACACGATCAAGGTCTGCACCGGCTACACCTACGAAGGTCAGGCGCTGGAGACCCTGCCGGCCCGCCTGGAAACCTTTGAGAGCTGCGTGCCGGTGTATGAAGAGCTGCCCGGCTGGAAGACCGACATAACCGGTGTACGTTCCTTTGACCAGTTGCCGGAGAACGCAAAGAGCTACGTGAAACGGCTTGAAGAGTTGGCTGGTTGTCCGATTGTGATGGTTTCGGTTGGTCCGCGCCGTGATCAGACCATCCAGATAAAAAATCCGTTTGCAGCATAAAAAGAGTTGACACCGCAAATGGCTCTGTAGTAAATAGAGATTCCTTTGAGCCGCTAGCTCAGATGGTAGAGC
>DKFG01000083.1:966-8558 GCA_002452325.1 Geobacter sp. UBA6802
TTCAAATCCCCTAGGGGACGCCAAATTACAGTCCGGCATAGTCCGGTTGAGCACAAAAGCCTGTGATACATTCACAGGCTTTTGTGCTTTTTGCATTGTGAGGCTCTAACAGAGTGGAGCGAATTGCTTTTAGCGAGCGCTCTTTCTTGGAGAGTGTATGCGCTAACGTAAGTGGCAGATAGTGCAGCCCACTAACAGGTGCAGCCAATACTGCCGTCATTGAGCGGTGTCGGTTGAACCTGACGTAAAAAATCCAGCAGGCAATGGTTTACCTGATTCGGCTGTTCCAGGTTAGCCAAGTGTCCTGCGTCCTCAATAACAATGAATCTGCTTCCTGAAATTCCGTTGGCAATCATCCGTGCATGTTCAAGCGGACAGGCCTGATCCTCTGATGCGCCAATGACCAGTGTCGGGGTAGTAATGCAGCTGAGCAGCGGCGTGGCGTCACGGCGATCACGCATTGCCAGTAGCCCGGCCACCAGCCCCCTGCTGCCGGTATTCACCATCCAACGATACACTTCTTCGCCCAGCTTTGGTCTGGTTTCCAGTGTGCCGGGGGCAAACAGTACAGGATGAAAACGGTCAGCTACTGTTTGGGGGCCATATTTACGGCAGTCCTCAGCCAACCGTAGTCGTTGCAGGCGGGCAGCTTCATCATCAGCAACCGAGCGGGTTACCAGGAAGACGGCGGCCGCCACACGTTGCGGGTAGCGTTCCAGCAGGTTGAATAGCAGGTAACCACCCATGGACATACCAACCACCACGGCCTGATCAACGTCAAGATGTTCAAGTAATGCAACCATATCATCGGCAAACTGATCCATACTGCACGGGGCATCAGTCTCGTCACTCTCGCCAAATCCTCGTAGATCAGGCGCAATCACACGATATCCTGCAGCAACAAGATCAGCCTGTTGCGGACGCCACAGAGTGCGGTTAAGCGGAAAACCGTGCATCAGGAGCACAGTCGGACCGGAACCGATATCATCATAGGTGCAGATTGCGCCGTTGAGAAAAGCATGTCTGGTGATCATGGGAACCTCATCAGGGGCTATAATCCTACAAAAAGCATTTGAAACACAGAGGCACAGAGGTCACAGAGTAAAATCGATGAGTTGAAAGCTTGAAACCATTTTTTGATTCACCCGCAAGGTGTGCATTGCTTTACTTTTAAGCTTTTGATTTCTCTGTGCTCTCTGTGGCTCTGTGTTATTAAACTGCCGTTTTTAGGATAATACGTTGATTGCTGCAGTAACTCAATCGGTCTGAGGCTGTTTTGCCAGAGTTGTAGAGAGAAAGCTGTTGCGGCAAAACAGGCGCTGATATAGAAACAGGTCATACTTTCTCTTGTGAGGTGAGCATCCATGAACGTAATGGTTGATCTTTGTCTGGTACCGATGGGTGTCGGGGTGTCGGTGTCATCATATGTGGCGGCCTGCGAAAAGGTCTTGGCCGAGGCTGGTCTCAAGACGGCGCTCCATGCCTACGGAACCAATATTGAGGGGGAATGGGATGCGGTCTTTGCCGCCGTCAAGCGTTGCCATGAGGTGGTACACGGGATGGGGGCGCCCCGCATTACCACCACCATCAAGCTGGGTACCCGTACTGACAGGAACCAGACCATGGAAGACAAGGTCCGCAGCGTACAGGAAAAAATGGGTAGCCGATGAGAAGCTACCGCAAGGAACTCTGGTTTGAGACCCCGACCCGGCGGGCGTTCATCAATATCACCCCCCAGGTACAGGAGTGTCTTGAGGCAAGCGGCATCCGCGAGGGGCTTGTGCTTTGCAACGCCATGCATATTACGGCCAGCGTCTTTATCAATGATGATGAAGCAGGCCTGCACCAGGATTTTGAACAGTGGCTTGAGCAGCTGGCACCGGAGAAACCCTACAGCCGCTATCGCCACAATGGGTATGAAGATAACGGTGATGCGCATCTGAAACGGCAGATCATGGGGCGTGAAGTGGTGGTGGCGGTGACTGGCGGCACGCTGGATCTGGGGCCGTGGGAACAGATTTTTTATGGCGAATTTGATGGCAAGCGCCGTAAGCGGGTGCTGGTCAAGATCATTGGGGAGTAACGACTGATGCAACAGGTGACGCAGGACGGTATTAGTTTTTCTCTGGCCGGACCGGTAGAACTGCCGCTTCGCTGGGTGGGGCAGGAGGAACTGCTGCGGCAACTGCTGGCAGCCTGGATGGTGATCGATGAGCGGGATATCCCGTTCAATCCCCGTCTGGTGGGCAAGCCGGGGGTGGGCAAGACCACCCTGGCATACGCAGCGGCCCAGCGGCTGGGTCAGCCGGTCTACCTGTATCAGGCCACCATGGATACCCGTCCTGAGGACCTGATCATCACCCCGGTGATCGGGCCGGGTGGCAGCATCTGCTATGCGGCTTCGTCGCTGGTCTCGGCCATGCTGCAGGGGGGAGTGCTGATTCTGGATGAGGGGAACCGGATGAGCGAGAAGGCCTGGGCCTCCCTGGCGCCGCTTTTGGATGACCGGCGCTATGTAGAATCGATCGTTACCGGTCTGCGCTTGAAGGCCCACCCGGATTTCCGGATTGTGGTGACCATGAACGAGGATTCTTCCACCTTTGAGATACCGGAATATATCCACTCGCGGCTGCAGCCCCAGATCTTCATTGATTTTCCCGAAGCGGATGAAGAGCTGCTGATCCTGAAGGAAAACCTTCCCTTTGCGCCGGATACCATCCTGCAGTATGTGGTCAGGTTTCTGCAACGTGCCCATGCTGCTGATGAGCTGTACTCGGCCCGTGACGGGATCAACATCGCCCGTTATGCCCTCAAGATGGCACACGGGGGAAGCACCAATCCCCAGCAGCTGATTCCGCTTGCCATTGAGCGGGTGCTGGGTGAGGAAGCTCTCGGTTACCTCGCCTAGAGGCCATGCCAAAACGTCTCTTTCTTGATACCTTTGGTCCGGTCCATGGCCTCCCGATCCTCCACAACCGGCTGGAGTGCGCCTGGCTGGTGCGACAGGCGGTTGCCGCCCTCAAGCCTGATTGCATAGCCCTGGAGCTGCCGGATACCCTGCGTGAACCGTTTATGAAAGGGGTGGCACGCCTGCCTCAGGTTTCTGCCCTGCGCTCGATCGTGACGCGTAAGGGGGGGGAAGAGCAGGTCAGCTGGCTTTTGATCGAGCCGGCCGACCCGCTGGTGGAAGGGGCACGCTTGGCCGTGGACCAGGGGCTGCCGCTTGCCCTGATTGATGCCGATGTTGACGATTACCCCCGCCTGCATGAACCGTTGCCCGATGCATACGCCATCCAGAGGATCGGGCTTGAGGCCTATTACCGGGCCTATACTGAGCAGCCCGGGATGGCTGAGCCGGGCCGGGCCGACCTGATCCGTGAGCAGGCCATGGCCTGGCAGCTGCAGCAACTGGCCGGTCAGTATCAACGGATCCTCTTTATCTGCGGCATGTATCACCTGGAACGGGTCAAACGCCAGTTCTTCCAGCCCCAGGCCGTACCGCTGGCCAGACCGCGCCGCGAACGGATCAGCCTTTTCAACCTGCATCCAGATTCCTGCCGCGAGCTGCTGGGCGAATTTCCGTTTGTCTCGGCAATTTATGAACATCGTCGCGGGCCACTGCCGGAGGAACCGCAGGACGGCAGCGCCACCCTGCGCAAGCGGTTTCACCTGTTTGAGCTGATTGAGGGGGGTAAGCAAGGGCTGCCACCGGAGCAGCTGCTGGACAACGCCATCCTCCGCTCAGCCCGGCACGGTGGTCCGGAAGGGGAGTTCCCCGATCGTCAGCGGATCTACCTGCGGTTGTTCATGGAGGCGGCCCGTCATTACCGGCAGGAAACCGGTGAGACGGTGCATCACTGGCAGAAGCGGGCCTTCTTCCGCTTCAGCCGCAATTTTGCCCTGATCAGCAATCAGCTGCTGCCGGACCTGTACCAGCTGCTGACCGCAGCACGGGCCTGCCTGGATGACAACTTTGCCCACAGCCTGCTGCGGCTGGCCACCCGCTACCCCTGGCAGCGTGAAGCGGCAGAGCTGCAGACGGTCAGCATCAGCCCCGAAGAGTACTGGGGCCGGGTACGCAGCCTGCGCTTCCGCCCCCGGGAACAGCGTCGCAAGGGGTTGTCGCAGCTCCAGTTTCTCAAACGGCGTAAGGAACAGCGTGAAGGAGAGTGGCTGGAGGGGTTTGACGATCCTTCGATCTGCTCGTATCCCCCTGAAGATATCGCCATAGAGCAGTACGGCGATTTTCTCAAAAAGAAGGGCACCCTGCTGAAGGCCGAAGAGCAGGCCAGGGTTGAGCCGTTTTGCACGTCTCTTTTGGATGGTATTGACCTGCGGGAGACGCTGCGCAACGCCCACGACGGTCGGGTCTACGTACGGGAGACCCGGCGGGGTAAGGGTGAGGTGGGGGTAGTGGTGGTGATCTTTGACGAGGACCGTCAGAACCGTAGCTTTCCCTACTGCACCACCTGGCTGGGGGAGCACAACCAGGAATCGGACATGGCTTTTTACGCTACCCGGCCGGAGGAGAACATCGTCGGCCCCGGTATCTGCCGTTGCGAGTACGGCGGGTTCATGCTCTCCTCTCNNTCTCCTACCCGCCACGCCGTCTGGCCGAGGTCTGGTCTGATCCTGACTACCAGCTGGCCCGCACCAAGGCGGAACTGCTGCTGCTGGCGGCGCTGGACTACTCACAGGAACGGCAGATCGTCTACGTGGCAGCCCGCCCTCCACGCAGTATCTTTCGTCAGATCGCCTCACGGATCGGGCGCAGTATCCTCTACATCCCGCTGGGGAGCCTCTCGCCGGTTACGCTGAAAAAACTGCGGGTGCTGCATATCCTGCACGGCAAAAACAAGCGCAGTATCGCCAGGGAGTATATCTGGTAATAAAACCTAGAAAAAGCATTTAAAACACAGAGGGCACAGAGAACACAGAGAACACAGAGTAAAATCTAAGAGTTATAAGCTCAAAAATGCTTTTTTGATTCACCCAAAAGGACTATCTGGTTTTTGTTTTAGTCCTCTGATTTCTCTGTGCTCTCTGGTACGCCAGGCCAAGCCTGGCTGATCTATCTGACTGAAAAGTGTCAGACATACAAATTGCTTGTTCAGTATGTAGTCGCGGTCTGTCACGGGCGGGTAACCAAACGTGGGGAGTAAGACCGGTTCTCTTTGGTTTGTGGAGAGCGAAAGGCATGTACCAGCCCCGACGACAAAGACGCGAGCCCAGCGCAAGCGAACCTGTTTCGGCCTCGTTACACTTATTTGAAAGCGGCCAAACTTCCGAAGGTGTTGAAGCCTGCCACTCACCGGGGATAAACAAGCGAGAGAACCGGTGGGGCTTTCCGGGGTGATTGGGGAGAGCGCGCGTCGAAAGATCAGCCGAGGAACCTGGGAGATCCGACGTACTACCCAAAGCGCAAGGGTTTCGCCGAAGGGAAAGCGCCGGCGGGGAATCAATAACCCGTCTGGTGTGTACGGTCGGAAGTCGGAGCGGCCCATAGTAGCTGGGAAGCGGAGTAACTCCCGTGGAGCCAAGGGGCCGTGATTCAGTCATGTTGACACAGAAAGAGAGGAGACCCGCTTGAGCGACCGACGCTCCATAACGGACTGGATGGCAGCCGGATTTGAACCTGAACCCGGTCTGCCGATAAAAGTCTCCCTTCTGCGGTGGAAACTGAGCAGCAAGGCCAAACGAGAACCTTTGTTTCGGTTCTATGCCCTTTACGACCGTATTCATCGCCGTGACGTACTTGAAACGGCATGGCTGCGCGTAAAGGCCAACAAGGGAGCACCGGGAATCGATGGAATCAGCATTGAAGACATCGAGGCGAGTGCAGGCAGCATATCCGGCTATCTTGATGCAATTCAGGAAAGCCTTATAGCCAAACGCTACCAGCCCTCCCCGGTGAAACGCGTCTACATCACCAAAGCCAACGGCAACCTGCGCCCGCTGGGCATACCCTGTGTGCGGGACAGAATTGTACAGGCCGCAGTACTTCTCATCCTTGAACCGATCTTTGAGGCTGACTTTCTCGACTGTTCCCATGGCTTTCGCCCTAACCGGCGTGCCCACGGTGCCCTCGATCAAGTCAGAAACAACCTCCAACTCGGGCGAACAGAAGTGTACGACGCCGATCTTTCGGGATACTTTGACAGCATCCCCCATGAGCAACTGATGGTAGAACTCCAAAGGCGTATAGCCGACCGGAGTGTCCTCAAACTGATCCGGCTCTGGCTTCAGAGTCCGGTAGTTGAAAAGGGCGGCACCATTAGCCGTCCCAAACAAGGAACACCGCAAGGCGGGGTAATCTCTCCCCTTCTTGCGAACATCTACCTTCATCGGCTCGACCGGGCCTTTCACGAAGACCCAGACAGCCCCTACCACTTCGCCAGAGCGCGCATGGTACGGTATGCCGACGACTTTGTAGTAATGGCCAGATTCATGGGAAAGCGCATTACCGGCTGGCTGGAAGAGAAAATCGAAAGCGAACTTGGACTCAGCATAAACCGAGATAAAACCGGCATTGTCAGAATGTACAAGAAAGAGAGTCTGAACTTTCTTGGCTTCACCCTCCGCTTTGACCGAGACCTTAAAGGCAGAGATTGGGACTACCTCAACATCATGCCGAGTAAAAAGGCCACAGCGACACTCAGGGAGAAACTGCGGGTAAAGACCCGTAGTGGATACAAAAGACGACTTGTCCAAGTAATCGGAGAAGTAAACAGCATCCTTCGAGGATGGGGTAACTACTTCGACTACGGGTATCCCCGCAAAGTGTTTCGAGACGTGAACCATTACACAAGGACCCGCTTTCAACGATTTCTGAACAACCGGAGCCAACGACGGAGCAAACCCTTCAGGACAGGTGAAAGCCTGTATGCCGGACTTAAGCGCTATGGTCTGGTTTACCTGTAACAGCACCGTCCACAACTCCTCGATACTGCCTGTTGCAAGAAGACTGTCTGTAAGCCGTATGCGGGAAATCCGCACGTACGGTTTGAAGAGGGGGAGCAGGTGACTGCTCCCTACTCAACTGACTTCGTGTGAGTCAACTGCTTTTTCAAGGTTTAATTCTACTTTGTCAGATTAGCGGCTAACCCTTGTTCACAAACCATCGCACAATCCAAAAACTGTAGTCGTTACAACCTGAACCGCCCCACGAGATTCTGCAGCTCCTGGGCCTGCCCGGCCAGTTGGGCTGCGGCGGTGGCGGTCTCTTCAGCGCCACGGGTGGTCTGTTGTACAACATCAGTAATCTGCTGGATGTTGTTCGTTACCTCGTTGGTGGTTGCAGTCTGTTCCTCTGCTGCCGTGGCCATCTGGCTGACCTGCATGGTGACGTCATTCACCTGATCAAGAATCTGATGCAGCGAGGTTTCAAGCTGCTCTGCTACGGCTGCGCCCTGCTCGGTTCCTTTAACCCCTTCTTCCATGGAGTTGATCGCCACCCTGGTTTCCTGCTGGATGGTGCGGATCATCTCGCTGATCTCTTTGGTGGCCTTGGTGGTGCGCTCGGCCAGGGCACGAACCTCATCAGCGACTACCGCAAAGCCGCGTCCCATCTCACCGGCACGGGCCGCCTCAAT
>DKFG01000114.1:0-284 GCA_002452325.1 Geobacter sp. UBA6802
TGCCTTTGGCAATGCCGTCACGGATAAACTCCGGGGCAACTCCTTCAGCAGCAGCGGCGCACTTCATCTTATCGGTAATGATCCCTTTACGGGCGGCTTCGAGTTGGGTCATTGTTCTGACTCCTTTGCAGCAAGATAGTGGTTGATCGGGCCATGCCCCTTACCCATTTGGCGGGCCTGACGGATGGCGCTGGTAATAAACTGTTTGGAGCGTTGGACCGCTTCTCTGAGCGGTTCCCCCTGGGCCAGGAAGGCGGCTATGGCAGAGGCAAAGCTGCAGCCGG
>DKFG01000114.1:303-4373 GCA_002452325.1 Geobacter sp. UBA6802
CGTCAAAGAGGATATCAACGGCATCGCCGCTGCCCAGATGCCCCCCTTTCAGCAGTACGTTGGCAGCCCCCAGGGCGTGCAGCTGGCGCACTGCCTGCTCCATGGCTGCTTCGCTCTGGATACGACAGTTCAACAGGCGTTCGGCCTCCGGTATATTGGGGGTCAGCAGGTAAGCCTGCGGCAGCAGCAGTTCCTGAAAAAGAGAGATTGCGTCCAGCTCAAGCAGTGAGGCTCCGCCTTTGGCCACCATGACCGGATCGATCACCAGCGGATAGTAGCGGGATTGCTCCGACAGATACTCTGCCAACAGGGAGATAATGGCCGGGGTGTGCAGCATGCCGGTTTTTATGACGTCAATCGGCAGGTCGGAGAGAACGGTATCAATCTGATCCTTGACAAAGGAGGGGGGTATGCCGTGAATCGATTTGACTCCTCTGGTGTTCTGAGCGGTCAGGGCGGTGATGGCCGAGGCGGCATAGCTGCCTAAAAGCGTGATGGTCTTCAGATCAGCCTGGATACCGGCGCCACCGCCGGAATCGCTGCCGGCAATGGTCAGAACTGCCCCACGGGGAAAGGGCGTGATCCGGTTGAACAGCAGGCGCAGTTCAGTGGCAGCGACTTCAGGGCGGGGAGCCGACAGTACGGATGAGATTACCGCCACGCCGTTGGCGCCGGCATCGATTACCCGGCAGGCGTTGGCCGGACTGATGCCGCCAATGGCGACGATCGGCAGCTTGACCTTGTCACGGATGACTGAAAGTCCAGCTGTTCCGGGCATATGCGTAATAGCCTTGCTGTCGGTGGGGTACATGGCGCCAAAACCGAGATAATCGGCGCCATCCTCTTCGGCCTGCTGCGCTTCGGACAGGTTGTGGGTGGAGATGCCGATGATCTTGTCAGGCCCCAACAGCTCACGGGCCTGGTGGGGTGAGGCATCGTCCTGCCCCAGGTGTACGCCATCGGCATCAAGGGCATGGGCCAGCTGCAGGTCATCGTTGACAATAAAAAGGGTTCCGTATCTGCCGCACAGTTCTTTCAGGCGGCCGCCTTCGCTGCAGCACTGTTCAAAGGGGCGATCCTTTGGGCGGTACTGGAGAACGGAGACACCGCCGCGCAATGCCTGAGCCACCCGCTCGTACAGGTTATCCTGCTGGTCGGTGATCAGATACACTCCGCATATAGAGCGCTTGCGCAACGTCTTAGGGGGCGAGACCACCAGACGGAGAGACGCGGATTTTTCCGGCATGGCTGCTACCTCACAGGGTTTAATACAGAGGTTTTAAGATACAAAAAAGGCCGCACTGCGTACACAGGCGGCCCGAATGTTCTGAATACTGGAGACGAGGCCGCTTTCCTCCGCCGGCATTACCCGGTTCAGGTTCAAGGGGTCCGGCTTGCTGCCGTCTCAGCCTTTTATATCGTAGCGTGGCTCCCCCAGGGCAGGGCAAACCATACGATAAAAACTGCAGAGCGTCAATCGCTTCTTTTGGAGCAAAAGTTTTCAGATTGCCCCTCATTCGGCATCGTGCTAAGAAGTTCAGACTATGTTCGACAGTCGCCCTACCTTTGCCGAGATTGATCTTGAAGCCCTGCGTGCAAACGTTGCTGTTGTCCGGCGTTCTGTGCCGTCCCGTGCTGCCGTGCTGGCTGTGGTGAAGGCGGATGCCTACGGTCACGGCTTTCTTGAGATCAGCCGCGAACTGGAACGCCAGGGGGTGGATGCCTTTGGTGTAGCCTTTCTGGCTGAGGCGATCCAGCTGCGCAAATCAGGTATCGATAAGCCGATCCTGTTGCTGGGCGGCGTCTATCCCGGCCAGGAGCGCAAGTGCGTCGGTTTCGGCATCTCGTCTGCTGTCTTTTCCCTTGATCAGTTGAAGGCCTTTGACCTGGCCGCTGGTAAGCTCTACCGCAAGGCACTGGTGCATCTGAAGGTTGATACCGGCATGGGACGGCTGGGAATACCCTACGACCAGGTACCGGCCCTGCTGGATGCCCTCAAGCTGCTGCCCAATATCTATCTGGAGGGGGTACTCTCTCACTTTGCCTCGGCTGATGAGCTGGATGAATCGGGGCAGTACTTCACCCGGCAGCAGGCAGAGCGATTCAGCTGGGCGGTGGAGCAGGTGCGCAAGGCCGGGTTTGCCCCCCGTTATATCCATATTGCCAACAGCGCCGGTGCGCTGTTAAACGACTACCTGTTCTGCAACCTGGTCCGACCGGGCATTGCGCTGTACGGTGCGCTGCCGTCCCCTGATTTTCAGGGCAGGCTGACCCTGCGTCCGGTGATGCGGCTGAAGAGCAAGATCGCCATGTTGAAATGGGTGGAGCCGTCTACCCCTATCAGCTATGGTCGCCGTTTCACTGCTGAACAGCGCAGTCTGATTGCCAGTGTGCCGGTGGGCTATGCCGACGGTTACCCCCGGGCGCTGACCAACAAGGGACAGGTTCTGGTGCGAGGGCAGCGGGCACCGGTTTCCGGCACGGTCTGCATGGATTGGCTGATGCTGGATGTAACCCACATCCCCGGTGTGGCAGTGGGTGATGAGGTGACTCTGATGGGTGAAGACCGTCAGGGAAACCGTGTTTTTGCTGAAGAGATTGCGGAATGGGCTGGAACCATTCCTTACGAGTTGTTTTGCGGTATCTCCAAGCGGGTGCCGCGGGTATATCTGGGAGCGTTGAAAAAATAATGACCAACAAGAAGATCAAACTGACACAAACGGTGAAAGCGGCCGGCTGAGCGGCCAAACTGGGCCCGGAGGGCCTTGCCGTTGCCTTGGCCGGACTGGTACGTCCGGCTGACCCTCGCCTGCTGGTGGGGCCTGAGACGTCTGATGACGGGGGAGTCTATTATCTGACCCCCGAGATCGCGCTGGTGGAGAGTTGCGACGTGATTACCCCACCTGCTGATGATCCCCGCGCCTTTGGCCGGATCGCTGCAGCCAATGCCCTGTCTGATATCTATGCCATGGGTGGCAAGCCGCTGACCGCCATGAATATCGCCTTTTTTCCAACCTGCAGTCTTGCGCCCGAGGTGCTGGGTGAGGTGCTGGCCGGTGGGCAGGATGCCATCAATCAGGCCGGGTGCTGTCTGGTGGGCGGACATACGGTTGAAGATGAGGAGTTTAAGTACGGCCTTTCTGTTACCGGTACGGTCCATCCCGGCGCGATCCTGCGCAACAGCACTGCCCGGGCCGGTGATCTGCTGGTGCTGACCAAGCCGCTGGGCAGTGGTATCCTTGCCACCGCTGTCAAGGGTGAAATGGCAACTGAAGCTCAGGAGGCAGAGGCGGTGGGCTGGATGTCGCTGCTGAATCGTGTTGCAGCAGAGCTGATGCTGCAGTACCGTCCTTCAGCCTGCACCGATGTGACCGGTTTTGGACTGATCGGCCATGCCTGTGAGATGGCCTTGGGGGCTGGTGTTACCCTGCAGCTTGAACTGGCAGCAATACCGCTGATGCAGGGAGTGCCGGAACAGATTGCAGACGGCATGGTGCCGTCCGGTTGTTATCAGAACCGCAGTTTTTACCGTGATCAGCTGGAGATCGGACCCCATGCAGACGATCTCCTGCTGCCGCTGTTCGATCCCCAGACCTCCGGTGGTCTGCTGATCACGTTCAGTCCGGTCGATGCCCGCCGTTTTCTTACCCATGCCGATCAGGAAGGGGTGTTTGCCCGGCTGGTGGGTGAGGTGCTGCCCCGACGCCAGCGCCCGCTGCTGGTGATCTGAGCCCCTGGTGATGTATACAGAAAGCCGTTTCGAAAGCTCTTGGCAGGTTCTTGAGGCCATGATACAAGACACCTCCGGCTATTCCCCCATTAAGAAAATCACATTCTAAATAACAGTGAAGAGGTGGCAACCATGGCAAAGATCACTCGGGCGCTGATCAGTGTTTCCGACAAGACCGGTATTGTTGAGTTTTCCAGAGCATTGGCGGGGTATGGTGTTGAGATCCTGTCTACCGGTGGAACAGCCAAACTGTTGCGTGACGCAGGCTTGACCGTCAAGGACGTCTCTGAATTTACCGGTTTTCCCGAGATGCTTGATGGTCGGGTCAAGACCCTGCACC
>DKFG01000114.1:4477-4970 GCA_002452325.1 Geobacter sp. UBA6802
ATGCCATTGAGAACATTGATATCGGCGGACCCACCATGCTGCGCTCCGCTGCCAAAAACAATCATGATGTAACCGTACTGGTGGATGCGGCTGATTACGCTGCGGTACTGGAGGAGATGGCTGCCAATGGCGGTGCGGTTTCTTCCAAGACCAACTTCCGTCTGGCGGTCAAGGTCTACCAGCACACGGCTGCCTACGACGGCGCCATTTCCAACTGGCTGGGGGCCCGNNGCCGTGGAGTACCCCGAGACCTTTACCATTCAGGTCAAAAAGGCCCAGGATCTGCGCTATGGTGAAAACCCTCATCAGTCAGCTGCCTTCTATGTGGAGCGGAACATCTCCGAGCCCTGTGTCTCCAACGCGCTGCAGCTGCAGGGCAAGGAGCTCTCCTTTAACAATATCATTGATCTGGACGCTGCCATTGAGACCGTCAAGGAGTTTAACGACAAACCGGCAGCGGTCATCATTAAGCATACCAACCCCTGCGGCGTGG
>DKFG01000114.1:5137-5344 GCA_002452325.1 Geobacter sp. UBA6802
GAATGTGCGGGTGATGCAGGTGCCGCTGCTGGCCGGTCATCTGCAGACCGGGTTTGATCTGAAGCGGGTGGTGGGCGGCCTGTTGCTGCAGGGGCGTGACCTGGGCATGGTGGCAGCCACTGAGTGCAAGGTGGTTAGCGAGCGTCAGCCCACGGCACAGGAGCTGGCTGCCCTTGATTTTGCCTGGCGGGTCTGTAAGCATGTCAA